>JAVIYP010000102.1:0-5415 GCA_031323845.1 Bacteroidales bacterium | reverse complement strand
GAGCCGGGGCAACCATCGAGACGGGCAACCAGCTGTGCAGGGGAAAGACCGCTGCTTTGACCATCAGGCCCGCCAGCATAAGGAAGAAAATTATGGTCAGCTGGGTCGTGTTTTCTGAAACCAGGCTGGCGATAATATCGGTTTGGCCAAAACTGACGGGGCCGGCGATCACATGCAAGCTGACGATACCCAAAAACAAAATCGTACCGCCGCCGATGGTGTACCACAGGTAGGTTCTGCCAGCATTCACGGCCTTATCGGTTCCGGAATGAACGACCAGCGGATAGGTTGACAAGGTGAGAAATTCATAATATATGAAGAAGGTAATCAGGTTTCCCGACAGCGCGATGCCGGTGGCGGCTGTTATACAGAAGCTGAAAAAAGCAAAAAACCGTCTCCGGTGCTTTCCGCCTTCCAGGTAACCGATGGCATACAGCGTGGTAATGAGCCAAAGTACCCCGGAAAGGGTGGCAAAGAAAAGTCCCAGCTGATCCACACGCAGGACAAAGTCCAACCCGGGGGCCAGCCTGAAGACAAAGCTATACGCTTCACCGCTCATGTGGCCGGCAAACACCCAGGCGATTAAGCTGACTTTGGCAACGGCACCAAGGAGATTCAGAAAAGTGCGCATTTTGAGCTGATCCTCCCGTAGCATCAGGATCAGAACACCGGGTATGAGGGAGCTGCCAATAATGAGCAAAGGCAGGATACTATTCGCTTCCATAGTCACCTCCTTCCACTAAAGATTCTATACCGGAGCCGAATACTTCGCTGCTTTCCAGGAACTGTATCAGGTGTTCGGCCGGCAACACGATCAAAAAAGAGCCCAGCGCCAGCAACAGGGCACACAGCTGAAGAGCTTTCGGTACCGGGCGCAGGGCTTCCTTTTCATGGGCAGGGGCAAAAGCCAGCCGCATTATCCTGAAGACATAGCCTGCGGCCAGCAAGCTGCCCGCCAGCACCACGGGTGCCCACCACCATTGCCCGCTGAGGAAGATTCCCTGCAGAAGCATCCATTTCGCAATAAAACCTCCACTCGGGGGCAGCCCGATCAAGCTGACTCCGGCGATGCCTATGGCGATGACGGTCATGGGCATGCGTACCGCCAGGTTGCGCAGGGAAGCTATACGGTCGTGTCCGATGGCTATAATAATGATTCCCGCGGAAAGAAAAAAGGAGGCTTTGGCAAAGGCATGAGCCATCACCTGGTAGACTCCGGCTGTCCACACCGGAGAAAGCCAGTCAGCCGACCCGGCCGGCACTCCAGGTGCCAGGATCAACAACGGGAAGATCATCAGCAAGTACCCCAGTTGAGCAACACTGGAATGGGCCACAATCAGCTTTAAGTTAGTCTGCATGAAAGCTTGCCAGGAGCCCCAGATGACCGCTACCGCTCCGGCAACTCCAATGAGTTGTCCGGCCGCAAAAGCAAGTGACACCCCAAAGACTTCCATCCATAAGCGAAGCAAAATGTAAAATGCTCCCTTAACCACCAAAGCCGAGAGCAGCGCACTCACCGGAGCGAGTGCAGAGGAATGCGCCGGTGGAAGCCAGAAGTGAAAGGGGAAGCCGGCCATTTTGATCATGAGCCCGAGGGTGATGACCACCAGGGCAAAGGTTGTGGTTGCGCCGGGCTCCAAAGCCTGACCCAAAAGTCCAAGGTCAAGTGCTCCCGTGCTTCCGTAAAGAAGAGCAGTACCAAAAAGATAGGCCATTGAGCCGGCAATCGCGGCCAGCAGGTAACGTAATCCGGCGACCAGGGCGTGTTTTTTTCCAGACAGCACAGCCAGGGCCACTGCGCAGATGCCGACGACCTCGATGGTAACGAACAGGTTAAACAGGTCGTTGGAGAGAAAGAGTCCGTTCAGTCCGGCCCACAGGAAAAGCCACAAGGGCCAGAACAGCGGGAATCCACCGGTAGCGGCTTCCTGGGCACGGAAATACCACCAGGCATACAGGCTGATAAAAACGCCCACTACTGCCGTCATCCCGATAAACACCGCCGCCAGGGGATCCATTCTTAACAGGATTCCCAAGGGAGGCTCCCAACCTCCCAGGATATGAATTAACGTTCCCTGCCGCATGACTTCGAAGAAGGCGATTAACGCCAAAGCCGTGGTGAGCAGTGATCCTGTCAGGCCCACCAAAGCCTTTCTCCCGGACCTGAAAAAGAGGCTCAGTGTCGCCATCAGAACGGGCAAACCTACCAGAAGAGCAGGAAATGGAGATGCTGGGAACGCTGTCATTGGTCGTTTGTAAAAGATTCTTCTCCGGTTAGTTGATAAATGCGACGCGCCAACGCAAGGGCAAAAGCACCTGAGGCGACTGCCACCACGATTCCGGTTATCACCAGGGCGTGCGGCACGGGGTCGGCAAAGGCGAGGGCATCACGATAGGCAAAACTGACGAAACACAAAAAGACCCCTCCTCCCATAATAATGGTGGCAATAATCTTTTTAATAAAATGCCTCGCCGCAAAGACTCCGCCCATACCGATGACAAAGAGCACTGCGGAGCTTAAACTATATATCTGATAAGTTTCCATACTTCCAGGTCAAGAATTGGCTTTACTTTCGTTCGGTACCTCTCTCATTTGATTTAAACTTGCAAAGATAGCCGTCAGGGCTACGGCAATGCTTATTGCCGCCAGCGTTTCCACGATCAGGATCAGGATTCCGGCATAGGCGGGTGGGTATTCAAACAGGGCACCTCCTCCGGTCATGAAGAGAAAACCCAGCAGGAGGAAAAACCCAAGTCCCACCGTTAGAAGCAGTTTACGCAGCCAGCGGGGTATCTCTTCCAAAACCGGCCGGCCTCCCAGGTGAAGCAGGATCCCAATGGCGCCCCACAAAACCGCAGCCTGAAAAGCCCCCCCGGGTCCGGTTTTCCCAAAGTATAAAAGGAACGCTCCAAACAGAAAGAGAACCGGGGTGAAAAACAAAATCACCTGCCGCAGCAAGGGGTCTAAGGCAGCCACTCCGGGCTTTCGGTAAGCCTTAATCCCTCCCACCGCAAAGATGGCCAAAAGGCCCATGAGAATGACCCCGATCTCCAGCCAGGTGTCATAAGCTCGGAAATTCAGTAAGACAGCGGTGACAGGATGCTCGACTCCCGATTCCGGAAGCAGGGCCCCGGCCTCTGCGGTCAGTCCACCGCCCTCCGGGATCTGCCAGACAGCTTCCAGTGAAATAAGCAGAAAAAGCCCCAGGCCCAGTCCAAGCGCCAGTCTGGGCAGCAAAAGGGGTCTGTCTTTTTTTTGGGAAACAGGACCGTTGACAACTTCGGCGTCTTCCTGTTTTTTAGAATCGTTTGGAGAAAAGTCCCTGAGGGCATCAAGAAACAAAACGCCCAGAAAACCGGCCGCTATAGCCGCTTCGGTAATGGCCACATCCACGGCACCCAGGCGGATCCATGCCAGCGCCAGTGCCAGCCCGAAGGCAAAGAAAAGAAAGACGCTCTGGGCAAGACTCGGAGCAAGCAAGCTCTGTAAGGCCAGGTAAATCGCAAGAATGGCCAGTAAGCCGTCTATCAGAATACTCATTCCTGCTCCTTTCCGTTTTTCGGTTCGTACTGTTCCCGCTGGAAACGGGCGATCAGGTAACAGGATGTTGAGCTGGCCAGGAGCGTGAAGATCCAGATAAAGAAAATCTTCAGCGCCGCCCAGGGAGAGGCGATATGCAGCGCCATGCCGGCAGCAATAAAGCCAAGCCCCAGATTGTCCGCTTTGGTAAGGGCATGAAGACGGGAAAACAGATCCGGGAAACGAAGCACCCCCAGGGTTCCCGCCAGGAAAAAGAAACAACCCACCACCAGGAGGATAACAGTGATCAGTTCAAGTATCGTCATAGCGTGTCTCCTTTCTTCTTTTTCCAGACCCGGACCAGACCAATTACCAGCAGAATGGCCAGCACATTAAAGGTAATGGCGACATTGAGCAAGGTAAGCTCCTTCAGATAGCCCGCCAGGACCAATAAGATGGCCATTCCCGTAGTGCCGAACAGCTGGGTGGTAAGCAAGCGGTCCGCGACCGTGGGTCCCCTCCACACCCGGAACAGCCCCATGGCTATGTTGAGCAGGAGGAATATAATCACTATGATAAAAAAAACGTCCATAGAAAACAGCTTGCCGTAAAACAATTTACCTGGGATGTCCTGCCACAACTAAAGATGCAGCATTCGCCACCGGGATTTCAATCCATGATTTCTTATCCATAACATCGAACTGACCGGAATGATGCGTCCAGCCCATCCAACGATAGCTGATCTCATTATCCAACAATTACTGAAAATAATTGTTTGACAACAGTTGCAATTTTGCGGACAGCGTGCGTATAGCTGTGAGCCATCCTTACCATGCCCAACGACAATTCATGTCATTGTCAGGCCTTCCCGCATCAATGCGTCTGCTTTACGCTATTTTTGCAGTGAAAATAAAACAAATTTTCTTTACCAGGAAAACCAGGGCTATTTTTTGATGTTCAACCGGCAGTGGGGACAGTGGTTTTTGTTTGCTAGTATTTTTAGCTGGACGTTGCTTATTTAAGATTTTTAATTAAATTGCATATTATTCTGAAGAATCATCAAATGATCAAGATACATATACTATACAGGGATGGAAGCTCAAATTAAAATCCCGTTGAGTGCAGCCGGCATTACCTTCCGATGCAAGCTTACCGGTGGAGAGATCACCCTGAGTGATGAGCATAACAAAATTCGTCCGGATTCCGGGTGACTATTATTTATTTTTCCTTTGATTTTATTGAAATAGAACAAACTGAATCTTTGCTGGAATTAATGGAGTTCTGACAGATCTTTTAAAATTGGTTGTTATGTCAAAAAACAGAAATCCGCAACAAGAAGCCTGGCGGAAGCGACTCAGGGCTTTTTGGAGAAGACGGTTTAAAAAAGCTTTGCTTGAGTTAAAATGGCCGCTGGTGGTAGCATTTTGGTTTCTGTCTATCATTTTGGGTTATATCGGGTTTTACCGATTCTTTGAAGCTGAAGGAACCTACCTTTCCAAATTTGACCTTCTATACCGCGCCGTGCAACTTATTGCCCTGGAAGGGGGTGCGGTAAAAGGGCACGTTCCATGGCAATTGAACGCAGCCCGCTTCCTTATGCCCGCCCTGGCGGCCTTTGCCGCAATACAGGCACTGCTTGCCATTTTCAGCAAGCAGTGGCAAATGTTGATGATCCGCTTTTACAGAAACCATGTTGTTGTTTGTGGTCTGGGCCAGAGGGGATTGCGTTTGGCCAAAGATTTTTCACAACAGGGATACAGGGTGGTGGTTATTGAAAAAGTTAAGGATAACAACCTGGTTGAGCTTTGCCGGAAACAGGGAAGCGTAGTTTTGTTTGGCGATGCCACAAACAGTGCCTTGCTTCGCAGAGCAGGGATACAGAAAGCCAGATATCT
>JAVIYP010000101.1:0-5427 GCA_031323845.1 Bacteroidales bacterium | reverse complement strand
CCAACCCGCTGCCTGCTATTTGCGGGCGTGTTTGCGTGCGTCCCTGCGAACTGGTATGCCGCCGGAACCTGGTTGAAGAGATCGGCGTGGGCATCGACTACCTGAAACGTCATACTTCAGACATTGACATGTTTTCCGAAAACCGCTATATGCCTGAAGTAAAACCGGCGACCGGTAAAAAGACGGCCATTATAGGCGCCGGTCCGGGCGGCCTGACTGCTGCCTATTTCCTGGCAAAGGAAGGGCACCACGTGGAAGTCTTTGAAGCCAGTCCGCACGCCGGTGGTATGCTTCGCTACGGCATCCCTCCCTACCGCCTTCCCAACGACATTATTGAAAAAGAAATTGAAGGCATCACCGGCCTTGGCGTTAAGATCCACTATAACCAGCGGCTTGGAGACAACCTGAGCTATAAAACCCTGAAAGAATCCTTTGACGCCACCATCCTTGCCATCGGTTCACAAAAAGGCACAGGCATCGGCTGCGAGAACGACGATGCGGAAAACATCTTCAGCGGCATTGATTTTCTCCGCAATATGGAAATGACAGCCCAGAAGTATGATTTTACCGGGAAAAAGGTGGCGGTGATAGGTGGCGGAAACACGGCCATGGACTGCTGTCGCACCGCCAAACGCTGTGGGGCCGAAGAAGTGACGGTCATCTACCGCCGCACGGAAAAAGAAATGCCGGCAAACCCGATTGAGATTCATGAATCGAAGCTGGAAGGCATCAACTATATGTTTCTGACCGCCCCGGCACGGGTGAACAAAGACAAAGACGGCAGGCTGGAATCGCTGACCTGCATCCGTATGGAGCTTGGAGAGCCCGACGCCTCGGGTCGTCGCCGCCCGGTCAAGATTGAAGGGTCGGAATTCGATGTTAAACTGGATTACATATTGGCTGCCATCGGTCAAAAAACTGTGGTCAACTTTATGGATGACATCAGTGAGCATGCAGGCGAACCGCTGAAACTGAACCGGTGGGGCGATATCGATGCCGCTAAGGGGACATTGCAAACCTCCATCAGCAATGTTTTTGCCTGTGGTGACGGCGTTACCGGTCCGGCCACGCTGATAGAAGCCATTGCACAGGGAAAGGTGGCCGCCGAAAGCTGCGACCAGTACTTGCGTGGTGAAGCGATCAGGCCCCGGCCTGCTGAATTTCTCAGTAAAAAAGACCATTTTGAGAAGCAGGAAAAAACAGATTACGAAGGTTGCTTTGTTACGCAAATCCGCGAAGAGATGCCCACACTGGCACCGGAGAACCGCAATAACTTTGACGAAGTAGAGCTGGGCTATTCGGATCAGGCCGCCATAAAGGAAACCGCCAGATGCCTGGAATGCGGCTGCTCCGAGCTGTTCACCTGCGATCTGAAGAAATACGCCGACGACTACCGGGCTGATCAGAAACTCTTTGGTGGCAATTACAAAAAATACCAGGTAAACTTCGACCATCCATACGTCGAAATAGACAACAACAAATGCATCCTGTGCTCCCGCTGTATACGAATCTGCTCTGAAGTTAACGGAGCGAATGCACTGGGACTGGTAAACAGGGGCTTTGAAACCTATGTGGCACCCAGCATGGACGGCCCCCTGCAAAACACCCAATGCGAGTCATGCGGTTTGTGCATTGACACCTGTCCAACGGGCGCCATCACCGAAAATGTGCCGTTCAAGACCATGCCGGTACAGCTGGAAGCTTTTGATACCATCTGTAACTACTGCTCCGTCGGTTGCACCATTACGCTGCACCACAAGAACGGTTTCATTGGCCGGACAACCGGAAAAAACGGCCTGATCAACAAAGACGGAAGCATTTGCCGCTTTGCCTAGTTCGGCTACCGTTACCTGAACGACAGAAACAGGCTCACAAAGCCGCTGATCAAAGAAAACGGATCATTCAAAGAAATCAGTTTTGAGGAAGCGAGAGCGGTCATTGTAACGAAGATCAAAGCGGTAACACCCGAACAGAATGCCTTTTTCGCCGGTGCCCGACTCCCCAATGAAGAGCTTTACATGATCCAAAAACTGGCACGTGCCGGAGTAAACACCGCCAATATTGACAGCTTCCACTACATGGGGCGTAAGGAAGGTTTTTTTGAGAACAGTCATCACAATGTTCCCCTCGACCAGCTAAACAACGCCAGGCAAATCTTTATCCTCGACAGCGAGATAAACTACGAACATGCCGTTCCGGGGTTTTATGCACAAAACGCAAGGTTCAGGAACAAGGTCCGCATGGAGCTGCTAACAACAAAGGAACAAAGTTCAATGGACCATAAAGTGGATCAGGTGACCCGGATACGGTCCAGCTATTATTTTATCAAGGCGGCCATTCACCACATTCTTGGCAAGGGACTTGAAAACCGTGTCTTTATTGGTGATCACTGCGAAGGCTTTGAATCATACCGCGATCATGTTCTGAGTACCGGTTTCGATGAGCTTGTCTCCAGGGCGGGGACAACTGCAGCAGAGATCGTCCGTTTTGCCGAAGCGTTCAACCGCGAAGCCCACGCCGTGATCATGTACGGCGAACAAAACATCTCGGGTAATACCTGCATCGAATTGCGCAACCTGTGTGCCATCACCGGCAAAACCGGTAAGTCGGCTTCCGGTATTATCGCACTGAAGGAGAAAAACAACAGCCAGGGCCTGTTCGATATGGGTGCCGTACACAACACCCTGGTCGGAGGTTTGGACGCACATGACCCGGAACAAGCTGCCTTATTGAAGAAGGCATGGGGTGCAACTCATCTGCCTTTACAAAATGGTCATGCACCTGATGAACTGCTGGCCCTGAATAAGATCAAAAACACCTTTATTTTCGGTGAAGACCCCCTGGGTTGTGCAGAGGATAAGGAAGCCATGAAGTCGCTCCTCAAAAAAACCGATTTTCTGCTTGTCCAGGACATGTTCATGAGCGAAACAGCCATGCAGGCCGATCTCATCATGCCGGCATCTCTGCCCATTGAGACAGGAGGCAGTTTCAGCAACACGCAAAAATTCATTCAGCAGTTCAGCAATGGTTTTGAAAGCCCGCTGGAAGAAAGTTCTTTTGAACAGCTGAAGGAGCTGCATCTTGCTTTTGGACTGAAAGCCGATTATGAATCACCGGCTGATGTGATGCTGGAGGCTGCTGCACTTATGCAAAAACCAACAGGCAACGACCGGCTCTGCACACTTGCCCCTACCACGGATGAAGATAAGAAAAAGGTTTTCCGCCATGGATGTGATTACCTTTTAAAACGCTTCAATTCCGAATGGGAGCAAGCATTTACTGAATAGACCCAGCCGCCGGCGCCAAAGCGCAAGGCATTCTGACCTCAGGCAGCATGGCCATGTTATTATAATAACTCAATACGATCATTAACATCAACACCCAGGTATATGAAAACATTTAATTCACTTGATGAAATATTGGATTTCGCCATGAAATCAGAACAGGACGCCGTTGATTTCTATACTTCTCTGGCAGAAAAAATGCAAAACGCTGAAATGAAGGCGGTTTTTCTTCAGTTTGCCAAAGAGGAAGTCGGACATAAAGCCCGGTTGCAAAAGATCAAGGATGAGCAAATCTTTGATATGGAAGTGGTGAAGATCAACGACCTGAAGATCTCTGACTATGTGGTTTCAGCACAGCCAACTGACGATATGGAGTACCGTGATGCACTGGTGCTGGCCATGAAACGCGAAAAAGCTGCTTTCAAGCTTTACACCAAACTTTCGGAACGTACCGATAACCCTGAGTTGAAAAAGGTGTTCATGGCACTTGCCGTAGAAGAATCAAAGCACAAACTTCGTTTTGAGCTTGAATATGATGACTTTGTGATGCGTGAGAATTAACAAGCTACCGGGCACTGAAAACTTGACACAGGTCATTTTTTACCGCTTCGGGTTTACCTTCTGAGCAATAGGGCAATATTAAACAAATAAAAAAGGGAGAAAGTCTGGTGCTTTCTCCCTTTATCGTGTGCCCGTTTCTGTGTTTATGAAATTTCAATTTGCTTTGGTGGCCTGCGTTTGGCTTCATCTTTTTTGGGAATGGTAATCGTCAGGACACCATCCTTATGCTTAGCCTTGATTTTTTCGGCATCGACAGCATCAGGCAGGCTGAAAGACCGGCTGAAGGATGCGTAGCTGAACTCTCTGCGCATGTAGCGACCCTCCTCTTTTTCTTCATTTTTCACCTCTTTTTCGGATGAGATGCTCAACACATTGTTGTCAATATCAACGTTGAAGTCTTTTTTGTCCAATCCGGGCGCCGCTACTTCGATTAAAAAGTCATCATCGGTCTCTTTTACATTCACAGCGGGAACACTAACACCAGGCCTGTCGCTGAAAATGCTGTCAGTCAAATCTTTGCCGAAAAAGTCATCAAAAAAACCAGGCACACTGCCACGAGTTCTTCTTAACATTGGTAACATAGCTTGACCCTCCATTTTTTTTGGTTAATACTGGATTAATTTCATCAGAAAATCTTCAAAGGATATGCCAATCAATATAACTTGCTTTTGCTATCCCAAATACTGCCTTTATGGCATTTTTGCAGCAAATATGAAGGATAATTCCGTCATTTTGTCACAGCAATTGTTAGTTATACACAGAAAAAGTACTATTTTTGCTTTTATGAAGCTGCCTTCCGACCTTATAACACCCGTCATACGCTCTCCCGGCTCCTGGTACACAGAAGCGGGCCCCGGCACACCGTTCCGCAGCATCCTAAAGCGATTACAAAATGGGCAAAACATTTGCCTCACGGGCACTTACGGTTTTGCCATGAGTTTCTATGCCTGGTTAAAAAAATACGTTGAACAACGTTTTCCTGTGTCGGATTATCCATCGTCACGACGGCACCGCAAGGCACTTTTTACGCTTCAGTCGCGTATCTGGATCAGTTTCAGGGACCATTTCCCGGAGCTGATGAAATCGCCTGCTAATCCCTGGATCTCAGCTTTTTATCCTGAAACCGGGGTGTTTCTGATGACATTCACCGATTATCTCGGGATGAACGGTGCGTGGCAATGGTTTCAGAAAGGCATTCAGTACCCTGTGCTCAACCATCTTGTACATCCGTTCTACGGTACCTATTTCCCAAGTCGTTATGATCATTTGACCTTGTTTGATCGCTGGGTGCCTGAACACCGGAATTTCAGGCGGGTGCTGGACATCGGCTGCGGATGCGGCATCCTCAGCTTCATTCTCCTGAAACACGGCATCAGGGAAATACACGCCACCGACATTAATCCTAATGCCGTCTTTAGCTTCCGGCAGGATATTCACAGGGTTTTCGGCGATGGACAAAATGATCTTTTTATTGAGAAAGCCGATTTGCTGGGCAGTTTCGTTCCCGGTGCCGGCGACCTGATTCTGTTCAACCCACCTTGGATTCCGGAACCTCCTGGAAAAGAATTAGACAGGGCCACCT
>JAVIYP010000100.1:0-5465 GCA_031323845.1 Bacteroidales bacterium | reverse complement strand
CTGATCTTCTTGCGGGCGTCGAACACTTTTTTGGCACCGTAAGCGGCGCCCAGCGACAGCAGGATCGCGATGCCGCTACCGATGGGTGCAGGCTGATTCTCACTTTCACCGTGGTTGTCGGGCGGTGGCGGCTGTGCGATGGACGACAGGCTGAAAAAACCGATGAGGGCGATGGTGGCGAGTAGTTTATACATTGTGTTTTTCATGATGTGTATGTTTTTTTGATGTTAGATTCCGTTTACTGCTGCGGTCTCCCGTGAAGGGGCGCCGGTGTGCGGGCCCCTTCTCCGGAAGAACGGGTTTTATTCGCTTACCACAATCCGCATCGACTGTGCGCTGTTGTGGGTGGTGCTGCGTACGATATACACGCCGTTGGCAAGGTTCAGCCTGAAGCTCTGTTCGCCGGCACCGGCGTGGAACTGCTGCAGCCTGCGTCCGCTGATGTCGTAAACCTCTACGGTGGCGCTTTCATCCCGGCTGTTCACATACAGGGTGTTGTTGCTGTACCACAGCTTCACGGAAGGCGCATCCACGTCTTCGATGTTTGTAGGATCATCCATCGTGCTGAAATGCAGCTTAAAGCGGATGGGATCGTCGTCGGGCGAAGCCGTGAAGGTATAAGGGTTGTTTGCATCGAGCAGCATCTCCTTGTTGAGCTTGAGGTCGGTCAGGTAGATGCTTTCGGTGGCAAATACGCCGGTCAATTCTTGCAGCGAGATGGTGTATTCACCTTCTGCCGGGATGCGCATACCCACGGGGAAGACGGTTTCATCACCTATTTCGGGGACGCTGTTGATCGAGAGTTGTACCAGGTCTGACGATTTGGAATACAACTGGGGCACCTCGGCATTCAGGCTAAAGAGTTTGAAGGCATCCTGCCTGTCGCGGCTGAATTCGCTGTTTTCGCGAATGCGGATGGTGGTCTCATCCCAGTAGCCATTAGCCGCCAGACGCAGTTTAAGCTGGTCAATTGCAGGGGTGTCGTTTTTCATAAACTCACCTCCGTGTGCGCGCATGGTGTTGGTGAAGGTAAAGTCTTCTTCATCTTCAGTATCTTCAACCAGTGCAAAAAATCCCTGGTTTGCCGGAATGAAACCATCTTCCTCAATGTCAACATATCCTGCACCACCATCCTTATTGGGATCATAAATGGCTACTGCATTCTGCGCAAACTGCCCGGCATAAGCGTCTTTCCATTGAATAGCCGAAGGATAGGGGTTGCCTAGCAGGTTCCAGCCCGACCAGGCTTTTTCGGCAGTGTAAGCCAGCGGGTAATCAATGCTTCCTGTTTGCATGTTACCGGTGAATTTAAACGTGGTGATCTCGTAGTCATCATCATAGGCTACCAGGTAGCCTTTACCGGGAACAAAATTAGTCTCGAAGCCTGGATTTGGCATACCTCCAGCACCCCTGATGTTGATCCATGGTAACTCTTCCGATTGATCAAAGGCATAAAAGTCAAAATTGTTCGGCAATTCACCTTCTCCGTCGATTGCAGGAACAAAATCGGACCCGATGATGGTCATCCCGCTAACGGGTGCAGAAAGAAAATGCCAGGCAAATCCACCGTCACTGATCTCGCGTTCCATAATGAAATCGCCGTGGATGGTGAGGTTGCCGTTATCAAGAAGGCTGGCGCCGCTTTTAATGGTAAGGTCATTTACCTCGGCAGCAGCATCTATCGTGGGATAATCGGCTAATTCTGATGGAATAACTACATTAACCGCTGCTCCGGGTTGCCAGGCTGTCCAGTTTGCATCATCTGCCCAGGTATTATCTATATCGCCAGTCCAGGTTGTCAGAGTAATGCCAAAATCGGCTTTAGAGCGTGCAGTAACCTGTGGGTTGGCTCCAAAGCCCCCAACAATTACAGTCAGGTTAAATACCTCTTCTGGGACAGGACTGTCAATGTAATCAGCTCCTGTAAAATCTGTCCGGAAGTTAATTGTTCCTTGTATTGATGGGTCACTAAAGGTATAATTCGTTATTGGTGAAGCGGTAAAAGAACCTGTTGCGGTGAACTCTGCATCCTGAATTGTAACTAAGTTTCCGGTGTAATCAAGATCAAGGTCTTCTAATGTTACAACTACCGGAGACACATCCAATCCTGTATCGGAGGCCTCACCTGGATCTGTTTTGGCTTCAAGAACTATTAATGCGTTGCTGTTTTTTAAAGATTTAACACCAATAAAACCAACAACACCGTCTCCTACGATATAGGCTTCCTCAATAGCATCTTCTTCATCCCAAATGGTTAACGAACCAGTGGCATCACGCACGAAATGACGGTTTCTGAAATTATCCCGATGTAAAACAACAACTTTGCTTTCAATTCTGTATAATGTACCAATATCACCTGCACGAAATGCAGCAATATCATCAACATTTTCAGGGAATGTATACACAGCCATGGCAATTCCACTGTTATCCCCATTATCAATGGCAATGGCTTTTAACGTAATGGGGCCGTTGCCGTCTTCGAGTAAAATGCCAGTTGTATTATTGTATTCAGTATCATCGTCGTCCGGATCTTCACCGTAAAGCGTATAATAAATCGTTACGGACTCATCATAATCACCGAAGTTGCTGATAAAAACGGTTTGATCTTCGAAGTATGTCCCTGCTTCAACTGAGAAAACCGGATCAGGAACAGGGGGTGGTTCTGTTGCCTCAACAGAAACATCACCAATGCCAATTTGCCTGCGAGAACCAGCCGAGCCGACATTTCCATCACTTGACCATACAATGGTAAAGCTTTCTCCATTTGCAATGTTAAGACCGGTAATTACAGCTGATCTTACTTCATCAACACCGACAGCAGTGCTGTATGAAAGCGCGGGTACTGCATCCCCGTCCACATAAACTGTCCATTCAGGGTGACGAGTTTCAGCAACACGCTCAACACGTCCAAGATAAGAGACCTCCAATGCTTCAATAGGTTCTCCTGTATTGTTGACTAAGGTTAATGTTGCTTCGAACACACCTGTAGTACCAGTATGCTGATAGCCCAACACATTATCATTCCCTCTTAATCCACCAGAGAAACCTGTACCCCAGTCTCCGTTATAGGTATCATCAGAAACTGTCCAGCCGTGAGGCAATGTTTCCGCGCTTACAAAATCTTCGAAATCTTCGGTATATGCATCAACACCTAGTGTAATTAAAGTGTTGAAAGATACCACACTTGAATAAGATGTTCCTTCAGTATTGGTGGCATAAGCTTTTACCGAATAATTTGTTCCCGGAGTGAGGCCTGAAATGATTTCAGAAAAAACACCAGTGCCGTCTTCTGAGGGCACCTTGGTTACACCTGCTCCATCTATGATTGGATCAGCATTAATGGAGGTTTCGGCATAAACAAATCCGCGGGTCGTAACAGCAGCGCCTCCGTCAGATGTTACCTCTCCATCAAGCTGTGCTGCAAAGGCTCCAACATCGGTTACATTTACAGGGCCAAGTGATGGTGGAATATCGCCCTCGGGAACAAAACCAGTCCAAACAATATCATCAATAATTATTTGTCTGGTTCCAGTTGACTCAAATCTCAATGTAAATGTCCCTCCCACATCAATGTTGCCAATAGTTCTGGTGTAAACTGTACCCATTGCTTCAAGAGTATAACTGTCCACCTCATTTCCATTAACTAGTACTCGAATGGTTCGATCTGAAGCAACACCCCCAGTAAAATAAGACCTGGTTTTGTATTCTAAAGATCCAATTCCTCCTGAGATAGTGGCCTGAACATGGCGATCACCACTCGTTGAAAAACCCGCTGAAGGATCAGTGATATAAAAAGCTGCATCCGTAACCTTGCGAACCAGGTTGTACGACCATTCAATACCGTTGTTTCCAATAAAAGATCCATCACCATAGCTGCCGGTAGACGCATCAAGGTTGACAAAAGACTCGGAACCCTGCCCCCAAACATTCGTGGCGGTCAGCAGCATCAGCCCTGCGAAGAGGGCGAATAATTGTAAAACGTAGTTTTTTTTCATTGTTAAGAGGTTTTTGGTTTGTTGAAGTAAGTTTGTGGTTGTATTTGCGTATATTCTTGATTATTTCAGTTTTGTGTTGTGCCTAAGCAAGGTGCAGATGTGCAGATGTGCAGATGTGCAAATGTGCAAATGTGCAGATGTGAAGATGTGAAGATGTGCAGATGTGCAGATTCAAGAAAAAAAGAGCGTCATTACAGGCATGAAGGCCGCCCGGCAATCCCGAATTGCACAAACAATTCCTTTACTAATATACATAATTTTCTATTATGCTACAAAGAACAATAAAAAACACGACACGGCAAAATTTTTACCGGGGTTTTTTCCGTTAAGTTTATGTTAACACTTCAACGCTCGAAAAACGCACTCCGGAGGCGGCGTTGGAACAGGAAGACCGGAGGGTTATTTCGGACGCAGGGAGAAACCTGTTAGGAGTTCGAAGGAAGAAAGCGAAAAATGATCAAAGCCGCACAAAGCTGTACAAAGGGTTTTCATTAACAATAAAAATCATTCAAATCTCTCCATCGTTCATTCGCCCCGCCAACCCATGAGTCCACTCCGAAAAGTCGAAAAATGCCACAGATTATGAACAAATATTCATTTTAACGGTGTTCATGAGCTCACTTCGTTCGGTTCACAGATTACAATGCTGGCTATTTTTTAATTCGCTCATAATCATCAACATAGAATTGTGTTAAAAATAAATAATGATCAAAAAAAAGTTTTAGGAGTAGACTCACCCATCAACCCATCAATAACATGCGGTAGCGCATAAAGTGGTATGTTTTGCATCCACTGTTCTTGCCTGTAGTTTGCCATTGAGGTTCGGATAATGGTTTTTGGTTTGAATTTTTCGGCATATACCCGCAGGCTTTTTGCTTGCAGGTTTTCTTCGGCTTTTACCTCGACGGGTATCACATTATCGTCAGCCTGAATTACAAAATCAACCTCGGCGCGGGCATTTTCGGCCGACCAATAGTAAACCGGCAGGTTTTCAATGGTTTTTAATTGTTGCAAAACAAACTGTTCGGTGAGTGCTCCCTTGAATTCGACAAAAATTGTATTCTTCTCTAACAAAACTTTTTGGTTTAAAACAACCTGCAACAAAAGTGGTACATATAAATGCGACACGGGTCGTTTTTATGTACGTGTTTTTGGATACCGAAACTGGTAATGGGTGACCCCGGTGCACTTCGCGTCTTGATTAATGAAAATCATAATGCCCAACGGCAATATGGGTTGTATTCCTGGCTCGTGGCTGCCATACCTTTTGCCCTGCAGGCAAAAGTCGGGCGATGAGTCACCACTTCCTGTCCTGGTAGCCGGACGTGCCTGATCCTTCACACAGAAAACACCAACAAATAAACGATTAAACGATTCAACGATTAAACAATTCAACAATAGTTTTCCGGCCTTCGACTACAGACCTCCTTGCAGATTTCTCACTGCGTTCGAAATGACACTTCCAGCTTC
>JAVIYP010000099.1:0-5550 GCA_031323845.1 Bacteroidales bacterium | reverse complement strand
AGCCGGAGGAGATAGAAAGCTGGAAGCTCGAAGCTGGAAGCTCGAAGCTCGAAGCTCGAAGGAAGACGGGGAGGTCGAAGGTCGGATTTTAGCAGGTTTTCTTGCTAAAAGCTAATAGCCAAAGGCCAAAAGCGACTAAAGTGAAAAATGAAAAATGGCCGATGGTTAAAAGCTTTAACGATTAAACAATTAAACAATTAAACAATAACCTGAAATTTGCACATTTGCACATTTGCACATTTGCACATTTGCACATCTGCACATTTGCACATCTGCACATTTGCACATCTGCACATCTTCACATTTTCACATTTTCACATCTAAAAACACAAATACGACACCATGAATCATCAGCAACTCCAAAACAGCACAGGCAGGCAACAACGCTGCCTGAAAAACAAAGTAAGCAAGGATAGCCGGAACAAACACATCCTGCTCTTTCTTCTGATCATGAAGGTGGCTCTCCTTCCTTTATCAGCCAATGCGCAGGAACCGGAGCAGATCGCCGGTGCCTATCTTGAAAAACTGGAACTGATCATTGACTACCGGAACCGGTTCGAAGCCGTCCATCCGTTCGTCAGTCATCTGTATCCGGTTGCCATTGCGGAAGACGGGTTTTTTTATGTTTTTGATCTGACAGATGACGGGAGCAGCTTTGCACTCAAACTCTGGGAGCCCACACCTATGGAAGTTCCTGTTGGCACCAGGGCCGCATTCACTCTTGATTTTTTTCAGAACAAATGCGCTGCTGTGGTAACCGGTGATGTTTTCGATGAAGCTGCCGGATACATCACCATCTTTCATGAATTCATTCATTGTCATCAGTGGCATACCGTTGAACCGGAGCTCCGGTCAGAACTTCCCCTGGCGGCAAGAATGCAGGAGGGACAAAATTTCATGTGGGAGATCAACTATGAATTTCCATACGATGACAGACGTTTTGTTGCCCTCTACACGGATTTCATTACAGCGCTCGACCAGGGTCAGGATGAAAAAGTTATGACACTTCGTAAAGAACTGTTTGCCATACTCAGCGCGTATGACCGGCAGTATATGGTCTGGCAGGAATGGAAGGAAGGTTATGCCTTGTATATAGAAAACCTGTTGAGAAAAGAAGCAGGCCTTCCTGTGAACACTGTAGGGCGTAAGACACCGTTTAACCGCACTGTTTTTTATGCCGGAGGAGAAGCCCTCATTGCACATTTGGTCAGTCAGAAACCTGAACTGAACACTGACCTGCGTGCATTGTTCGAGTTTATCTATTCGCATTAGATCCAGATGTCTCCCTGCTTGCCTCATGGGGCCAGGCTGCTTATTGTTTAAATAAATAAGCGCGATCATGGTAATACAAAAAAATATTTCTTAGATTTGTTAGAAACAAATCCCGGACAGCATTGAAAAACAGACATCAAAGCATCCCTGTTTATACAGCAGCATCGCTTTTCGTGATCTGTTTTGTCTTTACCCTCCCTCCTCTCGCCGCCAGCAGCGATGACCATCTGGCTGAATTGAAACATGAACTCGAACATAGAACAGACCCCAGGCAAACTATAGAACTATTGCTCATACTCGCTGAATATGAGCCTGATGCGATGCAAGCCGTCAATTATGCCGAGCGGGCAGTTTTTTTGTCTGACTCAATGAGATTGCCGATGTTGAAAGCCCACGCCTTACACAAAAGCGGGGTTGCCTGGAAAAACTCCGGATTCTGGCTCAAATCGCATGAGCGTTTGGATGAAGCCTTAACCATGTTTGGTGAGATGGGGTTGAAAAAAGAAGAACATATTGTCATGCGTAATTTAGGCGAAACATACCGCGCCGGCGAGAGTTACGTGCTGGCCAAAACCATGCTCCAGGAGGTGTTTTCATTTTTCGAAGAAACAGGCGACCGTGTAGAGCTGGCGATAACCGCCGACCGCATTGCCGCAACGGATTTTGAAGTCTTTTATAAAAAAGCTGATAAGCTGTTGCTGGAAGAATTCTCAGAAAAGGAAAAAGATGTTTTTCCTAAACGGATGCAAGAGTTTCCGGAGCTTAAACAGCTGTATAACAAGGTGTATTACAGTCTTGACCTTGCCGAAAAGCTGGCGTTGGAAACAGCCCGTAACGATTTGCTGATTTCGAACTACATTATACGGGCAGCGTTTTACAACCGAATCCACGATTATGATAAAGCGCTGGATGTGCTTGATTTGGCGCTGGACAAAATAATTGAAACCGGTATTACACAGCAAATGCCCCTTTTATTGACCAATCAGGCAAACATCATAGGACAACCGCCGATAAGCAATCCTGCAGAGGCCATTCGCTTAGCTCTTGAGGCACTGGAAATGGCCGAAGAACAAAACATCAACATTTATAAGCTGCTTGCCATCGAAGTGCTGCACTATAATTATCTGGAGCTCGGCAATTATGAAATGGCTTATCATTATAAAGTATTACACGAAGAATTGCACAGTCAGTTTCAAAGCGACCTGTTGAGGATGCAGGCTATTTCGCGGAATTACCAATTGCAATTGAAAGAAAGTGAGCTGCAGATCAGAGAAAGCAGGCATCAGCTGGTTATGATAACCCTGGTCAGTATTACGCTAATTCTTATTTTCTTGGTTTTCGTAACGGTGCTTGTTCGTAGAAACCGTGAAAAACAAAGGCTGTTGGATGAAATCAGCAAAAAGAACCTTCTCATTTCCGAACAATACCAGGAATTGTCGGTTGCCAACGCCGACAAAGACCTTTTGATCTCCGTCATCGCGCACGATTTACGGAATCCGTTAAACAGTATCCTTGGCTTCAGCGCCATTCTTAAAGACAAGACGAGGGCCGCAGAGGATAAAAGCATTCAGAAATATGCCCGGATCATCCACACTTCGGCAAACAACACCAGTAGCCTGCTGGAAAACCTTCTTGTGTGGGCCCGGTTACAGCACGGAAAATTAACGTTCAGGCCCAAAGCAATCCTGCTAAATGACGCGGTCAATGAGATTTGCAGCCATGCAGAGGAGACGGCACTGCTCAAAAACATTCAACTCAGCAACGACATCAGTGAAACCCTGATTGTGCAAGCAGACAGGGATATGTTGATGACCGTTCTGCGAAACCTGCTTTCCAATGCACTCAAATACACTCAAAACGGAGGGAGTGTGACGTTTTCTGCAAACAAAACCAAAGAGGCGGTGCGCATATCCGTAACTGATACCGGCATCGGCCTGAACAAAGAGCAACAGGAAAACTTGCTGAGCAACGGGCCCTATCCGGGCACAGCAGGAGAAAACAACTTGGATAAAGGAACAGGGCTGGGCATCATCCTGTGTAAAAAATTTGTTGAATTCCACAACGGGGAGATCCATGTAGACAGTGAACCGGGCAATGGATCCACATTCTGGTTTTCTTTGCCGGATGGGGATCTGAGAAGCAGCACCCCGGAGGGGCCGTAAACTGAAAAAGAGGATTATACACAAGTGAAAAATACCGGCATATTAACCCTGGCTGTGTTTTTGTTCCTGCTGCCTGATAACCGGGCAACGGCCCAGATGATCTACGACCACAACAACCGTTACATGGGACGCACAACAGAGGACCGTTATTATGACTTCCGTGGCAGGTTAATCGGGCTTGTTGACGACAACCGGCTCTATGATGACTCTGGCGTTTACCTTGGACACATTGAAGACGGCTACCTTCACGAAGCCACAGGTCAGGCATTGGGGCGAGTCAACGGCAGCATTTTGTATGACCGTACCGGGAGTTTCCGTGGCATCATCGAAGGAGATGGCATCTATGACAGTGGCGGCAGACTGATGGCCCGCGCACCGGGCTGGCGCAACAGGGAAATCGTACTGTTTTTCTTTTTTTATTGACAGGATGCAGCGGCCGTGTGTTCAATCGATCACATGGATGCCTTTTGTTCAAAACTCTTCAAAGATCCTTTTGCCATCAACCTTCCGCATATTCAGCAGCACTTTTTTGTCCGGATTGATGTGGGATGCAAGAATTTCCCCGATAAAAAGGATATGATCACCCGATTCGACCTCCTTAACCAGGACGCACTCAAAATTTATGGTTGCTTTTCTGATCAAAGGTACGCTTACAAAGGCGGCTTCAGCCGTTTCAATACCTGACACTGCAAATTTATCGGTTTCGTTTCCGTGTGCTGATCCAAACAGCAACAGCGGTTCGAGTAGTTCGCTGTTTGGCACGGCAATCACGAACTGTTTGCTTTGTTGAATAAGTCGGTGCGTATGTCCTGACTTCGACAGCGAAACGGCAAACAGGGGCGGATAAACGGAGCATTTCATGTTCCATCCGGCGATCATGCCCCCGGGTTTACCATCGGCATCAACAGAGATCACAAAAACACAACTCTCAGGCTTGAATTTGTCAAAGGCTTCTTTAACGCTTGCTTTTTTCATAGGATGCGATTGTTAAATGATCCTGCCATGCAGTATGATACCTTCATAAAAGCGCCTCTGTGCCGGTTTAGCTCAGACTATTGTTTTTTCTTTTTTGCAATACACCGCCGGCATATTGATTGATCATCCGGATTAACTCTTTTCGCTTTATGGGTTTGGCAATATAATCATCACAGCCGCTATTGATCGCTGTAGCTTTATCTCCCGTCAGGGCATGTGCTGTTTGGGCAATGATGGGAATACTGGTATTGAATTTCCTGATCTCCCGCGTAGCTGCCAGGCCACCCATGCCGGGCATTTTCAGGTCCATCAGAATCAATGACGCCTCGGGGCGCTCTTTCAGCAGATCAATAACTTCTTCACCGGTGACGGCGCGATGCAAATCCAAGGCATAGTCTTCCAGTATTGTTTCCAGAAACACATAACTCATATCGTCATCTTCTGCAACGAGCAGTGTATGTCTGGCAGGGTGTTCAGAGGGTGGTCTGCGCTGCTCTGAAACGGCTTTCTCTTTCTGTGCAGAAGGCGTTAAGGGTATCGAGAAATAAAAAGTACTGCCTCTACCCACTTCTGACTCCACCCAAATTTTTCCATCCAGAAGTTCCAGATATGCCCTGGCTATGGACAACCCCAGACCCAAACCTTCATAACCGCGTGTCACGGCAGAGTCAGCCTGCACAAAGCGTTCAAAGATCGCCTCCATCTTATTCACCGGAACGCCAACCCCGGTGTCCTTGACGAAAAACACAAGATAGCCGTTGTCAAGATACTTGCCCAGCTCAATATACCCCTGCTCTGTAAACTTTATCGCATTATTCAGCAGGTGTGTCAGAATGGATGAGAGCTTCTGCTTATCGGTCTGAATGTGCAGGGATTCTTCCTGGTTTTCGTCAACCCTCCTCATCACAATACCCTTCTGTTCTGCCTCAGGTTTTAGCAACTGGTACTGTTTCTCCATAAGCTGGTTGACCTCCACATCCTGCAGCAAAATCTCAGACTGTCCCGATTCCAGTTTCGACACCTCCACAATATCCGTAATGGTTGCCAGCAAGCGCCTGGCACTCTTGCTTACGTTGTTCATGTAGCTGGTCCTTTTCAGATCGTCAAGCTGGGGTTCTTTGAGCAACTCAAGGAAACCGAG
>JAVIYP010000098.1:0-5646 GCA_031323845.1 Bacteroidales bacterium | reverse complement strand
GGGGAGGCTCACAGAGACCACATTAATTACTGCCTTAATATATTTATTATAAACAGACTACGTTTAACAGTTAGCTTAATATATATTATGGGCCTGCGCCCATCTGGTGACTAACCTCAAACATCAAACCTCTGACCCCTGACTTCTGAATTCTGACCTCAGACTTCCTAACAGATTTCTCACTACGTTCGAAACAAGCTTCCGACTTCTCTTTCTTCCTTCCAGCTTCGAGCTTCCAGCTTCGAGCTTCTTCGAACCCAATCCTTCAAAAAGAAATAAACAAATAAACAATTGAACTAATAATCGATTCAACAATAGTTTTCTGACATTAGTCTGATTATCAAACCAGTGAAATTCCTTTATAGGCCAGCCATGCCACCAGCGTGCAGAACGCGATGTCGCCCAGTATCAGAGGGATGGCGGCCTTTCGGAATGGATAGCCGGTAAAAGCCAGCGAACCGCTAAGCAGGTTGTTGGGTAACGGAGTGCAGGCAATGTATATAAAGATCAGCACCTGGACGGTTATAGTCCTGAGCTTTTGTATCCGGGTAAGGATGCGCTCCAGTTTTTTGCGGCTCCGGTAGCCTGCCAGATCGCGGGCGGAGTAGCCGAACAAAAAAAACAACACGTCACCGGCCGCCAGCCCCAGCCCCGCTACCAAGCCAACCAGCAGGTAGTTAAGCCCGCCCGCTACCATGGCAATCACCATGGGGTAAGCTGAAAATTTGGTCATGGATGTAAACGCACCTATGGCAGCAATGAAAAACGTAAGCACAAAGCTGTTTCGCACCCCAAAGCGTAAAATCATTTCCTTCGGACTGTTGAAGATGTATAAGGCCAGCAGGCCAAGCATCAATAACAACAACAGGACAAACAGTATGCGCCTCAGACCAAACCTGCGGTGTTCCATGTATTCCGGTTTACTGATGCGAAGATAGTTTTTTCTCCATAATGACACTTAAAAAATAACCCTTCCGCATGGTCCTGCTGACACAAAAGGCAGGTTTTTTGCGCAACGTTGCTGACCAAATAGTACTTTTTTCACAAAAGAAACATTGATTCATCATCAGATATGCATGTGTCTGGTTAAGTAACGGCATTTCAGAAAATCTGTTTTTAAGAAGCAACAACAAACGCACCAGAAGCAAGCCTGCAACAAGTTGTGATTGAAGAAAATACGCAAAATTGAGTCTTGATGTGTAAAATTTTTTATCTTTTTATTCCGGCAGTTGTTTTTTATGCTGAAAATGCTTAAATTTACGGGAAAAATCTGTTAATTAGCAGCGCAGGAAAGAGGTTTGGAAAAAACTGAGGTTTGGCATTAAGGCTGATCCCCTGCTTTTTATCAAACATCGGCCGGCTGATGAATTTTATTGGTTGTTCATTTTTTGTTTCATCTCTATTCCTAATCCTATGAAAACAAAACCATTACCCCTCATTGAAAAAGCAGCGATGTATTGTTTTTCCATGTTGCTATTGTTGTTTTATTCGTTTGGCGCTCAAGCGCAATCGCCCATGCCTGATGTTATGGTGACTGACGACCTGCCCGGTCTGCAGGTTCAGCTCTCAGGTTCAAAGTCAATTGACGTTCACGATGACGTTATTTATGTAGTATGGAACGACAATCGTAACGGTGAAGCCGATAACATTTATTTTTCAAAGTCAACGGATGGAGGACTGAGCTTTACGCCAAACACCTGCGTTTACTATGATGAAGATTTCAGTCATTTATGGCCCTCGGTTGCGGTTAATGATGAGGGGACCATCTTTGTTGTGTGGAGCGCCCCCATGATGACGGAGACTTATCCGACCATTTGGTTCAGCAGGTCCACAGATGGCGGACAAACGTTTGATGACCCGCTGGAGTTGTCGTCGGGTGCATCTGCCGAGGTTTTTCACAGTCTTGCGACTTACGGTAACGATGTGTATATTTTTACAACCGGAATTACCCTTGATGGTGATGATATGCTGGCGGATTACTTTTTCTTGCGGTCTGTGGATGGGGGAGAAAGCTTTTTGCCCGCCATACAGGTGAACGATCAGCCTGACGTTGGAGAGGAGGTGTCCATAGATAATACCACCTCTATGGTTGTTGATCAGCACGGACACATTTACCTTGCCTGGAATGATGGCCGTCGTGCCGGTGGCAACGGCGACATATACTTTGCCAAATCAACCGATGGCGGCGAGAACTTTGGTGCCAATGTTCGGGTGAATGCAGCAGGATCGGCAATTGAGGACTTCGAAATCTGGAGACCCGCCGTTGCTGCCGATGGCCATGGCAACGTTTACGTGGCTTTTGCGGTGGAAAATACGGATAATGATATTGATGAGGCATATTTGGCCAGATCTGCAGACGGGGGTGCATCTTTCCAGCCTGAAATTGCAATTGAAGGTTTTTTGAGTCACGTGAATTATTTTGACCTGATGGCAGCATCAAACGGCACCCTTGCTATAGGTCTCAATGCTTATCATAGCCCGGAAGGCTGGGGTACATGGTTAATTACCTATAACCCCGACAACGATGCTTTTTCTGCCCCACTTGCTCTAAGCGATGTGTTTAACCACGACCATCGCGGAGTGCAGCTCTATTATGATGAGGAAGGCTTCGCTTATGCTGTCTGGATCGACCGCCGTTACTACGATGATAGGAGGCTCTTTTTTGCCCGCACGGCCGAGTTCGCTAGCGCCGCCATTAACCCCGATGTGTTTGAATTCGAAGATATGTTTGATTGGTTTGAGACAATAACGGAGGATGAAATAGAAACGACGATTACGTGGAATGATGCATCAGGTGTGGAACGTGTGTATATAGTAATTGAGTTCAAGGACAATGGAGTTCCGGTACAGGAAGTTATTGATCTTGAATATCGTATTGAAAATGATGACGGCGTTACTGCACAGCTGTTTATGTGGGCATCCTTAGATAAAGGCCTCCGCGATCTGACCAAGGGAAACAGTTTTACCATGAATGGATACGTCAGGTTTAACGCGGGCCAGAATGCTCCGTTTTCTTTTATTCTGCTGAACCATCCGCTTTTGGCTGAAGTATATGTTTATGACCCTTCCACAGGTCAGGGCATTCATGAGGCTGCCGTTTATGTTCAGGAAATGGATGAAACGTTTATGACTTATCATGGCGAAACAATGATAGAGTTTCCGGAACCGGGCGATTACCATCTTAACATAACGGCCCAGGGATATCTTCCGGTCGTAGATTACAAAATCACCATAGTGGAAGGTGTTTTTGATCACCTCTTCGATATTGAATTAATGCCTGACGACACCCCTCCCCATTGCGATCCGTTTGAGCTTCCGGTCTTTGAAAACTTCAGTGACGTTGCTCCTCCCGACCTGCCCGAATGCTGGTATGCCAATGTAAGTCTCGGCGGAGGAGTTCAGACGGTTTCACATCCCCACTATTCGGCACCGGCATCGCTGCTGATGATGAAAGCTCCGGAAGATGAGCCCTATTTTATTTCTCCTCCCCTGGATGCCGACCTGGGGGATGTCCGATTAACCTTCCATGCGCGGACACCCTTTCTTGGCTTTGGAACACCAACACTCGAAATCGGAACCATGGGCGATCCATATGATACAAACACCTTCAATTATATTGCCCATGTTGTTGTGCCACAAAGCCCCTACCAGGAATTTTCAGTGGTGTTTGCCGGATACGAAGGCGACCATCAGCATATTGCCTTCCGCCTGAGTGACAATTTCGGAGAACAGGACATTGACATCAGCATTGATGACATCCTGATCATTGAGAACCTGTTTACGCTCGACCTGCTTGCCCATCCTGCCGAAGGAGGCACCGTGTCGGGCGGCGGCGATTATATTGCAGGATCCCAGGTAACTGTTTCTGCATCACCAAACCAGGGCTTTGAGTTCCAGAACTGGAGAAAAGACGGTTATATTATTGAAGATGTGCCGGTCTTTGATTATACCATGCCCGCTGAAAACCATACCCTGGTGGCCCATTTTATTCCGGAAGGCACTCAAACCTACAACCTGACGCTTGAGGCCAACAACCCTGAATGGGGTACCGTAACGGGAGCTGGTAGTTTTGTTGCGGGAGAAACGGTAACCGTCAGGGCCATTCCCTCGGCCGGTTACGTTTTTGATCACTGGTCGGACAGCAATGGGCTTCATGAAACGGACAATCCCTACCAATTCCCCATGCCAGCCGGTGACCTGCACCTGACCGCCAACTTCCGCGAAGCGGTAAGTGCAACCATTAACCCGGACACATGGGTCTTTCAGGACTTCGACGACTTTGAAGAGGGCGTCGTAACCACCATCACCTGGAATGATGCACAACAGGTTACAAGAGTATACGTTGTGGTTGAGGACTTTCAGTATGATTTTTACTACGATGTTGATGATATTGATGGGATTACAGCCCAGCTGTCCATGTATCCACCGGCCAAGTCCCTGTCCAGGAACTCATTGTTTATCCACGGTTTTGTGGAGTTTGACGTGGGTGATCCTTCTCCCATCACCTTCGAATTTACCGACCCCACCTACTATGCGGAGGTGCGTATCAGGGAAGACCTGTATGGTGTGGGTATTCCAAACGCTGAAATATATGTTCAGGAACTCGACATAACTGTATATACAGACCACAATGGTTATGCAGAATTCAGGGCGCCGGCAGGCACCTATACCCTGGATGTTTCAGCTTATGGTTTTGAGCCGCTAAGCAATCAGGAGATTGAGTTGGATTTTGATGAGGATTATTTCCAGTTTGAAATGACCAGGCTCGATGGCATGTTTCTTGAAGTCCTTTCTTCAAACCCCGCACAGGACGATGTCAACGTATCTGTTTTTGCCAACATTTCCATTGAATTTGACCGGCCAATACAGGAAGGCATCTTTGGTTCAGGTTTCTGGGATATCCATTTCGAGGATGAATACGGCCAATTTCTCGGTTTTCATGCAGTATACATATCCGATGGAAACATTCTTAACATAGACCTTCATCATCCGCTGGAGTACAACACCATCTATTATCTCAAAATTCCTTTCTATGCCGTTGCTGATGCCAACAGCCCGGTGATCTTCATGGAGAACAATTTCCAGCTCACCTTCAGAACGGCATCCGATCTGTACCCCATTCCGCTTTTTGAGGACTTCAGCGGAGTTATGCCCCCGGATCTGCCCTTCGGCTGGCATAAAAACCTTAACCTGGGAGGTGAGGTTGCGACTACTGACATGTTTTATTATTCAGAGCCATACTCGCTCGTGATGATGAAAGGACCGAATGACGAACCCTATTTTGTATCGCCGGCCCTGGATGCAAACCTGGGCGACCTCCGGGTTTCCTTCTTTGCCAAAACGACATACCAGGCCTATGGTGCACCCACACTGGAAATCGGTACCATGAGCGATCCTTACAATACGGCTACCTTCCATTACATCAACCATGTGACGGTTCCGCAGGATGGCTACCACGAATTAATGGTTTCCCTGCATTCGTATGAAGGCAATCATGCCCACATTGCTTTCCGCCTCAGCAACTATATCTCAAACCAGGACGTTGACATCAGCATCGATAATATTCTGATTGAAGAGGCATTCTTCGCGCTTAACCTGCAATATAATCGCCGCCGCCCGACACGGTGCCTCCTTCGGCAGGATGGG
>JAVIYP010000001.1:0-155444 GCA_031323845.1 Bacteroidales bacterium | reverse complement strand
TGGTTGTGAAGGCCGTTAAATTAAACGAAAAGTATGTACCTGCTTACGGGCACGGTGCCTCACTCTACATCAGGCCTTTGCTCATTGGAACGGGAGTCCAGGTGGGCGTAAATCCTGCCAAAGAGTATCTTTTTATGGTCTTTGTTGGTCCGGTAGGTCCATATTTCAAGGAAGGCTTCAATCCGGTAACCATGCAGATCGTACGCGACTTTGATCGCGCAGCACCTTTGGGCACGGGGCACATCAAGGTGGGCGGAAACTATGCCGGCAGCCTTTATGCTTCAGAAAGGGCCAAAGCAGAAGGTTATGCATCTGTTCTCTTCCTGGAAGCCAAAGAGAAGAAATACATTGACGAAGCAGGACCCGCAAACTTTTTCGGCATAAAAGACAACACCTACATCACACCTCAATCACCTTCCATACTGCCATCCATTACCAACATGAGCCTGATGCAAATCGCCGAAGACATGGGAATGAAGGTGGAAAGGAGACCCGTTGCCGTTGAAGAGCTTGAAACCTTCGAGGAAGCGGGCGCCTGTGGTACGGCGGCCATCATTTCGCCTATCGGTAAAATTGTTGACAGGGAAAGCGGCAAGACGTACACCTTTGGCGACGGTGTGCATGCCGGGCCGTTATCTTCTAAGCTATACAAGCAATTGCAGGGTATTCAATACGGAGATGAGCCCGACCCCCATGGATGGGTCAGCATCCTTGAATAAACAACAAACTTTTTATGAAGAAGAGCTCCCGGTGGTAAAGGCTACAACGCTGAAACCACCGGGTTTCTTTATTATACCAGCTCAAGATTTGTCAGTTCCTCGGTCACCGCATATTCATATTCGGGATATTCGTAGATGGGCAACCTGGGTTCTGTTTCACCGACGGAATAGCCCCAAATGCTGTCATATTCAGTAATATCTTCACCGATGTCCTCCAATTGTTGCAGGTATTCACTGATGGATTTCGACTCAATAATGATCACCTGCCCCATAGAGTGGATGATGGGACTGTGCGTGCGTGTCTGGTCGTGGTCGAACCGCAGGATCCTGCGGCCGTATCGGGTAATCCCGATGACCCTGTAGGTAAGGCTTTTTCCGACACCTGGAAGGTTTAGCACGTTTCTGTCGGTGGCAAGGAAGGGCAGGTCATTGCGTAACAGCAGGGCTTCGATATTTTTTACGATCAGCTCAGGTTCGTCAGGCATTTTCCGGATGGTGTCATAATCGTTTGCGGCTACCGTGCCGATTACCTTCTCTTCAATTTGCTCCTGGACTGCCCGGGCATTTGTGGCAAAATTGAAATTGTTTTCCATATATCCTTTTACCGTGAAGGTGTAATAAGGCAGCACCCCGGACTCGCTGAGCACCTGGCGCAGTTTTGCCGTATGGCCGCGCCGCGATGATGCAGCCGTAAACACATGTTGATTGGTGATGATCCATCCAGCAGCTATCAGGCGATCAATGCCTTCCTTAGCCTCAGGTGTAATTTCCATGGGCGACTCAAAATGGGTTTGAACGACAAACTGCCTGATTCCCAGTTCTGATGCTTGTTGTTTAAACTCTGCCAGTATCTGCGAAAGCTCATTGGTGATCCTCTGGGGCAGGTAGGCAGGCAGACGGGTGCCGAGCCGTACACGAAGAATTTCAGCCATTTTCTTACCCTCTGGCAGGCTTTTGTTCCTCTCTTTTTTCTTTCGTGCCATTTCAAGCACGGCATCCAGAATGCCTTTCAAGGAGTTGTTACCGCTCATCAGGGCATCGCCTCCCGTAATCAGGATGTCGCGGAGCTGACTGTCTTCTTCCCAGTACTTCATGATCTTTTTCAACTGCACACTCCATTTTTCGTCGGGGCGCAGTTTATCAAGGTTGAAGTTAAGATTGCCCCGCTGAAAGTCATACATACGCTGACAGGATGCGCAGAGCCCTCCGCAGGCACGTCCCAAGGTGGCAGGTATCAGGATGGCCACTTCAGGATAACGCCTGTGTACGTTGTGATGAGTCGGGAGCAGCCATCCCGCCACATTTGGCTTGCCCGGCTCCACAATATCCTCCTTCTCCCATGCATGAATGTGACCAAATTCCTCTACAAGCTTTTTGCTGTAAATCACATAATACCGTATGGCAAGATCGGCACCGATGGCAAAATAGGGTACGCGTACATGCAACAAAGACAAATAGTATGGATTTACGAAAAAGGGAATTCCCGCCTCCTCAGCTTCGTAAAGGATCTTCATCGTGTCCGGGTCAAGGCTGTTGCCAAGGAGTTCATTAAGCAGCTGGGGAGAGCGAACGGCAAAGGAAAGGTGAAAACGGTAATCGTCCCACCACTCGAGCATTTGCAGGAACTTTTGCTCATGCGACATTTTGGGCGCAAACTGGTAGCGTTCGCTTTTTATCTCACCTTCGTCAAGTTTTCTGATCAGAATATTGATGATTCGCTCACGGTTTTCCTCACGCAGCTTTACAATACGCGGATCCATGCCTGTAGGATACCTGTCCATCCATTTCAGCACTTCTTCTTTGGATGGCATGTTCCTGGTATATGTGCCGCTGAACTGGCGAAACAGATACAGCATGTCTTCAAAAAAATAAGGCTTGGCACCACCCGTTCCCAATGTCACGGCCAGCCAGATTAGTTTGATGGGATTGCTGACAGCGATTTCTCCGCGCAGGTTCAGGTCCTCAAACTCCCGCCCTGCATTGTCTATGTAATCCAGAATACGGATGGCAGCATAATCCTGCCATGTCAGCTCTTCAAAAGTATCGCGCCCCGTATTGCTTCCTTTGTAGAACGCATACGCCGTAGGTCGTTGCCGCAGGTATCCGAGAACCCAGTTTCTGACCCCGATCAGCGCCTCTGTTTCGTTGCGGGCATGCCGCATGATCTCCTCCAGCTTGGGGTTCTCCCTGAGCAGTTTTTTTAATAATTTGTGCGATTTGACTGTAATGGCAATTCTGTCCAGTTTTTGGTTTTCAGTAAGCATTGTAAGATGGTTTTAATCCGGGGCAAATTGGTGTAATGCGGGTGTAAGTTACGAAATAGTTTACAAACCAACCGGTTGACTGCGTCCGTTTCTTATAAGAAAAAGCCCGAAAAACGTTAACAATCCATTCACAATCAGGATTTCAAAACCAAACTGATAACCGTTGAAAAGAGTTGCCGAGTTAACGCTCAGCAGATAACTCAACATGGGCGAAAGAAGGGCTACCAAAGGCACAAGGCGGTCTTTGACTTTCCAGCGGGTGTACAACCCGAAGAAATATAACCCCAGCAAGGGTCCATACGTATAACCTGCCACTGTAAACAGTGTGCTTATCAAAGCTTCATTATTGATGGCTCCATACCCCATAATGATCATCATCACCACTAGGGCAAAGGCGATATGCACCCTGTAACGAACCTTTTTGATCTTTTGCTCCGTAATGCCCTGCCTGCGTTTCAATCCCAAAAAATCGATAACAAAAACGGTGGTCAAGGCCGTTAGCGTGCCATCGGCACTTGAGTAAGCAGCAGAAATCAATCCAAAGAAGAAGCACAAGCCGGCAAGCAGGCCAAGGTAATGAAGTGCAATACTGGGGAAAAGCTCGTCAGATGTCTGATCAACTCCCAGGGCAAAACCAACTTCACCCGCGTATATCCACAAAACAGCCCCCAGGAATAAAAATATCAGGTTAATGGGGATGAGCATGAAGCCGAAACTTAACACATTCTTTTGCGCCTCTTTCAGGTTCCTGCAACTCAGGTTCTTTTGCATCATATCCTGGTCAAGGCCGGTCATGACAATGGTTATGAACATACCGGCAAAGAACTGTTTTAAGAAGAACCGCGGATCGTTGTGATCAAAGATGAACATTCTGGTGAATCCCCGGTCACCCGCTTCGCTGACCAGGGCAGGAAGGCTCATGTTCAGCTGACTGGAAATAAGAAGAATACTGATGATAACGGCGGTGATCATAAAGGTGGTTTGCAGGGTGTCTGTCCAGACAATGGTTTTGATTCCGCCCTGAAAGCTATACAGCAATATGAGTGTCATAAAAAGTGCCACGGTAACACCCATGGGTATTCCCCAGCCGTCGAACACAAATCGCTGCAGCACCAGAACCACGAGAAACATCCTGAAGGAAGAGCCTATCAGGCGTGAGAGGATAAAATAGAATGCTCCTGTTTTGTAGGATGCAAAGCCAAAGCGTTGTTCAAGATACGTATAGATAGAGGTCAGGTTCAAACGGTAATACAGGGGCAGCAGAACTTTGGCGATGACAAAGTATCCAACCAGGTAACCCAGCACCAGGACCATATAGGAAAATTGCTCACTGTAAACAAGTCCGGGTACCGACATAAACGTTACCCCGGAAAGTGAAGCACCTATCATACCGTAGGCGACCACATACCAGGGGGAGTTTCTGTTTCCAAGGAAGTATGCTTCGTTACCGGCTTTTTTCCGGGTAGTCAACCTTGATATAAGAAATATCAAAGAGGTGTATATGAGAAAGGAAAACAGGATGAGCCACGGGTTCATATTGCGGGATGTTCGTTAGCAAAACAACCTGGCAAAAATAGCCAAAGATTTCGTTAATATCTCCAGGGCGGTTTCTTTTCCACAAAACTGTGGGCCGGGAGGCAGATTTTCTGATTACTAATCTGGGATTATTATTAACTTTGACGCTTAAACGCTAACCCGGTCCGATTTGGAAACATTTTCCTCAAAACTATTGCAAACCGCTGTTGAAGAGTTTTCGCGATTGCCCGGCATTGGCAGGAAGACTGCCCTGCGCCTGGTACTGCATCTGCTGAAGCAGGACCCGGAAACGGTAGGGAGGTTTTCGAACGCCATCGGTCAGTTGCACCGCGAGGTAGTGTATTGCAAGGAGTGTTGCAACATTTCAGATCGTCCGGTCTGTGAGCTTTGCAGCTCTCCGCGCCGCGACAAATCGATGATCTGTGTTGTAGAAGATTTGCGTGATGTGATCGCCATTGAAAACACCGGTCAGTATCACGGCCTTTACCATGTGCTGGGAGGTATTATTTCACCTATTGACGGCATTGGCCCGGATGATTTGAGCATCAGCCATCTTGAAAACCGCCTGCAAAATAACAGCGAGGTAAAAGAAGTCATTCTCGCCCTAAGCACGACGATGGAAGGTGACACCACCAATTTTTACCTTTACAAGCGGATCAAGCCTTTTGACATCAAGGTGTCGGTCATTGCCCGAGGCATCGCCATTGGAGATGAGCTGGAGTATGCCGACGAAATAACGCTGGGGCGTTCCATAGTGTATCGCACGGCTTACGAATCCACAACCCTCAGATAAGGTCATGCAGCTTTCAGTAATCATCGTAAACTACAACGTTAAGTATTTCCTTGAGCAGTGCCTGCATTCTGTGTTCAGTGCGGGCAAGGATCTTGCTATGGAGGTTTTTGTAGTTGACAATCAAAGCGTTGATGGATCTGTGGAGATGGTCAGGAAAAAGTTTCCGCAGGTTATCCTTATGGCCAACCAACAGAATGTTGGTTTCAGCAAGGCCAACAATCAGGCCATCAAAGAAGCCAGCGGCAGGTATATCCTGTTGCTCAATCCTGATACGGTAGTTGAAGACGACACCCTGAGCAAGGTAGTCGGCTTTATGGATGCACATCCGGATGCCGGTGGACTTGGCGTTAAGATGCTGGACGGACGCGGACGCTTCCTTCCTGAGTCAAAGCGGGGGCTTCCCACTCCCGGAGTGGCTTTCAGTAAAATTTTCGGACTTTCAGCATTGTTCCCGCGCTCAAAAAGCTTCGGCAAATACCACCTCGGCTATCTCGATAAAAACGAAACCCACAAGGTACATGTGCTTTCAGGAGCTTTCATGTTGCTGAGAAAAGAAGTGCTGGATAAGACCGGCGCCCTTGATGAAGACTTTTTTATGTATGGAGAAGATATTGATTTATCGCACCGAATCATAAAGGCCGGCTACAACAATTATTACTATCCTGAAGCCAGAATCATTCACTACAAAGGAGAAAGCACCAAAAAGAGCAGCATTAACTACGTGCTTGTGTTTTACAACGCAATGATCATTTTTGCCCGAAAGCATTTCTCGCAGAAAAACGCACGTGTGTTTTCCCTTCTGATAAAACTGGCCATTTACTTCAGGGCTTCCGTGGCCATTGTCTCACGCTTCATGCGACGTATCTTCTGGCCTGTACTGGATGCAGCACTCATTTACGGCGGGTTTTATTACCTGAACAACTATTGGGGGCACCAGGTATTCGCCTCAGAAACCCCGTATTACCCGCCTGCATTCATGCAGTTTATGGTGCCGGCATACATCATTTTCTGGCTTTCCGCGGTTCATATCAGCGGAGGCTATGACAGGCCTGTTCGGCTTTTCAGGATCGTGCGCGGGATCATCTGGGGCACGATCGCCATCCTTGTCATCTATGCCCTGCTTCCTATCAGCCTGCGTTTTTCAAGGGCTCTTATTCTGCTGGGAAGCCTGTGGGCGCTGTTTTCCATGATGCTGAGCCGCAGCATCTATACGCTAATTAAGGACAAAACACTCTACGTCAGCAGCCAGGCAAGCAAAAGAGTACTGATAGCAGGTGACGGCAAAGAAGCCGACAGAATTTTACACATGCTCCGCCTGGGAGGTCATACTTCATTTATCGGGATGGCATCACTCGGCAAAACAAAACCGGATTCCGAAGGCTACCTGGGCACCATAAACCAGATTAATGAAATTATTGACATCTACAGGATCAATGAGGTAATTTTTTGTGCCGGGAATATGCCTTCACAAGAAATAATCAGCCAAATGTCGGAGCTGCAGGAGAAACAGGTTAACTTTAAAATCGCTCCTCCCGAAAGTCTGTATATTATCGGCAGCAACAGCATTGATACCTTTGGTGATCTGTTCACCGTAAATGTCAACGCGATTAACCTTCCGGGCAACAAACGTCACAAACGACTTTTTGACATCATTTTTTCTCTGATACTGCTGATAACACTGCCCTTTCATGTATTGTTCCAGCGACACCGGCTGGGTTTTCTTAAAAACCTGTTCGGAGTGCTCATCAGTAAAAAATCATGGGTAGGTTATCACCCGGTTGCTGTCATGCATAAACTACCGGCAATAAAACCCGGAGTGCTTTATCCAAGCGATGCCATCCGGGGCAAAAACCTTCCGGACGAGACACTGCAAAACCTCAATAATTTGTATGCCAAAGACTATAAACCAGAAAATGATCTGTATATCTGTATTAAAGCTTACAAATATCTGGGCAGATAATACACTGTCAAACCTTTTCTTTCTTTTTTTGTTTGAATGAAAGAAACATGTATTGAAAATTTATAATTACAACATATATGGCACTTTTTGAACTCAGAATGCCCAAACTGGGCGAAAGCATCACGGATGCAACAATCACCAAATGGCTAAAGAATGTCGGAGACGCTATTGACATTGATGATCCTATTGTGGAACTGGCCACGGATAAAGTTGACTCTGAAATTCCCAGTCCTGTGGAAGGTGTTCTGAAAAAACAGCTTTTCAAAGAGGGTGATACTGTTGAAGTGGAAACCGTGATTGCCATCATTGAAATGGCGGGCGAAGATGGCAAGGAAGCTGAGGATCTTCCTGCGGAAGACAGTAAGGCAGAAGAAGCTGTGCCAGTTCCGGATGCACCGGCTGATACCGGCGATGAAGCCGGTGAGGCAGAGGCTGCCGGGGAGCCTGAACGCAAGAGTGAAAGCGGGCGTTTTTATTCGCCGCTGGTAAGAAGCATAGCACAGAAAGAAGGTATTTCCATGCAGGAACTCGATCGCATCGAAGGTACCGGAAAAAATGCACGCCTTACCAAGGAAGACCTGCTGAACTATCTAAAGACCCGCGGGGAAAAACCGGCTGCTCCATCGAAAGCGCAGGCACCTGCCGCCGCTGCCTCAGCATCAAAGCCTGCTGCACCGAAAGTTTACGCAGCTGAAGGCGACCAGGTGGTGGAGATGGACAGAATGCGCAAGCTCATCGCAGACCATATGGTGCAGTCGCTCGACACTTCCGCACACATCACCATCATCAGTGAAGCAGACATGACCAGGCTGGTTCGCTGGCGAAACAAAAACAAAGCAATCCTGATGGAACGCGAAGGAGAGCGCCTTACCTTCACACCCATATTTATTGAAGCCATTGCCAAAGCACTTCGCGAATTCCCCATGGTTAATGTTTCTGTCGACGGACACAACATCATCAAAAGGAAAAACATCAACGTGGGCATGGCTGCCGCCTTACCTGACGGAAACCTTATAGTGCCCGTAATTAAAAATGCCGACCACAAAAGCCTTCTCGGCATTGCCAAGGAAGTCAATGACCTTACCCAGCGCGCACGGATTAACAAACTTAAACCCGACGAGATCCAGGGAGGCACGTTTACGCTGACCAACTTTGGCACCTTTGGTGCCCTGATGGGAACCCCCATCATCAATCAACCGCAAGTCGCCATACTGGGTGTTGGTGTTATTGAGAAAAAGCCGGTGGTTGTTGAAACGCCCGAAGGCGATACCATAGCCATACGGCATCGAATGATGTTGTCACTTTCGTGTGATCACAGGGTTATTGACGGCGCACTCGGGGGTATGTTCCTTAAAAAAGTATCGGAAAACCTGGAAAATTTCGACACCTCCCAGAGCATTTAGTGCCGTGGTCGAAGATAATTGTTGTACTTTCGTGTAAGATTAAAACAGCTTCTCCTGCCCCAGCCTGAGTGCTGATATCCAGGAAATGAGGCCTGAATTGTGTATATGTGGTTCTGCCCGGTATCTGGCCGGGCACGTCACTATGCTGGCATCAAAGAAATAGTATACATAAAAAACAAAATTACATGCAGTTACAACTCACCCGCCCCATCGCCTTTTTCGACCTTGAAACTACCGGAACCAATGTTGTCAAAGACCGTATTGTTGAAATCAGCATTTTTAAAGTGCATCCCAACGGCAGCAGTGAAAGCATGACCAGGCTGGTAAATCCCGAAATGCACATTCCTAATGAAGTAACTGAAATACATGGCATCAGCAACGAAGATGTGGCACAGGCGCCCACCTTCAAACAGCTGGCACCGATGCTTGACCAGTTTCTTCAGCACTGCGACCTTGCCGGTTACAATTCAAACAAGTTTGACATCCCCATGCTTATCGAAGAGTTCCTGCGCTGCGACATTGAGTTTGACATTAAAAAGCGCAGGCTTGTAGACGTGCAAAATATTTTTCATAAGATGGAACCGCGAACGCTCAGGGCGGCCTATAAGTTTTATTGTGGAAAGGAACTCGTCAATGCACACGAGGCTGAAGCCGATACCAAAGCCACTTACGAAATACTGCTCGCACAGATTGAGAAATACCAGGGTGCCGATTTCGAAGACCGCGACGGCAGCATCACGAAGCCAATCAGAAACGACATCCAGGCGCTTCATGATTTTTCATACAACCACAGCAACGCCGACCTTGTCGGGCACATTGGCTATAACAAAAAAGGCGAGGAAATCTTTAAGTTCGGTAAATATAAAGGCAAAACCGTGGAAGAGGTTTTCAGGCAGGAGCCGCAATATTTTGACTGGATGATGAAGGCTGATTTCCCGCTGTCAACTAAGAAGCTGATCCAATCCATCATTCTGCGCAAGCTTGACCAGGGCAACATGATCATCAAAGAATAAACCAATGAAAATAATCTGTATCGGAAGGAATTATGCCGATCATATTGCGGAGCTTAATAACACCGCACCGACAGTGCCGCTTTTTTTCATGAAGCCCGAAACGGCTGTTATCAGGGCAGGGCTGCCTTTCTTTATTCCGGACTTTTCCCAAAATGTCCATTATGAGCTGGAACTCGTGCTGCGCATTTGCAAAGTAGGCAAACACATACAGCCCCGCTTTGCTCATACTTATTATAAGGAAATCGGGCTGGGTATTGATTTTACAGCCCGTGACATACAGAGGGAATGCCAGAAACTGGGTCATCCATGGGAGATTGCCAAAGCATTTGACGGTTCAGCGGCTATCAGCGACATGGTACCTGTTGAATCGTTAAGACAGCCCCACGACATCCGGTTTTCATTAAAGAAGAACGGAACAACCGTGCAGCAAAGCAGTTCGGTTTACATGATCCATCCCTTCGACGCACTAATAGCGCATGTTTCAAAATATGTTACCCTGAAGATCGGAGACCTCATCTTTACAGGAACACCCGCAGGTGTGGGCCCTGTTGAGCCGGGCGACCAGCTGGAAGGATACCTCGAAGACACCAAAATGTTAACTATTGCGGTTAAATAGCGTTCAGGAATGATTCAGGTTTCATGCTCCCCCACACTCCTTGCCATAGCCATGCCTTTCATCGGTTCACCAAGCAACATGTGGAGCTTGCTCAGAGTCCTGTACAAAGGCGGTCGCGAGAACGGCATGCATTCTCTGCAGTTGAACATGGAAACGGTTTACCAGACTGAGGCAATATCGAACATTGTTGTTGCATTTTGAAAACAATACGATCCAATGACCAGTGTATTGAAGATTATTTTGAAATCGGGAAAGGATGATGCTGTAAGAAGGTATCACCCGTGGGTTTTTAGCGGCGCCATCAAGAAAATGTCGGGTCGTGCCTGGGACGGATGCTATGCGGAGGTTTATTCAAACAAGGATGAATACCTTGGTTGCGGCATTTACCAGGATGCCAGTATTGCTGTCCGCATCATGGCTTTTGCACCCGAAAAGCCGGAGTCATTCGGCCCGGATTTCTGGAATGAGAAAATTCGGGCAGCCTATGAGCTGCGTAAGACAATAGGACTGGCCGATGCAGAAGATACCAATGTGTACCGCCTGGTTCACGGAGAAGGCGACCATTTGCCGGGACTGATCATCGATCACTATAACGGACACCTTGTCATTCAGGTACATTCGGTCGGACTGCATGGTTTTATAAACCCAATAGCCGATGCGCTGAAACAGGTTTACGGCGATAAGCTGATCAGCATCTATGATAAGAGTGAGGACACGCTTCCGGCAGCCTTCTGGACTGACCGTGAACCAGCAGGATTCATTCACGGAACCGCCGGAGATGTGGAAGTCTTGGAACATGGTCACCGTTTTACTGTGGACATCATTAAAGGGCAAAAGACAGGCTTTTTCATTGATCAGCGCGACAACCGGCAACTGCTCGCCCGGTATGCCGGGGGAAAAAAAATACTGAATGCTTTTTGCTATAGCGGCGGATTTTCGGTATACGCACTGAAGGCCGGTGCCCGTGAAGTGCATTCGCTCGACAGTTCTGCCAAGGCAATAGCGCTTACCGAAAAAAACATCCTGCTGAATACTTCAGGCAGCAGCAACCACCGGTGTATCACAGAAGATGCGCCGGGGTATCTTCGCCAAGCTGCCAACGAGGCATACAACCTGATCATTCTGGATCCGCCGGCTTATGCCAAACACCAGCATGTAAAACACAATGCGGTACAGGGTTACAAGCGGCTCAACCTTGAAGCCCTGAAGGCGATTCAATCCGGGGGAATTATATTTACCTTCAGCTGCTCACAGGTTGTCGACATGAAGCTGTTTCACTCAACGGTAATGTCAGCAGCCATACTGGCAGCACGGAGAGTCAGGGTGCTGCACCAGCTTACGCAACCTGCAGACCATCCCGTGAACATTTTTCATCCCGAAGGGCATTACCTGAAAGGACTTGTTCTTGCTGTCGATTGATGATCAAACTGAATCCAGAAGCCAAAAGACAGACTAAGACAAAACCACCATGCCTGCAGCGGAGAACACATACAAAAGCATCTGGCGGATCAGCACACCAATAATCATTGGGCTGGTAGCACAGAACCTGATGGTTGTGATTGATACCGCCTTTCTTGGCCGTTTGGGCGAAGTCACCCTGGGGGCCTCTGCCATAGGCGGTGTGTTTTTCCTGTGCCTGGTGATGTTAGGCGCCGGCTTTGCCATAGGCCTGCAAATCATTATAGGTCGTCGCAACGGAGAAGGAAACATTCACAGCATAGGCACAGTGTTTGACCACGCACTGTATTTTGTGGCCGCCCTAGCGCTTTTTCTTATGCTCATGGTGACCCACGCAGCTCCCTCTATACTGGGCTTTTTTCTTAAATCGGAAGCAGTGCTGGCAGAAAGCCTGATTTATCTTGATTATAGAAGGTTCGGTTTTTTGTTCGGCTTTCTCGTATTGTGCTTTAACAGCTTTTACACAGGGATCACACGCACCCGGATACTGATCGTCAGTACAAGCCTTATGGCAGCTGTGAACATCTTACTGGATTACCTGCTGATCTTCGGTAATTTTGGATTTCCTGCCATGGGGATCGCCGGCGCAGCCCTCGCCACAAATATTGCCGAAGTTACCGTGTTCGTTTTTTACGTGCTCTGGTCATACAAAAGCCTTACGATAAAAAACTACAGACTGTTCCGCTTTGACAAACCCATTGTCAGTCAATACGCTTCGCTGCTAAAGATAAGTGTGCCCGTGATGTTTCAGTACTTTTTTTCTTTCTCGGCCTGGTTTGCCTTCTTTCTTATCATTGAACAGATTGGGGAAACAGTGCTGGCCGCCTCAAACATTACCCGAAGTGTGTATATGCTGCTTATGATCCCTGTATGGGGACTGAGCTCTGCAACCAACGCGCTTGTCAGCAACATCATCGGACAGGGCCGGATCGATGATGTGATCCCACTGGTTAAGAAAGTAATCCTTACGGGTTTACTCATCAGTGCTGTAATCGTACAGCTTACGCTGTTTTTTCCCGATGTTATCGCTTCCTTCTTCACTGAAGAACCGCATCTCGTGGAAGCCACCGTTCCCTTGCTGCGCGTTATTTCCATGGCTCTGTTAGCGTTTTCTGCCGGAATGATCCTCTTCAGCGCTGTTTCAGGTACCGGTAAAACCACGGTAGCCCTAGTCATTGAACTCTTAAGCATCAGCTTTTACCTGATGACAGCCTTTGCCCTGGTGACATGGACGGAGGCAACGGCAGCCATGGTATGGTTCGTGGAAGTAATCTATTTCACCATGCTGGGGCTGGGATCACTGGCCTACCTCTATTCAGGAAAATGGAAACGCTATCGCATCTGATTCAATAAAAACCTTTGCAACATTGCAGCCACGCCTGTTTTCATAAAACCGGATTACATCTTTGCATATCAAACAAATATATGCTTAGTTATATATCTGAATAATAAAGACTTGCAAAGTCAAAAACAATTTTCTATTTTTGAAAAGACAGTTGCCGGGAAACATTGTCCACTACCCTTCCACATTTAGTTTCCGGTCGTTACATTTAACCATATAGCAAACAGCGCGATAAACAGCGGGTACGATGCGCATCAGACGAACACAAAACAGATATTCTTTTTGCACCGGTATTTTCCATAGCCCGGAAAAATACTCAGTGCACCACAACATCATCGTTTGGAGTGTGTTAGCTTTTTTGTCTTTTCTGCCTATCGCCGGCATGTGTCAGATTCAGGCAGGATTTTCCTTCACCCCTGACAATCAGTGCTCTCCGATGACAGTTTCCTTTACGAATACCTCTTCAGGCGATAATCTCTCGTATCACTGGAATTTTGGAGACGGCAATGAATCCACGGAAAAGCATCCCGAGCATCATTATGTTGCAGATCCCGGCAACGGCACACAATCTTTTACGGTAATCCTGACGGTAACCGGCAACGGGGAAACGGACACGCAGACGTCAAGCGTTACGCTTATACGCCCTCCAAGCACCCTGCTTCTGGACGCTGAATGGCCTGGTTTCAGAAAATGCACCGGCGACGGTGACTTTGAACTCAATCTGCAAAATGCATCGTTTACCGACAATGTACATTATGCCATCGACTGGGGTGATGGTTCTCCTCTCTTTGAAACTGATGATTTTGAGGATATCTCGCATAATTACGGAGATCAGCAAGGCTACTGGGAGCTGGTATTCATTGTTGAAGGAGCAAATGGTTGTACACACAGCGAGCCATATCAAGTACTGTACAACCGCAACCCAGGTTTGGGTGTCGCAGGTCCTGAAGGCACGGTGGGTTGCGCACCGCTGACCCTGGAATACCTCATATCGGACATTGCGAACAACCTGGGCACAAAATACACCTTCACCTTTAATGATGGGAGTCCGCCTTATATTTTTCCAATTGGCACCCAGCCTCCTGCGTCTATATCTCATACTTTTGATGAAGCCTCCTGCGGAACGCCCGGAAATGTTTATACGCTGACTGCCAGGGCCGAAAACCTTTGCGGCTACCAGCAGTTCACCATTGAGCCCATAGCTGTGGAGCAGGAGCCTGTGGCGGTGATATCAGCCGTTGACACTATTTGCCTGGGCGCTTCGATAACATTCCATAACAACAGTTTGCCTCCTTGCGGGGGTAATCCCAACGCAACTACTTACCTCTGGACCATTGATGGTGAACAAACGGATGCAGGTACTTCCATGGCTTCTCAGACTTATTTGTATGCAACACCCGGCGACCACACCGTGACCCTGAGGGCGAGCAATACAACAGTGGTACAGTGCAACGGTGGCATCAGTGCAACTGAGTTCAGCTTTTACATCATTGACACGATAGCCCTTGATCCGCCTGTTGTTTCAGGACCAGATGAGGGATGTGCCGGAGAGGAGTATCTGTTTTCTGCCACCGAGGATGACCTTGCCACTTATTACCGGTGGACGCTCAGCGCCGGACAAATAGTTGACGGGCAGGGCACCTCTGAGATCAGGGTGTTTTTCAGTCAGGGCACCGAATCCGGAGATGTGGACATCAGGGTCAGGTCAGAGAACATATGCAGCGAAAGCGATTATTCAGACATCAAAACGTTCACTCTGTTACCGCTTGCCGGCCCGGTAAGTTCAATATCAGGCGAGGATAAGCTGTGCGAAGGGCAGGAGGTCCAACTGGCGTACAGCATTGAGCCGCTTATTGTAGAAGGTGATATTTACTGGCAGGCCCCGGCGGGTGCTACCATTCTTGACGGACACGGAACAACGGCAATCACTGTATTGTATGATGAAGGCTTCACCGGTGGTACCTTGTCGGTTTATGCCGGTAACGAATGCGGCAACACCCCGGCCTCCGAACTGCAGATTTCCCTGATTAACTTACCGGCCACGGCGAATGAAATTGACGGCCCGGCGGAAGTGTGCCAGGGCAGTGAAGTCATCTATTCAGTTAATCCTATCCAGCATGCTTCGTGGTACATATGGACCTTTATGGGCGAAGAAATGCCCCCGGTGGCTGGCAGGGAGCAAAATTTCAGATTTGATCACCCCGGTGAAGCTGTTATCAGTGTTCGCGGGGTGAATGATTGTGGCGAAGGTGAAGATTACACAATCACCGTCAATGTTTTACCAGGGCCGGAACCGGATTTCAGTCCGCAAGACCATTGTTTTGGTCAGACTGCCCGCTTCTTTAAACCGGGAAGTGGGCCGGATCAAAATATCCAAACCTGGCTTTGGGACTTCGGTGACGGATACAGTTCAACACAACCGAACCCGGTACACGTATATCATGATATCGGAAGTTTTACCGTCAGGCTGGAAGTAACTGCAGAGGATGGCTGCACTGGTGTCATGGAAAAAGACATTGAAGTATTCGACATTCCCGTCAGCCGTTTTATCATTGAGCCTGAAAGGGCTTTTACAGGACACGAGCTTTCATTTACAGACCGGTCATATATGTTTCACGACACGTTGAGCTCCGCGGATATCTTCCTGTACCGTTTTGGTGACAACAGCAGCTCAGAGGCACAAAACCCGCTTCACACCTACAGTGAAGCGGGCACTTACAGGGTGTGGCAAATCGCGGACATCGATATTCCGCAGCTGCAATTCGGTTGTCCAGACAGCAGCTATCAGGATATTTCCGTATTGGTGGATGTACACATGCCAAACGCTTTCAATCCGGGTGGGGGTGGTGGCGGCGGAGCCGGCACGGGTACTTTTGGTCCTTTATCGGGTAGCGATGAGATCTTTTTGTCAGGCGACGGATTACCCACAGTATTTGAGTTTATGGTGTTTAACCGCTGGGGCGAAAGGATCCATTACGAGCAAAGCACAAATCCTGAGTGGGATGGCAGGATCAGAGGCGGAGCTCTCGCACCGCAGGGCGTTTATGTGTGGCAGTTAAATTACAGGGACGCCCGTGGCAAAACAATCATAAAAAAAGGCAACGTATTGCTGTTAAAATAACCTATGCATGGTTCAGGCTGAACAAACGATTCAACGTTGTAAAAAACCGGAGGGTATCTTTGCAAGGACAATACTTTTCTTAGCTGTTCTGGTCTTTGGCTTTGCGCCGGCCAGGGCACAGGACGCTGCCTATTCCCATTTTGTAGCATCCGGCATTTACCTCAATCCTGCCCTGGCAGGCTCCTATTTTTGTCACCGGTTTAAACTCTTTCACAGAGAACAATGGACATCCATCCCACGAGCATACAGCCATACCCATATAACGTTTGACTGGTATTCAAACAAAATTGAAGCCGGCCTTGGTTTTTCCTATAAAAACGACTCCCAGGGTGACGGCATTCTCCAAATGCACAACCTTAGAGTATCCTATTCAAAACCCGTACAACTCAACATTAACTGGTTAATGAATGCTGGTGTATATGCAGCCTATTCGCTTCGACAGCTTAACTGGAGCAAACTCACTTTCGCCGACCAGCTCGACCCCGACTATGGCTTTATCCATGGAACGGGTGTAACTCCACCAGATCATACAAGCATTCATCACCCTGATTTTGGCGTTGGATTCACCTTCAATTACCAGGATGTATTTTATTCCGGTTTCACTGTAAACCACCTTTTCATGCCCCGCATCAATTATTACAGTATGGTTTCCGAACGTCTTGACCTAAAGTATTCCGGCCATCTAGGCTATGTGATTTCGCTCGAACAAAACTGGCCGCAGCGTCGATGGGAACGAAATGCAACGCTGACACCCAACCTGCTTTTTGAAAAACAGGGAGACTTTTATCATGTCACCACAGGATTATATTTCAGCAAAGAACCAATTTTTACCGGGATATGGGTCAGACATGCCTTTGAAAATATTGATGCCATAATTTTTACTGCCGGCATCCAGCAGGCAAAATACAAGATCGGTTACAGTTATGACATGACCGTTTCTCCACTCACGGCCAGAACATCGGGCGGAAGCCATGAAATAAGTCTGACCTGGTACCTCGATTGTGCCGATCATATGCAGCGCAGGTGCGGAACCTATCCATGCCCTCCCTCCTTTCTTAAATAACCATTGTCCGGTAAGAATTTATGCGACCACTGCCGAAACAGCAGATGCTAAGCATAGCCGGCAGGAAAAAGCAAGCGCTCTCCCTCATAAGCCCCGCAAAACCGTGGTTAACTGCGGGCACAGAGTTTTCCTGGCTGCTATTCTGATAAACAATATTGCTTGAACTATCTAACCAACTGACGGTGAAATTGGCTTCTGCAGCTTGATATCCGGCACATCGCAGGATATGCGTATTTTTTTAAATAATAATGCAGCTTTTTATATATTTGCACGGATTATACCGCTGACGATTTATCTGGTTTCTATGCGCAAACTACATGCATATCTCCTGCTGATCCTGTTAAGTTACGGATGGTTTTCTTTGCCTGAAGCATCTGTGTTAATGGCTTCATCACCGGGGTCAACTACGCAGGATTATTATACTCGGCATGCTGCACACTGGGTTGATTCAGTTTTTGCCACGTTAAGCCTGGAGCAGCGCATAGCCCAGCTGATCATGGTTGAAGTTTATACGGAACGCGATGAGGAGTATCATAACGCCATTGTCAGGGAAGTAATGCGGCACAATGTTGGCGGTGTGGTATTTTTCAGGGGTGGCCCCAAACGGCAGGCAATGCTGACCAATCGTTTGCAGAGCCAGGTACAGACACCTTTGTTTGTAGCTATGGATGCCGAGTGGGGGCCTTCGATGCGGCTGGACAGCACCATATTTTTTCCCAGGCAGATGGCGCTTGGTGCTATCAACAACAACCAACTCATTTATCAAATGGGAATGGAGGTGGGCCGGCAGCTGAGGCGTTTGGGTGTCCATATAAATTTTGCCCCGGTAGTGGATGTAAACAATAATCCCGATAATCCGGTGATCAATTTCAGGGCTTTCGGAGAAGACCCCAGACGGGTGGCCGACAAGGGCACCGCATATATGCAAGGGATGCAGGATGCCGGCATCATTGCCTGTGCAAAACATTTTCCGGGTCATGGCGACACCAGGGAAGACTCTCATCACACATTGCCTTTGCTTCATCAGTCCTTTGAAGAGCTTGACAGTATTCATATCTATCCGTTCAGAAGGCTGATTAACGAGGGGCTGCATGCCGTAATGACAGCTCATCTGGAGATCCCGTCACTGGAATCCGCAGAGAGACTGCCATCCTCACTGTCGCACACTATCGTAACAGAGCTCCTGCAAAACAGTCTGGGTTTTAACGGGCTTGTCATAACTGACGGCCTTCAGATGAACGGAGTCAGTGAATATTTGCCACCTGGTGAGCTCGAACTGCAGGCGCTGCTTGCAGGCAATGACATCCTGCTTGTTCCAAAGGATGTAAGTCTTACGATCAGAACCATAAAAAGGGCCGTTGAGCAAGGCCTCATCTCCGAAGCACTGATCAACAGCAAATGCAGAAAAGTGCTCTATTACAAATATAAAGCCGGCCTGGACAAGCTGGAATATGTTAACATCGAAGGGCTAACCGAAGACCTGAACAGTTACAGGGGAAGGCTTTTGAACAAAGCCCTGGCAGAGGAAGCCATCACCGTGGCCAAGAACGAGAAAGAGCTGTTACCTTTAGGGATCACAGACCAGAAACGCATTGCCGCGCTGGCCATAGGCGATTATCCATACAACAGTTTTCACGAGATGCTGGGCAGATACGCACCCATAACATTTTACGGCATCGACAAGTACCACAGTCCTGAAGGTGCCCGGCAAATGACGCAGCAACTCGCCTCTTATGACCTGGTGATCATTTCTATCCATAACAACAGTTTTTTTCTTTCGAATAATTATGGGATAAACGGTAAAACCATTGATTTGGTAAGCCAGATTGCAAAACAGCAGCCAGTGGTGCTCAGTGTGTTTGCGAATCCTTACAGTCTTGCTTTTTTCAAGGACAGCATCCTGGATGTGGAAGCAATTCTTGTAGGATATCAGGACGGGTTATTGTTCCGGCATGCAGCAGCCCAGGTAATTTTCGGCGCTTTGCCCGCCAGGGGTGTGCTGCCCGTTACTGCCGGGCCACATTTCCGGGCCGGGTCGGGCATACACACCTCTTCCAACGGAAGGATCCGCTTTGGAGCAGCCGAAGAAACCGGGATGCGTTCAGAGCATCTCTCAAAAATTGACTCACTGGTCCATGAAGGCATCCGAATGAAGGCATTCCCGGGATGCCAGATAGTGATCATTAAAGACGGCATACTGATCTACGAAAAAGCATTCGGACATCACACCTACGACAGCCTCAGGGCGGTCAGCAAGGCTGACATCTACGACCTGGCCTCAATAACCAAAATTGCCTCCACCACCCTCTCATTAATGATACTGAAAGACATGGACCTCCTGGAGCTGGACAGGAACATCGGGTTTTACCTGGACTGGCTTGAAGGTTCTGACAAATACGACATCCGCCTGCGCGACCTGCTGGCACACCAGGGCAGGTTTTTACCATGGATCCCGTTTTACCGGTCAACCCTGGATAATGGTGTGTTTCTTGAAGGCATTTACAATGCTGTCTTAACAGAGAATTTCCCTGTTGAAGTAGCCCGTGATTTATTTATCAACCGTAACTTCAGAGACACCATCTTTACCCACATCCTGGCTTCAGACCTGCGCGAGTCCGCGGCTTATCGTTACAGCGACCTTGGCTTCATGCTGCTTTCCGAAATTATTGACAGACAGGGGAAGCAACCCATCAATGAGTTTATCATTGACTACCTTTACAGACCATTGGGTCTGACCAATATTCGCTATGAGCCGCTGAAGCATTTTGATCTTGAGCGCATTGTGCCTTCATCACGCGACACGATCTGGCGCAAGCAGGTTCTGCACGGGCATGTGCATGACCCGGCCGCAGCCATGCTGGGAGGCGTAAGCGGGCATGCAGGGTTGTTTTCAAACGCCTACGACGTTGCTGTGCTGATGCAGCTCCTGCTGAATGAGGGGTATTACGGCGGTGAATGGTTTTTTGACAGGAAGACTGTAAGAGAATTCGTCCGGGTACAGTTCCCTGAGAACGGCAACCGTCGCGGCCTGGGATTTGACAAGCCCGCCATCAAACCGGATGAATCAAACCCCGCTGCAAGCAGCGCTTCTCCATACAGCTTCGGGCACAGCGGGTTTACCGGAGGACTGGCATGGGCCGATCCGCAGGAAAACCTCGTGTTTGTCTTTCTTGCCAATCGCACCTATCCCGACCAGGACAACCGGAAAATCATCGAAAAGAACATGCGTACCAATATCCAGCAAGTGATCTATGACGCTATTTATTATTCGCGCATGGCTGAAACAACAACGATAAATCATCTAATCCATTAATTATATTATTAAACAGACCGAAATGAAGTACAGGAACCTTTTATTCTGGGCAATTGCTATTATCATAACTCTTGCCAGTTCATACTTTCAGCGTCAGACAGGACCGACAAAGCCTTACAGGGGCCAGGTTGAAATTGCCGGCCAGGAGATTGACGTACGGCTTATCAGGTCGTTTCCCAGACCTATGGACGCCCCTGTGCGGGTTGTCGTTGAGGACGAGGACATCCATGGCTACTTCCGCTACAAGCGATACCCCAGCTTTGACATTTGGGATACGCTTGAACTGGTGCGCCGCGATGAGCACCTGATTGCGTTCATACCCCGGCAACCGGCTGCAGGTAAGGTGATGTACCAGATCGTGCTGGAGAAACACGATGAAAAGGTTAAACTCTCGGAAGAGCCGATCATCATCCGTTTCCGGAACAGTGTACCGGCCTGGGCAATGCTGCCGCACATCATCCTGATGTTTACCGCCATGCTGTTCAGCAACAGGGCGGCCCTGGCCGCGCTGGGAGGTCAGAAAACCTTCACCTATGTTGTGCTGGCATTCAGCACTTTTGTAGCAGGAGGACTGATCTTCGGACCCATAGTACAAAAATATGCTTTCGGTGACTGGTGGACAGGATGGCCTTTCGGTACCGACCTGACCGACAATAAAACTGCCGTAGCGTTTATTTTCTGGCTTGTTGCATTCTTCAAAACAAGAAAAGACAAACACCACAGGACCTGGGTGTTGGTTGCAGCTCTGGTTTTGCTGATCATCTATTACATACCGCACAGCTTGTTCGGCTCTGAAATCGACTGGACACAGGAACCATAAACCAGGGAAACGCTGGCTAATGGTGTGTCAACGCGAATGTACATGAATGGGGTTACATGAAAAAAATCATGTACTTTTGTAACATGTCCAGGAAAAGTCTGGGTCTTCTGTGCTAAATCATTCTTGACCTTGTGCAAGAAAATGTTAACTCCTTCGTTTACAGATTATGAGTAAAGTTATTGCCATTGCCAATCAGAAGGGGGGGGTGGGTAAAACCACCACTGCCATAAACCTGGCTGCCAGCCTTGCCGTCCTGGAATATAAAACCCTGCTGATAGACGCAGATCCCCAGGCCAATGCCACTTCAGGTGTGGGTGTTGATCCCAAACATGTGAAAACAAGCATCTACGAGTGCATCATTGATGATGTTCAACCGCAACAAATCATCATTGAAACCTCAACGCCGCATCTTCATCTTATTCCGGCACATATTGACCTGGTAGGCGCAGAAATCGAGATGATCAACCTGCCCAACAGGGAGATGATGATGCGTAAGGTAATCAGCAAGGTTAAGGACAAGTATGATTTTGTGCTGATAGACTGTTCTCCTTCCCTGGGTCTGGTAACTGTCAATGCCCTTACAGCCGCCGACTCCGTTATCATTCCCGTGCAATGTGAATACTTTGCGTTGGAAGGTCTCGGTAAGTTGCTTAATACCATTAAGATAGTCCAGTCGCGACTGAACACCTCCCTTGAAATAGAAGGCATTTTGCTTACCATGTACGATTCAAGGCTCAGGTTGGCCAACCAGGTTGTTGAAGAGGTGAGGATGCATTTCCAGGACATGGTTTTTGACACCATTATTTACCGGAACATTAAGCTGGGCGAGGCGCCAAGTTTTGGTGAAACCATCATCATGCACGACGCACGGAGCAGGGGTTCGCTCAATCATTTGAATTTGGCAAGAGAGATCCTCCAGAAAAACGGCCTCACAAAAATCCAGGAAAAAGAAAAAAAGATCAATATATAGCTTATGAGTGCCAAAAAACGTGCATTAGGAAGAGGACTGGGTGCATTACTCGAAGGGTCTGGCATAGAGCCCCAGGCGGTTTACAGCGTTGAAAAAGACCTTCTGCCCACCGGGAGCATCGGAAAGCTGCCTGTTGACCTTATTGAGGTGAATCCTTTTCAGCCAAGGACAGACTTTGATGAAGAAGCCCTGAATGACCTGGCTGTATCCATAAAGGAGCAGGGTGTCATTCAACCCATCACCGTCAGAAAAGCTGACAACGACAAGCTGCAGCTGATCGCAGGCGAAAGGAGGCTCAAAGCAGCAAAAATGGCCGGGCTGACCGACATCCCGGCATACATCATTTCAGCAGATGACGGCGCAATGCTTGAGATGGCCATAGTTGAAAACATCCAAAGAGAAAACCTGAATCCCATTGAAACAGCACTGGGATACAAGCAGCTTGTTGAAACATTTAAGCTTACGCAGGAAATGTTAAGCGAAAGGCTCGGCAAGAGCCGCTCATACATTACCAATATGTTGCGCCTCTTAAAGCTACCTGCAGAGATACAAATTGGCCTCCGGCAGGAAAGCATCAGCACCGGGCATGCAAAAGCCCTGCTGGCCCTGGACGACCCGAAGGCACAAATGGAAGTATTCCAGAAAATCGTCACCGATGAATTATCTGTTCGTCAAACCGAAAACATCATTAAGAGCGTAACAGAAAATAGCACTGACGGGCTTCCTCAGAAAAAGACACAATCAAAAAAGCCAGGGCATCCTGCACTGCAGCGTGATCTGGAAGCGCTTTATAATACCTCCATACGAATTAAGTCCGGAACGCGTGGCAAAGGCAGCATCATCATCAGGTACAAAACAGAGGATGAACTGCACAGATTATCAAAACTCCTGAAAAGGTGAAAGCCCTGCATCGACGTGAACCAGAATAACATAATATGTGCCATACGGCGAGAACCCACATCGCCTGCCCCCTCCATGCGGGTTTGCAGGGTCATGGTCTTTTTCAGCGTTATCGTTCTGGTGCTGTTTCACGCCACCACGCTGCAGGCACAATATGCGGCTGACTCGCCCGCCAATGAAATCATTGACACGGAAGTCTTTCTGCCCTCTCCTACCCGTGCAGCAATGCTTTCAGCAACATTGCCCGGACTCGGGCAGCTTTACAACCGTAAATACTGGAAAGTACCCATCATTTATGCAGGCTTCGGTACGTTGATCTATTTCGTGGATCTCAACAGCAAGCAATACAACGGCTGGCGTAAAGCGTGGCTTGCCCGGGTCGACGGAAACCCCAATACCATTGATGACTATCCGCTGCACTCTACCGACGTGCTCGAAAGAGCGATGAATTATTACAGGCGTAACCTGGAGATCACATACATGCTGGCTGCTGCGCTGTATTTACTTAATATCCTGGATGCCAGTGTTGATGCCCACCTTATGAACTTCGACGTGGGTGAAAGCCTCAGCATGGGACTTCAGCCCGTGACTGTACCACACCCTGCCGGTCAATTTGCCTACAGGCAAAGCGCTCAGTTCAGGGTAACCATAAAGTTTTAATGATGATGGAAAAAAAATTGAAAATTGCCCTGATCGGTTATGGAAAAATGGGAAAGGCTGTCGGGCAGCTTGCCCGCGATCGCGGACATGAAGTGGTCGTGATTATTGATAGTCAGTCTGAGTGGGAAACGAAAGACCGGCAGCTTCAGGCTTGCGATGTTGCCTTTGAGTTTACCACACCCGCAACCGCTTCCGGCAATATTCGAAAATGCTTCGATGCCGGTGTCCCTGTGGTTTGCGGAACTACGGGCTGGCTGCATGAGCTTCCTGCCATTACCCGCCTGTGCAACGACAAGCAACAAAGCTTGTTTTACGCCACGAATTTCAGCGTGGGGGTGAACTTCTTTTTTGAGCTGAATAAGCGCTTAGCCGGTTTTCTGGCCAATCTGGAGGGCTATCGGCCCCGCATCATGGAAACGCATCATACGGAAAAGCTTGACGCACCCAGCGGGACTGCCATAACCCTTGCCAACGACATCATTTCTCACAGGGAAAAACTGACCCAATGGGTCAATGCCGACCAGGATGAAGCTGAACACCTGCTTCCCATCAAATCATACCGGATAGAAAACATTACCGGGACCCATGTAGTACGTTACGACTCCGTCGTCGACAGTATAGAAATAAAGCATACCTCCCACAACCGCAGCGGATTCGCTGAAGGAGCCTTACTTGCAGCACAATGGTTGCAAAACAAAACGGGTGTTTTTTGCATGCATGACCTGTTAAACATCTAATCTATCAATCAAAACTGACGCACACATGAGCATATACATGTTTCTGACCCTCTTGTTCTTAGTTGCAGGCCTTGCCGGCCTCTGGAACATATTCGTAAAAGCGGGTCATCATGGCTGGAAAGCCCTGGTACCGTTTTATAACTTTTACATCTGGCTGAAGATCATCGACAAACCAGCTTGGTGGTACCTCTTCCTGATCATACCCTTTATCAACGTCTTTACTTTTCTTCTCATGGTGGTGGAAACCCTGAAATGCTTTCGCAAAGACGGGCTGCTTGAGCAAGCCCTGGGTGTTTTGCTGCCTTTTGCAGCTTTACCTTACCTTGGCTTTTCTCCGAAAGAGACCTACACGCATCCTTCGAAACTCCCAAAAATCAAAAAGTCTGCTGCACGTGAATGGGCCGATGCCATCATTTTTGCCGTTATTGCTGCAACATTTATCCGCACCTTTCTGCTCGAAGCCTATACCATACCCACATCGTCAATGGAAAAGTCGCTCCTTGTGGGTGACTATCTGTTTGTAAGTAAAATAGCTTACGGTCCGAAAATACCGCGAACACCAATTGCTTTTCCCTTTGCACACCATACCCTGCCCCTCACCGAGAACACCAAATCATACCTGGAGTGGATCCGCCTACCTCATTACCGCTATCCGGGGATCAGAAGCGTAAGAAACAATGACCTGGTTGTTTTTAACTATCCTGATGGCGACACGGTAGCCCTGCAATTGCAGAACCAGAGCTATTATGACCTGATCAGGGTATATGGCAGAGATGCTATTTGGCGGAATTATGACGTGATTGCCCGCCCGGTCGACAAAAGGGAAAATTACATCAAGCGGTGTCTGGCCATTCCCGGCGACGTGTTTGAGATGCGCGATGGGGTCGTATACATTAACGGGGAGGTACAGTCTGACCCGCCCGAAACGCAGCACAACTATCGTGTGGTTACTGACGGCACTCCCTTATCGCAACGGGTGCTCAACAGGCTGAACATAACCGACTGGGGGCAGACAGGCCGCAATGTTTACCAGCTCGCTATGACGGAACACGCTGCCCGTGAAGTGGAAAAAGTTTCCAGCATCATACAGGTCGAAAAAATACTGCGCAAAGCCGGGCAGGGCGAACAGCATATTTTTCCTCACCACCCCTCCTATCCGTGGAATGAAGACAACTTTGGCCCCCTGCACATACCTGCGAAAGGCCAGACAGTCGAAATCAATGCTGAGAACATTGTACTCTACGACCGGATAATTTCAGTGTACGAAGGAAATGAACTGAAGGTGGATGGGGACCGGATCTATATCAATGGCCGGGAAACCCGGCAATATACCTTCGAAATGGATTATTTCTGGATGGTTGGCGACAACCGGCACAATTCGGCCGATTCACGTTTCTGGGGGTTTGTGCCTGAAGACCATATCGTTGGCCGCGCTATGTTTGTTTGGCTGTCGCTCGATAAAGAAAGACGCTTTCCCGGCAACATCCGCTTCAATAAAAGCATGCGTATCATCAGGTAACATCTTTAAGATCAGGTAGTCCTGAAGAATGCCAGCACAACCGAAAGGCACCTTTCAGCGATGGGATGTTAGTGAAAGCGCATCCTGCCACCACCTCCACCGATGCCTTCCATCACATTAAGATTTCTGTTGAGGGAATAGGTGAAGCTTAGTAAAAAATACCGACCCAGTGAGTTGGTAACCTGCTGTTCGAGAAAATTGGTTTCCATACGCTGCGTAACACCCAGCTCCCTATTGAGCAGGTTGTATGCCGACAGCACCAGCTCTCCGCTGTTATTCCTGAGAAACCTGCGCCCGAAAGAAAGCTCCAGTAACGGGATTCTTTGGTCAAAATCACTGGTTCTTCCTTCGTAAACCATGTATCTGAATCCTGCCTCCAGCCGGTAATGCGACAGGAATCGCCAGTTGACTTCAGCAGCATAGCTCTGATTCAGATACGCCTGCTCCAGGGTGCTGAACTCATATTCGGTGACCTGCCAGTTCATACTGGCCGACAGATTGGCATCAAACTGGTCGCCCGGACGAAACGTATACCTGACGTTACCGGTTAACAAATTGTTATGGATGCGCTGCGTTTGTTCATTCAGGATGTTGGTACTCTGAAACCTGGTGATACGGCTGCCTACCATCATACGGCTGTTTATTTTGGGCAGGCTGAAGTTGACATTGGCATTTCCCATCAGGTTCAGGTTGCTCTGCGTATTGACCGGGGTTATGGTTTGAATCATATTCTCGTCCACCATAACTGCATTGGTAATGGCATCCCTCACGTATTCAGCCGTGGCAAAAACAAAGAAGCCAAAAGAGTTAATGGGGTTGAACGAATTGAAACGCAGGGTAAGCCTGTTACGGTAAGAAGGTTCGAGGTCCGGGTTTCCCAGGTAAAGATTCAGCGGATCCCTGTTATCCAGGATGGGTTGCAGTTGCTGTATGCCGGGCTCCTGCACGCTCGTTTCAAAGTTCACGTTCAGGCGCCTGAAGCTGCTGAACTGGTAATTGAAGCGAAGCAGAGGCAACAGATGGGTATAGTTTTCATCGACGGATCCCGCAAGCATAAGCTGTTCACCCGACAGCGACGATTCCTGAAGGTATGCCCCAATCGTCAGGTTATACATGTCACGGTTTATCAATACGTTAAAACCTCCGCGATGGTACAGGTACCTGCTGTTGAATATGTTTGTAAGCAGCACGTTCAACACTTCAAGGTCACCTTCAAGGTCAAACACCTGCTGATCAACTTCATTGTCATTGAGGGTAAGGCGATAGCTCAACTCAAGGAAACGTCTGTTTCCGAGTGGTTCCGTATAGCTCACATTGGTTCGGAAGGTCCGGCTGAGGTTGTCCTGGTAGTTGTTTTGAAGGATGAATTCTTCCGTGGTGATTAACTGGAAAAACCTGTTGATCGCTTCCAGGCGGCTGTCGCGGTTATTGTTGCCTGCGTTCAGGTCCACTCCCACCGAAAGGGTGCGTCCGGGCTTCGCCAATCGCTGGCGCCAGAGCAGGCTCGATTGAAACGAAAGATTCTGGCCTTCTGACCTGCTGAACTGCTCACCCATATTCTGGATGTTTCCATTTAATCCGTAAGTGGTGCTCATGCTGTTCGTGCTGAGGTCCGTTCTGTTCAGGCTACTGTTCAGGGTAAGCAACACACTGCTCCTTTCCGAAAATTTATGATCGAGCCGCATCGAAAGACGGTGATTATGATTCTCACTGTCCTGCTGGCTGGTCTGCAGGAAGTCATAACTGCCCTGGGGAAGAAAGTTTTCCCGCTCCAGGTCCTGATTAAGATCGTGATTCAGGAGGTTATAGAAATAACTCACATTCAAATCCGTATCACCGCGAAACGTCTTGTTCATATTGGCGCCGCCGGCCCATGATGTCATAATGCCATTGGTGCCGGGCCGGCCATCGGTACTAATGGGTATTCCGGAAGTGTTGGACATGCTGAACTGAGCCGTTCCTCCACGGCCACCCATACCACGCATGATCTGTTGCGCTCCGCCGGTAAAGTTCAAATAATCAGACATTGAAAAACCCTGACGGTTGATGTTATTGCCCATTCCAAGAATTGAAAGCTGGCTGGTGGCATCGAAGCGGTTCAGGTTGGTATGTCCCTGGAACTTATTATCGGGCCCATATCCTAAGGTGGAATTTCCGAACATCCCCTGCTTATGTTCTTCCTTGAGCTCAAGGTTCATCGTACGTTCGCGCTCCCCATCGTCAATTCCGGTAAAACGTGACTGTTCGCTGCGTTCATCGAAAACGTGCACTTTGGAAATGGCATCCGCAGGCAGGTTGCGTGTAGCCATCTGGGGATCACGGCCAAAGAATTCGCGCCCGTCAACCAAAACCCTTCTTACCTGTTCGCCCTGTGCACGTATTGTACCATCCGGATCCACTTCAATACCGGGCATCCTTTTCAGCAGGTCCTCAACCATCTCGTGTGGCCTCACCCCAAAAGCCAGTGCATCATATTCAATGGTATCGCCGCGGATGGTCATTGATATGCGTTCGCCCTCAATGGTGACCTCCCCCAATACGGTGCGTTCATCTTCCATACGCAACATACCCAGGTCAAGAACATCTCCATCCGGCGCAATCACGGGAACCATCAGGGTCCGGTATCCCACATAAGAGGCACGCAGTATGTAGTCGTTTCGTCTGACATTACTGATTTCAAAATAACCATCCCTGTCAGAGATCCCAAAATTTACCATGGTGGAATCCGCTTTGCTGAGTAACAACAGGGTCGTGTTTGGTAGCCCGGTTCGTTCCTGATCAACAAGCCGGCCTTTTACACTGAAATTCTGGGCGTTGACCTGCTGAGCAACAAAAAGCAGTAAAATGAGAAAATAAAAAATTCGTTTCATGGGAGGCAATTATTATTCTTTTTGACTCATTTGCAGGAAAAAAGTTTAAAAACGTAATGGTGTTCCACGGTTGTTCATTCGCTCCCTTTGCTCCTGCAGCATGGCATTGAATTCATCGCGGGTGAGCTTTCTCCCCCTGGTGGGCGGCTGTATTTCAACTTCAGGAGCGGCCTCAAGCTGAATGTTACGGGCTACCCAGACCCGTTCTCCATTGTTAATGTCAACAGCCAATACCGTGCCCGGCAAGGTCACATACCGCTCAGGGCCCGTAAAAGCCGGCAACTCCATAGTAAACCATGCAGTTACTTCCTGATTCAATACAGTATCGGTGTACCAGGCCATCATACAGGAATAGCCTGCAATTTCAAGAATCTCATCACCTACCCGCCACTGGCCAATCTCCAGGGGTTCCTCTATCAGGTACGTAGTTCCCATTACGTCCTGCTGCACTAAAATTTTCCTGTCTTTCTTGCTTGTATAAGTCTCTGACCGCATCCCCTGCATCATCATTCGCATACCGCCTCCCTGCCGGCCGGCCTGAAGCGCCGACTCCTCGTCTTCCATAATCCTGTATAGACTCTCTTCCTCATTGAAGAACAATTGAAAATGGGATGTGTGATGTTGCGGTATCATCGCCTTCATCGCCTCCCGCCCAGGAGGAATGTTGCGGTGCAGGTCCATAGTAAACTCATATTCTATTACGCCTGCGATGTTCTGGGCAAAGGTTGCAAAAACAAACAGTTGCAGAAAAAAAGTGATTGGAAGCTTCATTTTTTTATGATTGATCTGGTTAAGGATACCTTTGAACATGGTTTACCTGCAAAGTCAAAATTGAAAGAATCGAGTTTTTGATTCTAACATACAAAAGTAACCTACAATAACGTACACGCAACGATGCCGCATGCAAAAATTGGTTAAAACATCACTTCACCATTGCATAAAATTCAGTTGATACGTCAGGTATTGAATGCCATTTATTATATTTGCTACATCAATTGGGGTCAATCCAATTAACCCGGTTGTGTTATTTTTTTCGCATCCGATGCACTTACTTTGCTCTGAATTTTCATAGTTAACCCGTTCTCCTTCTGATGAAAAACAAATACATTGACCTGATCGAACAAACCTTTGACTTCCCGCAGGAAGAGTTTAAGGTAATCGATAACGAGCTTTATTTCCATGATATCTGCACCATGGACCTGGTGAAACAATATGGTACACCGCTGAAAATAAGCTACCTGCCAAAGATCAGCCAGCAGATACAGAAAGCCAAGCGAATGTTCAACGTGGCCATGGCCCGGGTTGATTACAATGGCGAATATCATTACTGTTACTGCACAAAAAGTTCGCACTTTATTTTTGTGCTGGAAGAGGCGCTGAAAAACGACATACATATTGAAACCTCGTCCGCGTTCGACATATTTATTGTGGAAGAATTACTCCGAATCGGTCTTATCGACAAATCACGCTACATCGTCTGCAATGGGTTTAAGCGGCCTCTTTACATGGAAAAAGTGAGCGACCTGGTGAACAACGGCTTCGAGAACACCATTCCCGTCATTGACAATAAAAAAGAAATCAAGGTCTATGACCAGCTCATACGCAAAGACCGGAAATGCAAACTCGGGATACGCATTGCAGCCGAGGAAGAACCCATGTTTGAGTTTTACACGTCCAGGCTGGGTATAAGGTATAACGACATCGTACCTTATTACAAGGCCAACATAAGAAACGACAAGAGGTTCGAACTGAAGATGCTGCATTTCTTTATCAACACGGGGATAAAGGACAATGCCTATTACTGGAACGAGTTGTCGAAGTGTGTGAATGTTTATTGCGACCTTAAGAAAATCTGTCCGGAGCTGGACAGCCTGAATATCGGTGGAGGTTTTCCGGTGAAGAATTCCCTCGGGTTTGAATATGATTACGAATACATGACCGAAGAGATTATAGCCCAGGTTAAAATGATCTGTAACCAAAATGACGTACCTGAGCCGGATATATTTACAGAATTTGGCGCTTTTACTGTTGGAGAGAGCGGTGCTGTACTCTATTCCGTTCTTGATCAGAAGCAGCAGAACGACAGGGAGCTCTGGAATATGATTGACAGCAGCTTTATGACAACCCTGCCTGATATATGGGCCAGCAAACAGCGTTTCATACTTCTGGCGCTGAACAATTGGGATCATGAATATCAAAGGGTAAACCTTGGCGGACTCACCTGCGACAGCCAGGATTACTACAATGCCGAGGCCCATTCAAACGCGATCTTTCTGCCGAAACTCAGGGATGATGTCACACAGTATATCGGAATGTTCCACACAGGGGCGTACCAGGAAACCCTTGGAGGCTTTGGAGGATTGCAGCATTGCCTCATTCCCGCTCCAAAGCTGGTAATCATTGACAAAGACGATGAGGGCGAATACAGCACCAAACTTTTCGCCAAAGAACAAAGCTATAAGTCGATGTTGAAAACACTGGGTTTCTGATTCACCCTTTTTCTTAACTTTGTCAAAACAATGCCGGCCAGACACGAACGCCCATCTCAAAAACCATGTCGTTACAAAACACATATAAATTCAACAAGGCCAAAAAAAAGCCTGCCGGAAAAAAACAAAAGCCGGACATGACATCCGTAAAGGATTTTTTCCGGGATCAAAGGCTAAGAAAAGCGCTGGGGCTGTTTTTAATCCTGATGTCGGTGTTCCTGCTGCTGGCTTTTGCCTCTTATCTTTTTACCTGGAAGAGTTACGATTATCTTGTTGACAGCAGAACAGTAAACTGGGAGCTGCTTTCGGACGGCAGCATCAGGGTCGACAACATGATGGGCCGCCTTGGAGCAGTGGCAGCCCACCTGTTTATCAAAATGGGGTTCGGGGTTGCCTCTTTCCTGTTTTTACCGATTTTTGTAAGCATCGGGGTCTATCTCCTGCTGGGTTACGACGCCATCCCCATCAAAAAAACAAGCATCTGGTCGCTCTTTTTTATTTTATGGATATCAGTGTTTTTTGGTTTTATAATCTCTTCTGAAACGCTGATCAGCATCCTGGGAGGCTTTTTCGGATACAACAGCGCAGTATGGCTCAACGGTCTGCTCGGTATTACAGGAACGGGCATTTTGTTGCTGTTCACCATAGGTACGTTTATCATCGTCGCCTTTGACCCAAACTTCCAGCATATGGGTAATGCGCTGACAGGATTGTTACGGGTATTGCGTCCCAGGCCGCAGCAAGCCAAAGATGTTGCAGAAGTGCCTGATGACGACTTTATTGATGGCGGCGACAACGAGTCCGACCATGTCGGAGTGCAGCCTGCTGTCCCCGAAGATGATTTTTTCAGGGAAAATGCAGAAGAGGAAAGCCATGAGGAAGCATATTCTGAAACAGCCTCCGAGCCTGTGATCCTCGACACCGAAAGACAGGATGGAGAAGAAGCGGAAGACAGGGAAGCCGGCGAAGAACCTGAATGGGAAATCGAAGTAGGCAAAGAAAAGCTTACCGGAAGTGATTATCAGGCCATTGACACGCCTTTTACGAACGACGACGACATGCCAGACCTGTCGCACCTGGGGGAGTACGATCCCACGCTTGACCTGCCGCATTACCGGATGCCCGACCTGAACCTGCTCAACGACAGGGGAAGTGGCAGCATCCAAATCAACAAAGAAGAGCTCGAGAGTAACAAAAACAGGATCATTGATACGCTAAAAAACTATGCCATTGAAATCGACAAGATCAAGGCTACTGTAGGACCAACGGTTACACTGTACGAGATTGTGCCGGCCCCCGGCATTCGTATCTCAAAGATCAAAAACCTGGAAAACGACATCGCCCTCAGCTTGTCGGCCCTCGGCATCCGTATCATTGCACCGATACCCGGCAGGGGTACGATTGGCATAGAAGTCCCCAACAGCAACCCGGAGATTGTTTCCATGCGCTCTGTCCTGGCCAGTGAACGTTTCCGCAATTCTTCCTTTGAGCTGCCCATCGGTCTCGGCAAGACGATAGCCAACGAAACCTTTATTGCTGACCTCACAAAAATGCCTCACCTCCTTATGGCCGGTGCAACAGGTCAGGGAAAATCGGTCGGACTGAATGCCATCCTTACCTCCATTCTCTATAAAAAGCATCCTGCCTACGTCAAGTTCGTACTTATCGACCCAAAAAAGGTAGAGCTCAATCTGTTTTCAAAAATCGAAAGACACTATCTTGCCAAGTTGCCGGATGCAGAAGAAGCCATCGTTACAGAAACCCGCGAGGTAATCAGGACCATCAATTCCCTGTGTGTTGAAATGGACAATCGCTATGACCTGCTGAAGGACGCACAGGCACGAAACGTCAAGGAGTACAACGTAAAATTTGTGGCACGACGCCTTAACCCGAATCACGGGCACCGTTTCTTACCGTATATTGTTCTCTTTATTGATGAGTTTGCTGATCTGATCATGACGGCGGGAAAAGAAATCGAACTGCCCATTGCACGCCTGGCCCAGCTTGCCAGGGCCGTCGGCATCCACCTGGTGATCGCCACACAGAGACCGTCGGTGAACATCATTACGGGCACCATTAAGGCCAACTTCCCCGCACGTATTGCTTTCAGGGTAACTGCCAAGGTAGATTCACGTACCATTCTTGACAGTGGTGGTGCCGACCAGCTCATCGGCCGTGGCGACATGCTGCTTTCTACCGGCAGCGACCTGCTGCGCCTGCAATGTGCTTTCGTTGACACTCCTGAAATTGAGCGCATTACCGATTTTATCGGATCCCAGCGGGCCTACCCGGATGCGTTCCACCTGCCCGAATACTTCGAAGATGAATCGGCTGCTTCCGAAGCCCTCGACCCCTCTGAAAGAGATGAACTTTTTGAAGATGCAGCCCGTATCATCGTTGCCACCCAGCAAGGCTCCACATCACTCATACAAAGAAAACTGAAACTGGGATACAACAGGGCAGGCAGAATCATTGACCAGCTCGAGGCTGCAGGCATCGTCGGCCCCTTTGAAGGCAGCAAAGCCCGTGAGGTAAAAATAAAAGACGAAATGAGCCTCAACAGCATTTTGCACAAAGAATACTGAAAACCCTGTTAACTATTCAATAATGGCAAACAAGATGTTCTGGCGATACCTGGCAGCCGCGGCACTGGTCTTTACCGCTGCCGTCCAGCTCTTTGCTGTGCAAAAACCAAGGGTATACGAAGAGAAGGCAGTCCGGATGCTTGAAGATTTTGGCCGGCACCTCAGCACCTATGATGCCCTGCATCTCGAATTCATTTACGATGTCGCTGAAGCTCAAATCGCTTACGAAGAAACGACATCGGGATTTTTATTTACACAGGGTGATAAGTATTACATGAAACTCGGAGCCATGCACTTTTTATCTGACGGCGAAACCGCCTGGTCGTACCTTGAAGAGGTTAACGAAGTGCACATCAGTTTACCTGAATACACCGAAGGCGCCATTACCCCGGCATCGCTGTTTACGAACGTTCAGGATACATTCAGGCCTCTTTGGATAAGAGAAGAGCAGATCGGTGATGATGCTGTTCAGATTCTTGACCTGGTAGCCAGGGATCATCAGGTATTTTACAAGTACCGGGTGGCCATAGATACTGAAAACCATCAGATTCATTACATCATTGCTTATGACAGGCAGGGAGGCAGCTATACCTACACCATAGAAAAAATGACAACCAATCCGGAAATACCGGAGGGCCTGTTTGTTTTCAATCCTGATGATTATCCGGGTATTGAAATTGTCGACCTGAGATGAGTAATTACTGCCTGTTGCTCAAATGAATGGGCCTTCTCACATCAACCATCCTGTAATTGTCGATGCGGTAGATGAAAAAATGCTTATTTTCCCAACCGTTGGCATCCCCAAAAGGCCTTTCAAAATAAAAAGGACTGTTGAAGGTTCGTTGGTTTAACACGCCGAAGCATTTATAAAAATCACTTCCATAGAATTGTAAAGCATTAAAAAAGTAGTAGGCCGTATGGGCTGCCCTGAATGCATCGGTATCCGGTTCGGTATTGAACTGGTTCCGGTATCGGGTTACAAAATCGCGAACATGCTTTTCGCTGTAGTCAATGAAGGATGGTGTGAAAATATGTACACGAAGGTTCTGAAGGTAGTCTATTTCAATACTGGCATACTCCTGCCATTCCGGAATTCCGAAAATACTGATATCATAGTGGTGCCTGACCGTATGCAATCGCCTGAGATAGTCCGACAGGAAGGGTTCACCGCTGATCAGCGTAATGAGGATGTTCTTTCTGTCCTTACGCATCTTTTTCATCAGTCCGTCCATGCCCTCCGCACGATAGATGACCTCTGACACATTGTAAGGTGTAGGAACCACCATTTCCTGCCCGGCAGAACCGCTCACATTAAGCATAACAGAAACGGTGTCGGGCATGATCAGCACGTTGGTACGACTGCTGCCAACAAGGGCTTCGTTCAGATAATAACCGCTGATCCTGGCAAAGTTCAGGCTGTCATAAAAGTGGTTGTTCAGCGCAACCTGTGTTAGCAGGGTATCTTTAAAGGATTGGATGATCTCTGCAGCACCGGCCTGTTGATTGTGCACAATTATGATATTCTGCTGAGGATAGTTACGGGCCACATGGGAGGCCACACCGTCGAGCATGGTTTCCAGGGAAGAAGTTGCTTTGATGAGGTTCGGGAAACCGTAGAGCTGCCTGTTGTCGGGCAACAAAGGAGACACTACGGCGATCTGGTTACGGCGGCCAAAATCGGCAATAATATCAAGCGATTGACGGTGGAATGGCCCAATGATGAGATCCATGTCAGCAAATCCTGGCTCCGTGGTAACCCGGTATGCTTTTTCGGTATTCTGACACACATCAAAAACATGCAGCCTGATGTCAACACCTTGCTGCCTGATGGAGTCGAGCGCAAGCACCACGCCATGGTAGTAGGAGATAAAGGCAAATGACCTGTGGTTCGGTCGTATGCTTCCAAGCCACTCAGCTTGCTTATCCAATAAATCAGCGACATCCAAAGCAGTGCTGTCCGGCGACTCCTCCTGCACCGGGAGGTCATTGTCCCTGATGACGGAGGCCGCATCTCCGGCAAGTTCGTCGAGATAAAACGGGATCAGCAGGGCCACATGATATTCGTCCTTCAACTGCGGATTGAAGCAATAATCGTCAAGCTCCTGCCAGAGGGCTGGTCGTTCTTTTCTGACGACACTGATAAAATCGCGGCCGGCGCTTGTTCCGGGTGTCAACCGTATCTCTGCTGAGGCAGGTATTTGTATTTGCTGGCCTGCACGCAAACCATCGCGAATTTCCGGATTGAGTTCTTCAAGCTCTTCGATGGTAATGCCCAATTGCCTTGAGATGCCATATTTGGTTTCTCCGGGATACACGGTATAGAGCTGCAGTCCGTCGGGGAGCACCGGGGTGTACTCTACGCCGTCAGGCAATATATCCGTGGGTGTTATTTCTTCCGTTTTCTCATCTTCTGTGAAAACACCGGTAATGTCATCAGCAGCTTCAACTGGGATAATAAGCAGCTGATCAATTTTCAGTCCGCCTCGTGCATCCGGATTGTAATATAGAATAAGTTCAATCGGGATGTTGTATTGCCTTGATAATCCGTAAAGGGTTTCCCTTGGCAGCACCTTATGGGTGATTACCTCTCCTTCGGGTTGTGGCGTAAGGCTTTTAATCTCCCTGGCAGCCTCGGTTGGTCTTCTGACCGGGATGCGGATCACCTGGTCAAACCTTAATCCGTCGGCAAGGTCAGGGTTCTCTCTAAGGATTTCCTCGATGCTTACATGATATGCCCTTGCTATGGAATAGAGCGTTTGCCCTTGTAAAACAGCGTGCAGGTAAAACTCCCTTTCATCGATAACATGTGGTGTTGTTGACCTGTTTCTTATAAGGCTCTCTTCCTGCGCTGAAAGCGAAAAAGCAAGCATTACCAAAAAAAGCAGCAACACATGTGCATGTCGGTGAACCATAATCGGATGGTTTAAATAAAATACGTACAAAGGCTGCCAAAATTGCAAAGGTACATAACTATTCCCATTCAATCGTAGCCGGAGGCTTGGAGCTGATGTCATACACCACCCTGTTCACTCCCTTTACGTTGTTGATGATGTCGTTGCTGACCCTGGCCAGGAATTCATAAGGGAGGTGCACCCAGTCGGCTGTCATGCCGTCTGTTGATTCCACTGCGCGCAGGACAACGGCATTCTCATAAGTCCTTTCGTCGCCCATCACTCCCACCGACTGCACGGGGAGTAAGATAGCTGCGGCCTGCCAGACCTTATCATACCATCCTGCATCTTTCAGGGCCTGAATAAAATAATGATCCACCTCCTGTAAGGCTCTTACCTTGTCTGCCGTCACTTCGCCCAGAATGCGGATGCCGAGACCCGGGCCCGGAAACGGATGGCGGCCCAGGATGATATCGGGCAGCTGCAAACTTTTTCCCACCCTGCGCACTTCATCTTTAAATAGCGAGTTCAGCGGTTCCACAACCTTTAGCTTCATGACATCAGGCAAGCCACCCACGTTGTGATGGGATTTAATGGTTACGCTGGGACCTTTTACAGAAACTGACTCGATGACATCCGGGTATATCGTGCCCTGCGCAAGCCAAACAACATGTTGTATCTTATGTGCTTCGCGTTCAAATACTTCAATAAATACCCTGCCGATTGCCTTGCGCTTAAGTTCAGGATCATGTATGCCTTTCAGTGCGTTCAGGAAATGGTGGGCCGCCCGCACACCTTTCACATTAAGCCCCATATCTTTATAGGAAGCCAGCACGGCCTCAAATTCATTCTTTCTTAACAAGCCATTGTCAACAAAAATACAATGCAACTGACGACCTATGGCCCTGTGAAGCAAAAATGCCGCCACACTCGAATCAACGCCACCCGACAATCCCAGCACCACCCGGTCTGTGCCTATTGTTTTTTGAAGCTTCTCCACTGCATTCTCAATAAAGGATTCGGGAGTCCAGTTGCGCTTGCAACCGCAAATACTGCCAAGAAAGTTTTCGAGTAATTGCGAACCCTGCTTTGTGTGATATACCTCCGGGTGAAATTGCAACCCGTAGGTGTGTGTCACCGTTGCTTTAAAAGCCGCTACTCCAATATCATTGGTACGGGCAAGCAATTGCCAGTTGTCGGGCAACCGCGTTATGCTGTCGGCGTGAGACATCCATACCTGTGAATGCATTGAAATGCCCTTAAACAGTTCATCTTTTTCGTCGATATAGGAAAGAAGGGCACGTCCGTATTCGCGTGTGTTCGAGGCTTCCACTTCTCCACCATGCATCATGGTAAGTAACTGGGCACCATAGCAAATACCGAGTATGGGAATGTTCCCTAAACACCACGAGAGGTCAGGGCGCAATGCTTGCGGGTCGCGCGTGCTGAAAGGGCTGCCCGACAGGATGACACCCCGGATATGAGAAGTTTCTTCCGGTTTATACGAATAGGGATGAATTTCACAATAGACTGCCAGTTCACGCACACGCCGCGCAATAAGCTGTGTGTATTGTGAACCAAAATCAAGCACCAATATCATTTCTTGCATGCTGCAAAGATAATTATTGCTTGTTTAACTCTTCCACTTTTTTCATTGTGATCAACACAAACTCAAGTCATAATTTGTGCATGATAAAATCAATAACAAACAATGAATGCTTATGCGGTCACGAACAAAAAATTCTCAGTTTTGAAACGTTAATAATCAGTGTCCTTTAAATGTCTTTGCGCTAATTTAACACCCTTGCTTTATTATTGATTATCAATAGTTTATATATTATTTTTAAATATTTTCAGACCACCAGAAACTTTTGGGCAAAAATTTTGTTTGATACCGGAACAATTTAGTTTTCACTTAAACACTTTTTGCTATGAGACACTTACTTACATCATTATCAGTAATCATTACTGGTTTAATTTCGTTTAATACAATAACAGCACAAGAAAACCCAGGAAAATCATCGCATCCGCAATTCAATGAGTTTGCTGATGAAACTAACTTTGGTGCCCCGTCAAGGACATCGGCCACCCGCATTCCTTTTCAGGGCCGTTTGTTTGAAGATGGCGAGCCTGTAAACGGAGTGCTTTCGATGACATTCAGCATCCAGGACATTGGCTGGAATGAGACCCACGACAATGTCATGGTAACTAACGGACTTTACAGTGTTGATTTGGGCGACGTAAATCCACTGCCTCAAAGTCTTTTCTACGGTGTACAAAGCCATTCTTTAACCATTAACATCGGCGAGACTGAACTGTCACCCATAAGCATTTATCCGCCGTACGTTAACAATACTTTTAATGTTACTTCACCTGCTTCATGGACCGACTGGAATATTGCCCTGAGAGGATACTCTGATGGTGAAGGAACCGGTCCTCATTTCGGTTTGCATGCCGTTGCCAGCGGCACTCACGATAACTTTGGTGCATTGACCGCTGCCAATGGAAATGGAATGTTTAACATAGGCATCAGAGGATTGTCAATTGGACAGGGAGACGGCTCAGAGGGCTCATGGAACACCGGAGTACAAGGATTTGCCCGCAGTAACAGCTGGGGTAATACCGGTGTTTACGGCTGGGTATACAATGATCCTTTTCAGGGAGGTATTGGAACAATAAATACCGGGGTTGCAGGACTCAGTGAAGTTAATGATGGTTCAGCAACTATCGTAAACGTTGGGGTTAACGGTGATGCAAAAGGCTCTGGAATTAACATTGGGATCCAGGGTCAAGCGAGCGGCGGTGCCGAGAACTGGGCCGGTTGGTTTAATGGCGACGTTAAAATAACAGGAAACCTGATCGTTGATGGTGATGGCGGCGGAAACGGTTCAGGATTTCAATTGCCGGATAATGTATATATCGGAAATGAAGAGGGTGCCGATGATAAATTTGCCGGGCAAATGCGTCTTTCAGGTCATGAATCAATCAATATCGATATGGGCGGACATTGGCACGATAAGGATTTAGCAATGATATATCTGCATGGCAATCAACCAAGTGAAGGCTGGTATTACCCTCATGTAAAATTAGAAGTTGAAAAAGATGGTGAGAACCAGTGGGGATCAATGAGACTTTATGGTAGTAACGGAAACGAAAACATGCACTTCGGAACTTACCACTGGGAACCGGATGGAGCAAACAGACCATACATAAGCATGTCCGGTAACTCCGGTGAAATGATAGAGCTTGCTGTCCGCCAGAACTATGATATAGGTGAAGAATTTGGAGATTTGAACCTGAAAAGTACTAATGGTGCCTTTACATATTTGGGGGCAACCAATCTTTTCATTCAGGGTTCTCAAGCTCCTAACCTGTCACTGGCGTCCTACAGCAATTCGAATTTACCAATCCTCGACTTATATGGAAACCAACCCACAAACGACGGATGGTTTTACAACCACATACAATTGTCAGTTGGAGAAGATGGCGACCAGCAGTGGGGCGCATTTAAGCTGTGGGGTAACAATGGAAATGAAAATGTGCTGATCAATGCCCACCACTGGGAATCCAATGATGGAGCCAACAGGCCCTACATGAGTATGATAGGCAACGAGTACGAGCACGCAAGAATAGGCGTGGGATATGATGGCAACCATGAGGAACAATTTGGTTATTTGTCTCTCCAGGGCAATAACGGTCATGATAATTTTGTATTTGGCGCACTGCACTGGGAAGGGACAGGTGGTGCCAACAGGCCATTTATGCAAATGACAGGCAACAACCATGGGCAACCCCTGATGTGGATGAGTGTAAACCAGGACGGACAAGGCGGTGAGCATGGGTTCCTGTCAATAGACAATTCAGATGGCTCTTCCGCTCAATTTCGCTCAAATCATATTTCTTTAAACAGTAACACTGGCACAAATGTGTCTTTTGGTCCAAAAGCCGAAGGTTACAACGACTTACCTTACCTTTTCCTTTTTGGACAAGACGGTTAAAATGCGCATGTTGATGTAAGAGTAGAGGATGGTGATGAAGGGATTCACGGAAGGCTTTTGTTAACCGGTCAGGCTGAAAACTCCATCTATCTTGCAGGAACCGGAAATATTTTTGCCACCGGAACAGTTAATGCGGCAGGCTTTAATCAGGATTCCGACCTTTCCCTGAAAAACAATATTACACCCCTGGCAAACGCGCTTAGCAAGGTGCAAAAGCTTAGAGGTGTTTCATATAACTGGGCAGATGATAAAAAGCCCCAGGAGACAAATATTGGTCTTATTGCACAGGAGCTCGAGGAAGTGTACCCGGAGTTTGTTCATACCAGGGAAAATGGACTGAAGGCCGTGAACTATTCGCAGATGGTGGCTGTACTAATTGAAGCCATCAAGGAACTAAGCCAAAAAGTAGAACTTCTTGAACAAGAAAACCATGGCTTAAAAGCTTCTTTGCAATCGCAGGAGCATCTCATTAATGAAATGGCTGTGTTAAAATCATTGGTCATGGATGTTATTAATAATGAACATCCGTTCCATGAAGCCAAGGAAGCTGACATTTTTAGTTCAAGGAAATAAAACATTCAATAATGATGAATATAAGAACGTTTTTTCCGTATTTGATGAAACTGACTTTTTTCGTGCTCTTGATGGTTGTGCAACATAGTTTGTTTGCCCAGGAACACGTTTCAAAAGTGGTTTCGGCAGGCGGAGGTTTCTCGCAAGGCGGAAATTACACTAATTTTTCCGTGGTGGGAGGTGAACCTGTTGCACCCTTTATTGACGGTGGTAATTATTCTGCGAATGTTGGATTTATTCTTACTGAACATGTAACTGCCTCAACGCAATACACGGTAACTGTTTACATGGAACCGGAAGGTGCTGGAACTGTTGAGGGAACAGGTACCTATTTCGCTAACGATGAAGTTACTCTGGAGATAACAGCCAATGCTGGTTATGAATTTGTAAGCTGGACTGATGCAGATGGCTCCGTAGTATCAACATTCGAAACATATTCTTTTACAATGCCGGCAAAGAATGTTGTTTTATTTGCAAACTTTGATTCAGAGACTTACACCGTCACCTTTGTGGTAGAAAATTTATCTGGGAATCCTGTGAGTGATGCCGTAATAACACTAAACGGCACTGAATATGCCCCCGGAGAATATGTGTTTGAACTGTTTGAAGGAGCCTATCAATACCAGGTTTACAAAGCATGTTATCTGACAGCAGCTGATGAATTTTTCGCAGCATCCGACATGACTGTAACTGTGGTTCTGGAAACCCTTCCCGGTGATGCCAACGGTGATGGTGCGGTCAATGTGCTTGATGTCATTGCTATGGCCAATTACTATGCCGGTGTTGATGTTAACCCCTTCTGCTACAGCAATGCGGATGTTAATGGCGATGATGCTATTGATGTCCTTGATGTGATCGCGACGGTGAACCTCTTCATTTCCGGCAAAACAATGGCATATCAGGGTTTATTGTCGGGTGCCGCCCACCTGTATCTGAATCCTGAAGGTATTTACCTGGAAAGCGACGGTACGCTGGCGGGTCTTCAGTTTGAGCTGACCGGAAGTTTTCTGCATACACTGGATCTGAAGCTCCTGCTTGCTGATCACCAGATGGTGTATGCTGTGGATAATGATGTGATGCGTGTGATGATCTTCAGTCTGGACAACACACCCATTCCCGGCGGGACAACCGGGCTGGTGATGCTGAATGCCTCTGCAGGCTTGCTGCAATTTGGTGAAGCCCTGGCCGGAAACCTCAATGCCGAAAAGGTCGAGCTGGTCACGCACAACTACGATGCTACCTCTACAGGCCTGAATCCGGAAGACACCGGCCTGAGGTTTTATCCCAACCCCGCCTCCGGCAGGCTGTTTGTCACCTTCACGCATGCGGGTGATGCACCGGCAGTCATGTCGCTGGTGAACCTGCACGGACAGGCGGTGCTGTCTGAAACGCTTACGGGTCGTAGCCGTCATGAAACTGTGCTGAGCCTTGAGGGACTGACCCCGGGGGTTTACATGCTGCGACTGGATCTGGGCAACCGCCTCTTAATTGAGAAAGTAGTGATCAAATAAAGTTCCCTGATTAGTTTTGTGTTACGCCCGGGAGACATGTTGTTCGATTGTTTCCCGGGTTTCTTTCGTTAGTGTTATAAGCTGTTTGTCTGATCAAGTTTCCTTTTTTCTACGTTTTGCAACACGAGATCAGGTATGTTTGCCTGTTTGTTTGACAATCCGAACCCAACAGATGCTTCAGTAACGTTGACTCCACTTATAAAACAAAGCCGGGTATACTGCCCTGGAGAGCTCTGCTTCACGGATTTGGCTCATGTTCGAGAACACATTGTCCTTGAAACTTGCTTGCTTAATACGGGAGAAAGTTGTTCCTTTGCATAGTAGCAGGCCTTCTTGGTTTTCATCAAAAATAGTATTTGGAAGCTTCAAAAAAAGCTTATCCGGGAAGCCTGGTGTAACCAAAATTTTCATTCAGGAGATTTAAATACTAATTGTAACGCTTCCATAAACCATGTCCATCAAAAACAACCTTCAGACATTTAAGGACAAGCTTCCCGCACATGTCAAACTGGTAGTAGTCAGCAAAACACACGGCCCGGAGGCCATCATGGAAGCCTACAATGCCGGGCAACGCATCTTTGGCGAAAGTAAAGCCCAGGAAATCAGGCCTAAATACGACTTACTGCCCAAAGATATCGAATGGCACATGGTAGGTCACCTGCAAACCAATAAAGTAAAGTATATTGCCCCGTTTATTGCGCTCATTCACAGTGTTGACAGCCTTAAACTCCTCAGGGAAATTAACAAACAGGGTGCAAAGAACAACAGGATGATCCCTTGTTTGCTGCAAATACATATTGCAACTGAAACATCAAAGTTCGGCCTCAGCTTTGACGAGTGCTGCCAGGTGCTGGAGAGCGACAGTTTTAAGCAAATGAAGAATATTGCCATACATGGTCTTATGGGTATGGCCACCTTTACGGACAATATGCAGCAGATCCGTAACGAATTCAGCACTTTAAAGAACTATTTCGATCAGATCAGAGAAAACTATTTTTCAGAGCACTCTTATTTTAGGGAAGTCTCCATGGGAATGTCTGATGATTTCCAGATCGGCATTGAACAAGGCAGTACCATGATCCGCATAGGCACCGCCATATTCGGCAGCAGATAGCACACGCCTTACTACATCACTGCTTCTCTTTTTTATAGACAATTTTCGTGAAACTATCTTTACAAACCATTAAACAAAAAAGCTTGTTAATTGGTTATGATTGCATAGAAAACGTGCTCTGGTTCCTATTAACAGCAGGCATTGCACGATAGATTCACTTATTTCAATTAAATTCAAAGTTTTTGAATTATGAACAGGCCAATACCAGCAGCGTTACCGAAAGTCTGCATCCTTGTTTTAGCACTGATTCATGTTTCATTGCCGGTTACATACAGCAATGAACCCCTCAGGTTAAGCCTGCAGGATGCCCTAAACCATGCTGTCAGGGAAAATGCTGAAGTAAGAACTGCCCGGGTTGAGCTCGACATTGCTGAAAAGCTGATCTGGGAAACAACGGCTGCCGGTTTGCCGCAGTTAAACGCAAGCATTGGCTACAATTACTTTATTGACATTCCTACGTCACTGGTTCCTGCAGAATTTTTCGGTGGCCAGCCGGGTGAGTTCGAACAAATTCAGTTTGGAACGCCGCATAGTGTTACGGCAACCGCTTCTGTCGAACAACTCATTTTCGACGGTCAGTACATTGTCGGACTGCGGGCTGCCAGGATATACCGCGAAATCGCCGGTCGCAATGTGCAGCGATCCGAGCTTGAAGTCGCAAACACTGTCAGGGAAACCTATTACCTGGCTTTACTCGCCTCTGAAAACCTGCGCATTCTCAAACAAAACCATGAAAACATTGAGCGGCTTCTTGCGGAATATAAGGCGTTGCTCAAAGAGGGCTTTACCGATCCCATTAATGTGGATCAGCTGAGACTGATGGAGTCGAATATAAAACAACTTGTGTCGGCAATGGAGCGGCAAGAACAGATCACGCTTAGCCTTCTTAAATTCCAGACAGGCATTGACAGACAAGCCGGCATTGAACTCACAGATTCGCTCGATGATCTTTTTCAAAAGACTCTGCCGGAGGCCCTGGGTGCTGCATCACCGAACAAGGAGCAGCATATTGATTACCTGATCGCCGGCTCACGTGAGGCCATGAGCCAGATGGTACTGCGCCGTGAACAGTCAGCCTATTTACCAAGCATTTCGGCATCATTTGTCAGGCAGGAAATGGCCATGCGCGATGGTTTTAACTTTTTTGATGGTGCTGAGCCCTGGTTTCCTGCCACATATCTTGCACTGAACTTAAACATCCCGATATTTTCAAGCGGCATGCGAAGATCACGGGTGCAGCAGGCTCAACTTGAACTGGAGAAATCTAAAATCGCCAGGGAACAGGTTGGACGCGCTATATTATTGCAGGTGGAGGAAGCCATCACTTCGCTGCATACTGCCTATGAGCAATTTCTCAATGAGGAAAGCAGCCTGGAAACTGCCGGTCGGATATTCGAACGTACCAGCATCATGTTCAGGGAAGGAATGGCTTCAAGCATGGAGCTTAACCAGGCCAACGAGCAGTTGCTCTCAACGCAGTCCGGTTATTTGAGGGCAAAGTTTGATGTGCTGAGTGCTCACAATCAACTTGAAAAAGCACTTGGAAAGTAAATATTTAATGTAGTCAACAGGAAAGCAAACACAGAGATATGAAAACTAACATCAGAATAGCCACCATGCTGCTGAAAGGCAGCTTATTCACCCTCCTGTTTTTTGGATGCCAGCAAGGGCAGCAGGAACAGCCGGAGCACAGTGTGGATGATATCAGGCAGCAGATCAGCCAATACCGAAATACCATCAGTGAATTGAATCAAAAGATAAACGCCCTGGAGCGGATACTAGAGGAGGAGGGTGCACCGACCGGCCGGCCCAACGGCATACCTGTAAGCACCATGCCTGTAAAAAGCCAGGTGTTTGAAAACTATTTCAGAGTTACCGGAAGCCTTGAGGCGGTCAACACTTCCATGATCAGCCCTGAAATATCCGGGCAGTTGCAAAGGATATACGTTAACAAGGGTGATGCTGTAGAAAAAGGCCAGGTTGTGGCTGCACTTTCCACTCAGGTTATTGAAAGGAATATCGAAGAAGTGAAAAGCAACCTTGAATTCGCTCAAACGGTTTATGAGAGGCAAAAGCGGTTGTGGGCGCAGGAGATCGGAAGTGAGATTCAATACCTTGAAGCCGGAAACAACCTTAAAAGCTTACAAAACAGGCTCCGAACGCTGGAAGCACAGCGGGAACTTGCCTACATGCGCTCACCAATCGACGGTTACGTCGATGAAACATTTATCAAAACAGGTGAACTGGTGGTGCCGGGCACACCGGTGATGCAGATCGTCAACCTTGATGAACTCTACGTCAACGCCGACGTCTCAGAAGCTTTTCTGCGCTATGTAAAAAAAGGAGAGACCGTAAGGCTCAGGTTTCCTGCTTTCCCTGCCATGGAAATACAGACAAAAATCTACAGGGTCGGCAACGTCATCAATCCGGAAAACCGTTCCTTCAGAATGCAGCTGCTGATCCGGAATCAGGATAAGCTGTTAAAGCCCAACCTGATGGCAAATATCAGCATCCGAAGTTTTTCTGTGGAAGATGCCATAGTGGTGCCCACCATGCTTATCGGCTTCGACACCCAGGGCCATTTCGTATTTACCGCACGGGAAAGAAACGGCCTGATGACGGCAAACAAAAAATACATCACCAGGGGACCCGATGCTGAAGGAAAGACCATGGTAGAACAAGGATTGTATCCCGGAGAGCTTTTGATTACCAGGGGGCAGCAAAGGCTGTCGGAAGGAGATCTTATCAGAATTATTGACAGCGAATAATGCTTTTGGATTATACGGTTATTGACATTAAAAATATGATCTGCTGCACCATATGCAGTGAACTACAAAGCAGAGAACCATGAGTGAAAACAGGGTTATAAGGGAATTCAAACCCACAAACATCGCCTTAAAAAACAAAAATACCATATTCCTGCTTACCCTCCTGGTGGCTGTTTTTGGCATTCTTTCGTACCGGACCCTTCCTAAAGAACTGTTTCCGGAAGTAGAAATTCCCACCGTTCTTGTAAAAACAGTGTACCCGGGGAACCCTCCTGCCGACATGGAAAACCTTGTCACCAGGCCTCTTGAAAATGAAATATATACAATTACAGGCATCAGGGAACTGCGCTCTACCAGTTCCCAGGACAACTCTGATATTTTCATTGAATTTGAAACCGGGATAAACATCAAAGATGCCCTTCAGGACGTTAAAGATGCCGTTGACAGGGTAAAAGGCGACTTACCCGGTGATCTGCCGGCTGACCCAATGGTGTTGGACATTGACTTCTCCGAGTTTCCCATTATCAACATTAACCTGTCAGGCGACTTCACCATTAACGAATTGAAGCGGTTTGCCGATTTTCTGCAAGACAGGATAGAAGACATTCCTGAGATATCCAAAGTGGAGATTACGGGCATCGAAGAAAGAGAAATACAGATCAATGCAGACCCTTTGAAACTGGATGCATATGAGTTAAGTTTCGATGACATTGCGAATGCCATCAGTGCCGAGAACATCTCAATGGCCTCAGGCACCCTGCGCTTTCCCGACAATACCCGCTGGGCTGTTCGGACCATAGGTGAATTCACCGATGTACGGCAGCTCAATGATATAATCATAAAATACGAGGACCAGCAGATCGTTTACCTGCGGGATGTTGCCGAGATACGCGATGCCTATGCCGATGCCACCAGTTATGCCCGGCTTGACGACCAACCCGTGGTATCTCTTCAGGTAGTTAAAAAAGCAGGCGAAAACCTGCTTTCTGCAACCCAGAAAATTTTCGCTATTCTTGATGAAGCACGTTCAAACGAAAGTTTGCCGGAAGAACTGACTGTTACCATTACCAATGATCAGTCAGAAGAAATCCGGAACCAGCTTTCCAACCTCGAAAACAGCGTTATCATGGCGGTTATCCTGGTAGTGCTCGTGCTTTACCTCTTTCTGGGACTGAAGAATGCACTGTTTGTGGGCATCGCCATCCCGCTGTCCATGCTGGTCTCCTTTATGGTATTCGGACTGGCTGACATCCAGATAAACATGATCGTGCTGTTTAGCCTTATCCTGGCGCTCGGGCTGCTCGTTGACAACGCCATCGTGGCGGTTGACAACATCTACCGTTTCATTGAGAAAGGACATTCGGTTATGGATTCCGCTAAAAGAGCTATCGGGGAAATAGCCCTTCCCATTATCACATCAACAGCCACGACCCTTTCGGCTTTTTTACCCCTGGCCTTCTGGACAGGCATCACGGGAGAGTTCATGAAATACCTGCCGCTCACCCTGATCATAGTATTGTCGAGCTCTCTTTTTGTTGCCCTGATCATTATTCCTGTTTTTTCATACACATTTTTCAGGCAGGAGAAGAAGGGCATGGAAAACCCTGTCAAACCAGCTGTTTCCAAAACCAAAAGGAAGCTGGTTATCCTTGGGCTCTTGTTTGTGCTGAGCGGTTTGTTTCACCTTACTGCCACTACACTTACCGGCAACCTCTTTTTGCTGGCCGCCTTACTCTTCGGGCTTGGACACTTCGTTCTCAACCGTATTGCACGATGGTTCAGACAATACCTCCTTCCTTTCATGGAAAACCTATATATAAACACGCTTCGGTTTGCCTTGAGGGGTTGGAAGCCCTATATCTTTGTCGCATCAACCATGGGCTTTCTCATACTATCGATTGTTTTTCTGAGTTTTCGCAGTCCCAACATACTCTTTTTTCCCGATAACGAGCCTCGTTTCATTAACATCATGGCAGAATTGCCCGTTGGAACTGACATTGATGAAACCGACAGGCGCATCAGGGACGTTGAACGAATGGTAGAAGAGGTCATTGCCCCCTACCGTCACATTGTAAAGTCGGTGCTAACCACCGTTGGCAGGGGTGCTGTGGGTGAGATGGAGATGAATGCCGGTGAAACCCCGCATCGCGGATTGATTACGGTAACTTTTGAGGAGTTTGAGTTCAGGCAGGGTATCAGCACCAACGACATCATGGCCGAAATCAGTGATGCATTAGTCGGCCAATATCCGGGCATTGAGTTCCGCATCGAAAAAAATATGGCAGGTCCCCCGGCAGGGCGCCCCATCAATATTGAGATAAGCGGCCCTGAGCTCGACCGGCTGATGTTGCTCGCTGATTCGGTAAAGAGCCGGATTGCAAAGTCTGGCATTGGCGGCATTGAAGGACTGAAAAGCGATCTTGACACCGACAAACCTGAAATCATCATACATATTGACCGGGAAGCTGCCCGCCGGTTCGGATTGTCAACCTACTCCATTGCCAACACCATACGCACCGCCTTGTTTGGCCTCGAAGTGTCAACATTCAAGGTTGGTGAGGAAGAATACCCCATACAACTCCGCCTGATGGAAGAGTACAGGCATAACCTGGCAGCTCTTATGAACCAGAGGATCACCTTCAGGAGCCAGAGTACCGGACGCCTGATGCAGGTACCCATATCAGCGGTCGCCCATGCCGAATTCAGCAAAACTTACGGAGCTATTAACAGGATCGACAGAAACAGGGTGGTGACGCTGAGTTCCAATGTATTACCGGGCTACAATGCGAATCGCATTAACCGCGACATCATGCAAATCATGCAGCAAATGGAGCTGCCCTCCGGTTACAGCTACGCCTTTACAGGCGAGCAGCAGGAACAGCAAGAGTCAATGGACTTCCTGATCAGAGCCCTGCTGATAGCCGTTTCACTCATCTCGCTGATACTGGTCACCCAGTTCAACTCGGTGTATAAACCCTTTATCATCATTGGAAGCGTGGTGTTCAGCACGGCAGGTGTGTTTTTCGGCATTTCGCTCTTTAACATGGAATTTATCATCATTATGATGGGTGTGGGTATCGTCAGCCTGGCAGGAGTGGTAGTTAACAACGCCATAGTACTGATTGATTTTACGGACTACCTGTTCAAACGGAAACATGCCGAGTTGAATGTAACTGAAGATGAATTCCTTGCCCCCGATGTCTCTCTTGACCTTATTGAACAGGCAGGTTATACGCGCTTCCGTCCGGTTATACTGACGGCCATCACCACCATACTCGGACTGTTCCCACTGGCCATTGGCCTGAATATTAACTTTGTAAGCCTTATTCTGGATTTTGACCCGCAGATTTATTTTGGAGGCGACAACGCCAGATTCTGGGGGCCCATGTCGTGGACGGTAATTTTCGGCCTTTCAGTGGCCACCTTTCTTACTCTCGTTATTGTGCCCTGCATGTATCAGATCATCCTTGCCACAAGGAGAAAGATACACGGCCTGCGACCCGGTTCATTGCCCTGGTAAAGAAGCAGTGTCTAAGGGTTTACGTCCATTGGTGCCATGGTCAGTGTTTCCGGTTTTTCCCAAACGAAACACCTTACCGGCAGCTTTATGAAGCTTTGCTGTGGGAAACCTTTGGTAGGAAGCTAGTTTGTCTCATAACCACAGGAGATTTAGGTCGTGATGTGGTGTAATCCCAAAAAAAAGCACTCATTCTGCATATCATGCATGTTTTTTCTTATTTTTGGCCGTATATCTTACTCCACAAGCACCATTCAACTCTTATTCACCCAATAAAACCCAGGACGACATGCATACCCTTAAAGCACCAGACCTTAGCCAGTATGGCATTAACGATGTTAAGGAAGTGTTTTACAACCTTTCCTACGAAGAACTTTTTGAACATGAAACAGACCCTGCGCTTGAAGGCTTTGAAAGGGGCTTTGTAACCAATACCGGCGCCGTAGCTGTGGACACCGGCATTTTTACGGGCAGATCACCCAAGGACAAATACATTGTGCGCGAAAAAAGTTCCCAGGATAACCTTTGGTGGGCTGATGGAAAGAACCGTTCAGACAATAAAGCCATATCTGAAACTGTATGGAAGTCGTTGATGCAAACTACACTGAAGCAATTTGAAGGCAAGAAATTATATGTGATGGATGCCTATTGCGGGGCTAACGAAAACACGCGCATCAAAATCCGGGTGATCACCGAGGTTGCCTGGATGGCTCACTTCGTAAAAAACATGTTTATCCGGCCGGCCGACGATGAGCTTGAGGGTTTTGAGCCCGACTTTGTTATGCTGAACGCGTGCAAAACGGTAAACACCCAATGGGTGGAGCAGGACCTGAACTCTGATGTTTATGTGGCTTTTAATTTAAAGGAGCGCAGGGCGGTTGTGGGAGGCACCTGGTATGGCGGTGAGATAAAGAAGGGATTCTTTTCGGTTATGAATTATTATCTGCCTCTGAAAGGCATTGCTTCCATGCACTGCTCTGCCAATATGGGCAAGAATGGCGACACGGCCATCTTTTTCGGCCTTTCGGGCACCGGAAAAACGACTTTATCGGCCGATCCGAATCGTTACCTGATTGGTGATGATGAACACGGCTGGGATGATGAAGGCATTTTTAATTTTGAAGGAGGCTGCTATGCCAAATGCATTAACCTGAGCAAAGAGCAGGAACCTGACATATACAAGGCCATCAAACGGGATGCTTTGCTTGAGAATGTGGTTTTTGACAAGAAAACCGGCGAGATTGACTTCAGCAACACCAGCAAAACAGAGAACACCAGGGTTTCTTATCCGCTCTATCATATCAAGAATATTGTCAGACCCGTATCCAGGGGTACACATCCGAAAAAGATCATTTTCCTTACGGCAGATGCCTTTGGGATTCTTCCCCCGGTAGCCCGCCTTAACCGTGATCAGGCCATGTATTACTTTTTGAGCGGTTACACGGCCAAACTTGCCGGTACTGAGCGCGGTGTCAAAGAACCCATGCCCACGTTTTCTTCTGCTTTTGGAGCAGCCTTCCTGTTGTTGCACCCCACGGTATATGCCCAGGAACTGGCAAAAAAAATGAAGGCGCACGGCGCAACGGCCTACCTGGTAAATACGGGATGGATCGGAGGCCCTTACGGAATCGGGAAACGCATTGACATCGATAGCACCCGTCGCATCATCAATGCCATCCTCGACGGATCACTGGATAAGACAGCCGTAGAAGAACTCGCACCCTTCGGGCTCATGATTCCGAAGCATGTCAAAGGGGTTGATCCGGCCATTCTTAATCCCAAAAACACCTGGAAGTACGAGACCGCCTACATGAAACAGGCTGAGGACCTGGCCGAAAAGTTCATCGCCAATTTTGAAAACTTCACCGACACCGAAGAGGGACAGCGCCTGGTTGCCGCCGGACCTCAGAACAAATTCATGAAGCAGTACTATAAGTACTACGAAAAGAAGATCAACAGGCTCGAACAGAAACACGCCGAGGAGGTGAAAAGATTAAAAGACCAGATCTACATCCTGCAAAACTCCTTCAGCGAATACATCTCTTTTAACTCCATCAATACCGATTATAAAAACAGGAAACTGAAAAGACACGTGCCGGTGGTCTCCTATTTCGATGCTCAAGATGAAAACAAGATTGAGTTATGTCATAAAGCAGTGGTCAGCCTTCTTGATGCAGTAGGATTCGAGTTTTATTTTCATGAGAAAAGCCGGCCCGGTATCAATGAGTTCATGACTAAATCAAAGGAAGACCTCAGTTTGACTGATGTGTATGAACGCATTGATGAAATAGGAGCTTGTTTCAAGACAAAAAAATGCAACAATCAGGACATTGAAAGGTACAGGGATGAGTTCCTGCAAGTTACCGGAGATATCCCATCATTTGTAATAAAAGCCGGATCCCTGTTGATCGTGAAGATATCGGCAACTGAAGCCCAGCATACGATAAGCACGCATAGGTTATCTGTTTCCGGACTTATACACACCGACAAAAACCCATTCCTGCTTCAGAATCCAAAACAACTGCTGGAGGAAATAAAATTGTTTTAACCGCAATAAAGCATTATATTCGTATTCCGGCAGGAGCAGCTGTTCTTTATAAACTCTCTGCTTGCACTCAGAACAACGACGGCTGCCTGCCGGTGTCTTTTAAAAGACACCCTTCGTTTGGCCATACAGCACAAAAAAACGTCCTTTGCTTTTAACTTTTTGCAAAAAATATTGCAAATGTTAAAAAATGTTGTATTTTTGAATGTTCACCAAATTTACAACTAAAGCTGCTTTGTTATGGAAACTGGTACTGTTAAATTCTTTAATGAGAAAAAGGGGTACGGATTTATTATTGACGATAAGACGGAAAAAGACGTTTTTGTTCATCACACTGGCTTACTGGATCCGATCGCTAACAACGACCGGGTATCTTTCGAGTATTCTGAGGATGAGAGAGGCAAAAAGGCCATCAACGTAAAAAAGGCCTGATAAGTCATATTTGGGTAACGTGTGAGGCTCCGTTAACATTAACGGAGCTTTTTTTTGATAAAAGATGTAACTTTGGTTCCATGATTGTTATTGGAATTACAGGAACACTAGGGGCAGGCAAAGGCACCGTGGTAAAATACCTCACGGAAAAAAAAGACTTCCGGCATTATTCTGTCCGCGATTTTTTAAGCCAGGTATTAGCCTCAAGGCAAATACCGGTGAACCGTGACACACTAACCGCTATTGCTAATGCATTAAGGGCGAAACACGGTCCGGCCTACATTATCGAACAACTTTTTGCTAAAGCCCTGGAGCAGGGGCATAACTGTGTTATCGAAAGCATTAGAACACCCGGTGAGATCGGTTCGCTGCGCCGCCACAAGCAGTTTTATCTTCTCGCCATCGACGCCGACCCCAGGCTGCGCTATAAGCGTATCCGCAGCCGGAACTCCGAAACCGACCAGGTATCCTTCAACACCTTCATTAAAAATGAAGAACGGGAAATGCATTCAGCAGATGCCAATAAACAAAATCTGGCCGCATGTATTGCTGAAGCGGATCATGTCATCAACAACAGCGGCAGTTTGCGGCAACTGCATAAGGATATTGAACTCTTTCTGAAAAACCTAAGCTTATAAACCGGCACACATGAAAGGATCAAATTATCAACGACCACCGTGGGACGAATACTTCATGGAAATTGCACATACGGTCAGCAAGCGGGCAACCTGCGATCGCGGGCGCAGCGGCTGTGTGATTGTACGCGACAGACAAATCCTCGTTACCGGGTATGTGGGATCACCAATCGGACTGCCCCACTGCGATGATGTAGGTCACGAAATGAAGAAAGTGTTGCATGATGAAGGACATACCAGCATGCATTGCGTCAGAACCGTGCATGCCGAGCAAAATGCCATTTGTCAGGCGGCCAGGCTGGGAATCAGCATTTCGGGAGCAACACTGTATTGCCGGATGACACCCTGCAGGGTTTGTGCCATGCTCATCATTAATTGCGGGATCACACGCGTGGTTTGTGAAAAAAAATATCACGCCGGTCAGGAATCGGAACAACTATTCGCCGAGGCAGGTGTGAAGATCGAATATTTTACCGATGAGGTTCTGAAGTACAGGAATCAGTAATCAGTTCTTCTTCTCATACTCTTTGTTGAGCAAGTCAAGCACTTCTTTGGTGATATCATATGCCTTGTTGGCATGAAGGATACCCCCTCCCCTGGCATAGCCAAGAATAAAATCATACCCTTGTTCAACATTGTACCGGTCCAGGAAATCCCTGATGTTATCCAGTAACTCTGTATTCATTTCCAGTTCCTTACGCATCAAACGATCACGGTAGGTTTCACTCAGCTGGAAAAGATCCTGCTGTTGACGCATGAGTTCCTGCTCCAGGAGCTGAGCTTCTTCCGGCGCTACATGTCCCCTTTGCACGTCCCTGTAAAAGCGTTCCACTTCAATTTCAAAAGCCCTTTGCCTCCGGTCGAGGTCATTCTCCAGGCGTCGCTGTTCAGCATCGAATTCAGCGCGCATCCTTATGGCAAGCATGTAGTTTTCCATCAGGACTTCGTTGTCAACATAAGCCATGGCTGGTCCGGTGGTGTCGCCACTGGATTTGGGCATATGAGCCACATCACCCCGGGCAGGGAGATCGTTATCAGCGGGTTTACCCACAAAGTGCACTGCGTAGAGTGCAATCAAACCTAAAAAAAGCACAATGTTGATAATTGTGCCTTTGTTCACTTTATTGTTTTGTTCCATCTGCGATGTTCTTAAGTTGTACCAGTTTCGTCAGTTCCCCATTTCCGACATAAATCGAATGCGCATCAACCTGACCTCCTCCTCCGAAAAATCATCCTCGCCAAGTTCCTTTAAAGCATCCTGAAAAGAATCCGTTTCTGCGGTTTTGAAATAATCAAAGATCTCCTCCTGCTTGTCAATATCCACAACCTGGTTTATATAATACCTGATATCGATTTTTGTCCCGGAAGCAACGATGCTTTCCAGCTCCGCAAGCAACTCATCAAAGTCGATCCCTTTGGCGTCAGCAAGGTCTTCGAGTGACACCTTCCGGTCGATATTCCTGATCAGATATACTTTTAACCCGGATTTATTGACCACGGATTTAACTACCATATCCATGGGTCTTTCTATTTCATTGTCCTCCACATATCTGGCTATCAGCTCAATAAATGGCTTTCCAAACCTCTCAGCCTTTCCTGAACCAACTCCGGTGATTTGCTTGAGTTCGTCAAGTTTTACAGGATACTGTATGGCCATATCCTCCAAAGAGGGGTCCTGGAAAATTACGAAGGGCGGCAGGTTGTGCTTCCTGGCAATCTGTTTGCGCAAATCTTTAAGCAAGGCAAAAAGCATTTTATCCGTGGCGCTGGTTTTTTGCACCATTCCTGATATGGCCTCCTGTTCTTCCGGGTTATCGTAATCATGGTCTTTACTCATCATTATCGAACGCGGTTTATCCAGAAATGCTTTCCCGTCGTCAGTGAGTTTGATGGTACCATAATCTTCAATGTCTTTTTCAAGAAGCCTTTCGACCAGCGCTTGCCTCAAAACAGCATACCAGAACTTCTGATCATAGTCGGCGCCTTTCCCAAAAACCTCAAGATTATTGTGCTTGCATGATTTTACGGTTGCGGTACTCTTACCCATAAGTACGTTGATTACATGTTTTGGTTTAAAAATCTCTTTAACTGCAAGTACAGTTTCTAACAGCTGGCAAATATATTCTTTTCCTTCAAACTTTTCTTTAGGATGTAAACAATTATCACAAGAGCCGCAATTTTCTTTTTCATACCTTTCGCCGAAATAGTTCAGGAGGGTTTTTCTGCGGCAAATGGACGACTCTGCATAAGCCACGGTTTCCATCAGCAGTTGCATGCCTATTTCCTGTTCGGCGACAGGTTTTCCCTTGAGGAATTTTTCCATTTTCTGGATATCCTCGTAAGAATAAAATGCGATGCAGTTACCTTCACCTTCATCGCGGCCGGCACGTCCGGTTTCCTGGTAGTAAGCCTCCAGACTTTTCGGAAAATCGTGGTGAATCACATACCGTACATCGGGTTTGTCAATCCCCATTCCGAAGGCGATGGTTGCGACGATCACCTCAGCATCTTCCATAAGGAACTGATCCTGGTTCATTACCCGCACATGCGACTCCAGGCCGGCATGATAAGGCAGAGCCCTGACGTTGTTCACCTGGAGCGTGGCCGCCAGCTCTTCGACCTTTTTTCTGCTCAGGCAATAAATGATACCTGATTTTCCTTCCTGGGATTTGACATAACGAATGATATCACGGGTAATGTCTTTTGTTTTCGGGCGGATTTCATAATAAAGGTTCGGCCTGTTGAAAGAAGAAATAAAACGTCCGGCATGCATCATGCCAAGATTTTTCTGGATGTCCTGCTGCACTTTCGGAGTAGCTGTGGCGGTAAGGGCAATGACCGGCACTTTCTTTTCCAGTGCATCAATAATGGGTCTGAGGCGCCGGTACTCGGGACGAAAGTCGTGACCCCATTCCGAAATACAGTGTGCCTCATCAACGGCAAAGAATGAGATATCCAGGGTTTTCAGGAAGGCCACATTTTCATCTTTGGTGAGCGATTCGGGGGCTACATAAAGCAGTTTTGTCAGTCCGCTTCTCAAGTCGCTTTTCACCTGCATAACTTCTGCCCGGGTCAGTGAGGAGTTCAGAACGTGGGCAATGCCATCATAAGAGGCAAAATTTCTTATGGCATCCACCTGGTTCTTCATCAAAGCGATGAGTGGTGACACAATAATGGCAGTACCGGAGCCGATCAGCGCGGGTAACTGGTAGCACATGGACTTGCCACCCCCGGTGGGCATGATCACAAAGGTATCATTCCCGTCGAGCAAGCTGCGTACTATGGCCTCCTGGTCGCCCTTAAAAGCTCCGTAACCAAAAATCTGCTTCAGCAGCTCCTTTAAAGATACACTGCCTGTCACCTCCATAACCTGAAATATTAATAAAAAACTACTCTTAAGCTCCTATAGAAATAACGGAGCCAACAATTTATTCTTATTTTTCCAGTAATTTAGAAAAATCATGTAGGTTTGTAATGTAAATTTAGCATTAATATTATTCACAAACAATACTTTTTTTAATAATTATAAAGTGAAAACCGGCGAAGAAATTAAACGTATTGCTTTACAGACTGTAAGGGAGGAGTATGCTGCGATTAAAAGCCTTGAAAAGCACATCAATGATGATTTTGCAAGGGCGGTGCAGATCATCTTTGAGTGCCGGGGCAGGGTGGTCATTACCGGTATCGGAAAGAGCGCCACCATAGCTTCAAAAATTGTGGCAACGCTTAATTCAACCGGTACCCCCTCTGTTTTCATGCATGCAGCGGATGCCATTCACGGTGATCTGGGCATCATTCAGAAGGAAGATGTGGTGGTTTGCATCAGCAACAGCGGTAACACTCCTGAGATCAAAGTGCTGACGCCCATGCTGAAAAGCCTGGGTGCCGCCCTGATCGGCATGGTTGGAAACACATCCTCATACCTGGCAAGGCAATCCGATGTGGTAATTGACACCACAGTTGATCAGGAAGCTACCACCACCAACCCTGCTCCTACCTGCAGCACAACAGCACAACTGGTAATGGGCGATGCGTTAGCCATGGCGCTGCTGCACTGCAGGGGTTTCACCGCCAGTGATTTCGCACGCTATCATCCGGGAGGTTCGCTCGGCAAACAACTCTATCTGAAAGCAGAAAACCTCTATCCGAAAAATGCAAAACCCTCGGTAGGTCCTGAAGACGACATAAAAACCCTCATCATAGAAATATCATCCAAAAGGCTGGGAGTAACGGCCGTACTGGATGATAACCGCCTCACAGGCATTATTACGGACGGAGACCTCCGCAGGATGCTTGAAAAAGGGAAAGACCTGGCCACACTGAAAGCCAGGGATATCATGACCTTGAATCCGAAAACCATTGCAGGAACAACCCTTGCCGTGGATGCCCTTCAACTGATGCGGGATCACAACATCACCCAGCTGCTCGTTGTGGATAACAATGAATACAAGGGTGTTGTACACCTACATGACATTCTGAATGAAGGTATCATCTGACAGCTTTCAGGGTGATGAATGTATGATGAGAAACCAGAAACCGCTAATGACAAAAAGCATATTATACAGTGAAGACCTTGTAAAACGCTACAAAAAGCGTACTGTGGTGAATAAGGTATCCGTTGAGGTTCGCCAGGGAGAAATCGTAGGTTTGCTTGGCCCTAACGGTGCTGGCAAAACCACCACTTTTTATATGATCGTTGGACTGATAAAACCCAACAGGGGCAGCATATTCCTGGATTCAGAGAACATAACGGGCGAAGCCATGTACAAACGGGCGCAGAGAGGCATTGGGTACCTCGCCCAGGAAGCCAGTGTATTTCGCAGCCTGAGCGTTGAAGACAATATTACGGCTGTGCTCGAGTTTTCCGGCAAAAGCAAGGCGGAACAAAAGGCCAAACTGGAAAGCTTGCTTGATGAGTTTGGTCTTCAGTACATTCGGAAAAGCAAGGGTATTACCCTGTCGGGTGGAGAGAGGCGCCGCACTGAGATTGCCAGGTCATTGGCCGTTGACCCCCGCTTCATATTGCTCGATGAGCCCTTCGCCGGAGTTGACCCCATTGCCGTTGAGGATATCCAGAACATCGTTTCTCGGCTCAAGGAAAAAAACATTGGCGTCCTCATTACCGACCACAATGTGCATGAAACACTCAGTATAACAGACAGGGCATACCTGCTGTTCGAAGGCTCCATTCTGAAAGCAGGAACATCGGAAGAACTGGCTTCAGACCCGGAGGTAAGAAAGCTGTACCTGGGTGAAAGCTTCGAACTGCGCAGGTAAATCCGTGCAGCGTAACCTAAACAGCCTGGTAAATGAGAGCTACAGCATAGGCAGAAACACCCTCTTCCCTGCCAATAAACCCCAAGCCTTCTCCGGTTTTTGCCTTAATGGACAACTGGTCAGGTCTGATCTGCATCACAGCACACAAAGCAGCCTGCATTTCCGGAATATAAGAACCTATTGCGGGCTTTTCAAGGCAAACGGTGGTGTCAATATTTCCAAGGGTGTATCCCTGTTCACGAATCTTATCCAGGGTGCTGCCCAACAGTATCTTGCTGTCTATGTCCTTATAACTGTCGGAGGAATCAGGGTACTGCGTTCCGATATCGCGCAGCCCGGCAGCACCTAAAAGGGCATCAATAATGGCATGGATCAGCACATCGGCATCGGAGTGACCAACAGCGGTTTGAGTATGGGGAATGTGGATGCCACCCAGCGTTAGTGAATTACCGGATGCAAGGGGATGCACGTCGTAGCCGAAACCGACACGCATGCGGCTATTGTCCTCTGAGTGCTTCAAAATCGAACGACAAGGAGAAACGCAGAACATTTTCGAGCGGACTGCGCTGTGCTACGGGAATCACATAGGCAAAATCAAGTCCGAAAACGTTGTACTTCAAGCCAAGACCAACGGTAAAATACTTCCTGTTTCCTTTCGACTCGTGTTCATAAAAATACCCGCCGCGTATGGCAAACTGCTGGTCGTACCAGTATTCAACACCTGCTGAAATGGTAAACTCATTCAGTTCTTCCCTGAAACCGCCGGGGGCATCCGAAAACGAGCCCAGCATTCCGGACACCACCGATCTGTTGGGGTTTCTGCCTTTGGCAATAACAAAACCGTCATCATCCTGCATCACATTGCCCAATGAATCCCGTGCATAAATGGGGGGTGTAGGAACAAGCAATTTGTTGAAATCAACCATTACAGACAACTGGTTAAAATTATCCAGGTCGAAAGTCAGGGACGGACCAAATCTGAGGTTAATGGGAATAAAGTCGGCGTTGATATCGTCGGTGTAGGTAATCTTGTTGCCCATGTTTGAGATGTGGGCTCCGGCCGAAAACAATGTAGGCGTTCCTTCCCAGTTCAGCTCACGCCGGTAATACACGGCCACGTCTGCGGCCAGTGAGACCCCTGCCTGTGAACCTTCCAGCTGCCCTTGCGTCAGGTCGCTGTAGATAAAACGGGCTGCAATAGCACCGGAGATATGATCACCCAACCTTCGTGCATAAGCCAGGTCAAGCGCAAACTCATTCGGGCGTACCGTACCCATGGGCGTACCCACCTCATCGGTAAAGTTCACATCACCAAGCGTGAAATACTTAAGGGAGAAGGCAATCGTCTGCAGATCATCCAGCCTTCTGAAACCTGAAAGATAGGAAAGGTTAATATCCGGCACCAGCGAACGAAGCCAGGGCGTATAATTCAATGCAAAGCCCATTTCCTGTTCCATAAATGCATATTTTGCAGGATTCCAGTGCATGGAGTTGATGTCAGGGGAAGACGACACGCCTGCATCGCCAAGAGCTCCGGCCCTGGCATCAGGAGCAATCATCAAAAAAGGAACCGCAGTGGTGATCGTATTGATTCGCTGTCCCAGCACATCGCCGTAATCCACATTCTGACCGGAAGTCACAGCAGACTGCAGCATCAGAAAAAGAAAAACAAGCAGCAAAGAAAAATAAGATTTCATTGATCGGCTTTTTGATTTGTATAATGGAAAAACAAAATGCAAGCTTGAAGGTTTGAGATTTTTCCTAAAAGACCGCAAAGATAACGATTTTTTAAAAGCGATTATTGTTAAATGACTCAATGATCTGTTCGACATTTTAAGACCAAGCCCATAGGCCTTGCGGTTCATCGATAACAATGCATCACGTATTATTTCTTCAGTTTTCGGATTACCGCACAATCATCAGTTTTTCTGATTGCCGCGCTTTTTGACCATCAGGAGCTGTCATGGTAAGCCGGTACAGGTAGATGCCATTGCGTAACATCCTGCCGTCATTGCTTGTTCCGTCCCAGCGAATGGGCGTTGACTGAAAGCCGACCGGATAAACCCTTTCCCTGATGGTACTTACCAGCTGCCCCTGAAGATCGTAAATATCAATACGCACATCCAGCTCGGAAAAGGCCTGGTTGTGTTTGAATACAAAGCGGGTTTCCCCGGAAAAGGGATTCGGATAATTCATCAGGTCTTCAAGGATCAGCTGCATCTTACTGCTTACCACAAATTCAATATATGCTGATGCCGGATTGTTATGCACATCCCATGCTCTGAGGTCGAGCCTGTATCTTCCTTCTTCAAGTCGATAGAACGGGTAAACAATCCGCCCGCTCTTATAGGTGTCAAGATCGGCCTGGTAATAGTTGTTAAGCCGGATAAGTTCGGCGACATTGCCATTCATGTAGGCCACAATGTCACGACCGATACTGCCAGTAAGGTTAATTCCGCTATCATCACTGAGCAACGCCAGAAGAACGGGGTTTTCGTGCGTATGATCACCGGAAACGAAAGTGGTGTCATTCATAAAAAGCCGGATTTCAGGGCCTTGATTGTCAGGCATAAACGAATCGGCAGTGCCTCCTATCGCAAACCCTTTATAATACCCGTGACCGTCAACGTAGCCATTATCCAGGTAATAGCTGATCTTGCCTTCGCCAAGGTCGTAGGCTATGTCTTTTGGCACCACGAAAGAAAAGCTGAAGGTACCGTCAGTAACGCTTGCTTTGCCTCTGTACAGAATGGCGTCGCGCATGGCAAATTCGTCCTTATGACTATCGGGATTGTTGGCTAGAGTTGAATAGATGGTTTTTTTGTCATATACCGTTGGGAAAAGCACCCCGTTATAATCAGAAAGCATGACTCCGTTTCTGTCGGCAACATACCCTGAGACGGTCACTTCCTGGAATGCCCTGATGGTATCGGGCATACTTTCCGTTACTACGTTATATTGCGGGTATGCCATACGCATGGAAGGGTCTCCGAGAAGTACGAAGTTCCGCAACTGCATGGGGGTTGTCGCATTGCCGCTGTTTTTCTTGGCCACTCGTATCAGATCTCCGAGACGCAGGTTGTGGCCATCATCATCCTTCATAAAAACAGCATCCATAAAATGCCTGTTTAGCGTAAGATTATGCCCCGACCAGGCAAGCCTTGTAGTGGTATATAGGGCAACTGTTCCCCCCTCAGGTTTAAGCACGATCCTGACACCTGCCGACAAGTCTTCAGGGTCAGGCTGGTCGAAACTGCTGAACTGGCAGGTGGCAGTCATGAACACAGGCATGTTGTATTTGTTGTTCCATGCGGCAATATCATCGAAGGTAAGAACGCGCTGGTGCGCAAGTCCGCGGGTACCTCCGTGGCCTATGTAATTGATGAGCAGTGCTCCCTGGTTCACTCTTTCGTTGATGGCCCTGTTGACATCCGGGTAGCGCGCACCCCCGGCCATGGTAACCTGCTGATAGGCATCCAGGTAAATCTTTTGCACATTGTACTGGGGATAATTTTCCGTGATGTTGTTGGTCAGGATTTCAGCATGATTAAAGTGTGTGTTGTTATCGCCGTCATCCGCTATAAAAACAATGACGTTTCTCCAATCGGCGTAGTTCGGGATCACCCCCATGTATTCGAGCTGGCCGGCATCGGGTGCAAGACCGGGAATCCGCTGCTCGTACCTGATGATTTTGTCAACCAGGATGGCTGCTTCTTCTACAGTACGCACAGGCAAACGTCCTATGCCGACATCGGGAATACCATAGGCATCCTGACCTTCATGATCATCCAGCAGGCCAAAATAGTCATCGGTCATGTAGGAGGTTCTGGCCGCAAAGGAGGCCAGGCTCTGGTAAGTGGGGATCAAATTGCCGCCATAGCCCAGCACATCCCTGTTATCCAGGGTTCCATTTCCAAAAAGCAACAGGTAACGCGGCATGTCACCGGGCGTTTCCGCCCTGTCGTAAAACATTTTCATGAAGTTCCGGATCGCAGACACATCGGGCTTTCCTGAGCTAAACTCGTTATATACCTCTTCGATGGAAACCACCTGAACACTCAGATCATCCTGCGCAGTTCTGAAGTCTGCCAGACGGCGGGCTTCCGCAATGAATTCTTCGGGACTGACGATGATCAGGTCGGCAGCCTCCAGGGCATGCAGGTTTTGGTTTTCGATCGGGCCTTTAATGACAGGGCTGAGATAGCCGGAGCCGTCAAATGCAATAAACTCGCGAACCTGATCTCCCGGTAGACGAAAGCGAAGGCTGTTACCTCCTCCGACGACCTCTTGCTGCTTTACGTTAAACTTGTCGGTGACATCCCAGATGGCAGGTTGGGGTGCTCCTGTGGTCAGCACATATTCGTGAATGTGGTCGCTGCCGAGATGCTCCACATTGCGAAAGGCCATCTGTGCACCGGTAAAGGACAGGTGTCGTGAAACATTTATTACCAGGTAATTCAGCCAACCCCTGGAGCCTGATGACGGTCTGTTGTAGGTCAGGTTAAGCTGCACCATTGATGTCGATACCGGTAAAAAGTGAAGGGTATCCACCACGGCCCTCACAAAATCACCATTATAATCAGCGGGGTTTATGGCCTGTATGGGCAAATGCTTTTGCTGGTTGCCGGCACGGAGCGTAAAACTGCTTGGAAAAGAAGAACGGGCTGCAAGATAGGCCTCAACCGTTGCTTGCTTTCCGACCACTATATTGGGAATGTCGAAATTGAATTGCCTGTTCAGCGTGGCATCAAACACTTCACCGAACCAGATCCTTCCGCTCCCGATCAGGTTCTGAAGATCGCGCTGGTGAACGGCCATATCCCTGAATGTATTTATTTCATGAGTTGCAGGACTATCCAGGCTTGGCTGAGATTGCAGGCGTTTTCCCGGTCCCTGGTCAATCGTAAGGAAATAACAGTTTTGATTGGCATACAAATGCCTTTCATACCTGTATAACCCAGATGCATGATCAAAATGCCAGGCATCGGCCGACTCGCCATAAAACAGGATGTAGTCAGTGGCAGAGAAACTGCCTGAAGAAGAACCCGAAACATAAACGGCATTTTCAACAAGATCATGATGTACCGATGCACTGTTGGCTTCGGGCAACATCCCTCCTCCATTACCGAATAAGCGTATGTTTTCCTTCTGCAAGGCTGCGGGATTTATCCCCATGGCTTCAAGGTCTTCATATGCGATACGATATACCCCCGTTTCTTCCACACATAACTTGTACCAGCTACCTGTTGCCAGAACCGAGTTCTCAGCAAAACTTTGCACCGGATCATAGCTCAGAGCCGCATCATAGACATACTCGTTAGTCAGGGTAAATGATACGAGCTTTTTGTAACTGTCCTTTCCAGGATCATAAACAAAGGGATAAAAGCTGAGCACCGCATACCTTTGCTTTCTTACGCTCTGCAGAGCCGTTTGCATCCGGATGCCCTGGTCAGCAAAACCTGCTTCGCGCAACAGTTGATCTTCATGCTCATCAGCCTGTTCATAAACTTTCTCAGAAATAGCGAAATTAAGGTTGAAAAAAGGGACATCCAGTGTTTTGCGCACACTGAACACCGGGATTGAAGGCAATGAATCACTATAGGTGGCTTTGTCAAAATAGAGCAGCTCGATGTATTCATCCTCGTTAACGGGCAGAAACTGTGGCGCATGCCATGAGATATGGTGTTTTGAAACAGTTTGCGCCGGAACATCAGGTGCGCCAAACATTAACAAGACGATCACCAGGGAAACAAACATGAACACGTTGTCCTGAATTATCTTCATGGAAAAGAAAGAATTGAACACACTATACAGATAACAAATTACACCCTGCCGGGTTCAATGGATGAATACGGCATACAACAATTCTTATCGTCGGGTGCATGCAACACATGCACACGAATAATCATACTCTTTTGCTGAATAACAGTTCTTTACTGAGATTCTTTGTGGTGTTAAGCCAGCGACTAACAATATCTTAATGCCGGAATCATTGTTTTATAAACGGTAATTAAAAGCAGATATTTTAGCAAATATGGTCAAAAATCAGGGTGGTCAACATCAAAACCGGAACAATTAATCCCTGTCAGATATATGTATTTGGCAAAAAAATGCGTTTTACACTTTACTAACGAATGTCAACGATCATCAGATGAAGTTTCGCCCGCAAGCATGCATACCGGTTTTTGTTGCCTTTTTGTTTTGTTCAGGGTATTTGAACGGGATTCAGGCTATGGACCCGGTTTTTTCGCAGTTTTACGCGGCCCCGGTTTATCTGAACCCGGCCTTTGCAGGCTCAACCAAATGTTCCCGGGTTGCTTTAAGTCAAAGGTTGTTAAGGTCGGTTGATAATTTTTACATTGCCAATTTCTCGTACGACACTTACGTGGAAGCGTTGCAGGGCGGTGTGGGCATTCAGCTTACTTCTGATCAGGCCAACATGTACATAATGCGCAACAGCCTGAATGTCATGTACGCATACCATATGAGGCTCACCGCCACAACCGATATGAGTTTTGGAGTTCAGGCCGGGTATACCGGACATTACTCACGATGGGACAGGTTCAACTTTCCGGATGATTCTGAACCCTCCCCTGACCATAGCTGGAAAAGCGCAGTGGACTTTTCGGCCGGAGTACTCATTTTTTCTCAAACCATTTATGGAGGCCTCTCGGTGCACCACCTGCATGAACCCGACATAAGCCTGTTCGACGAGGGAGGTTCAGTATTGCACAGGAAATATACCATGCATCTGGGTTACTACACTGCCTCTTCAGGGCGTTTTCAGCGAAGTTTTGACCGGAACATCTGGTATCTGTCTCCCAATGTTATTGTTCAGCTGCAGGGCGATCTGACCAAGGGGGGTCATTACCATGCACATGCCAGCTTTGGTTTTTACACAGGCAGGATGCCGCTGATGCTCGGAGTGTGGTATCGTCACTGGATAGAAACAGGAGGTGCAGGACCACAGAACACCCTGGTGTTTCTCTTTGGCCTGAACCTGGACGATTACCGTATCGGTTACAGTTATGATTACCTGGCCGGTGATTTTTCGGGTGTTATGCATTCGATACACGAAATAAGTCTTGCTTTTCGTTTTAATTGTCCACAAAGAAATATTGGCAGCCGGATAATAAATCATCCGGGTTTTTAGTTAATTTTGTGACCTGATTATTAAAAGTGAAGATTATGATAAGGATTTCAATAAGCCGCCTGACTTATAGCATTGTTGTTCTGGGCTCTTTGTTTTTTCTTTCGTCATGCAATCTGTTTCAGCAACAGGAGGTGTCGCGAACAACGGGATGGACCCTGGGAGAAGAAGGAACGGGAACTTTTACGAGAACGCAGCTCCGCCACCAGGACCCTGGTCCCGGCATGGTGTTCATTGAAGGGGGTACCTTTGTAATGGGACGTACTAACGAGGATATCATGTACGATTGGAACAACCTTCCGCGTCGCGTCAGTGTAGCTTCTTTTTATATGGATGAAACCGAGATCACCAATTTTGAATACAGGGAGTATTTACATTGGCTGAGCAGAGTGTTTAGAACAACCCATCCTGATATTTATCTGAATGCTTTGCCGGACACTCTGGTATGGCGTGATCCGCTGGCATACAACGAACCTTTTGTTGAAAATTATTTACGTCATCCGGCTTACGACGATTACCCGGTGGTTGGTGTTAGCTGGGTACAGGCATCCGACTTTGCTGCCTGGCGAACCGACAGGGTGAATGAATGGATCCTTGTGCAAAACGGCTTTCTTGAGCTGAACCTCGATGATCAGAGACCCGGTAATTATTTCACCACACAGGCTTATCTTGCCGGTGCTTACGAAGGACTGGTAAGAGAGGACCAGCAACAAAGGGCCCGTTGGGAAGACGGCTTGCTCCTGCCCCGTTACAGATTGCCTACAGAAGCTGAATGGGAGTTTGCCGCCCTGGGGCTTATTGGTAAAACTGTAGGTGATAATGTAACGGAGAGAAGGACGTATCCATGGAGCGGAAACAATATGAGAAGCACGGAACGCAGGACAAGAGGTGAGTTTTTGGCTAACTTCCAGCGGGGGTACGGCGACCTGACCGGTATTGCCGGCGCCTCCCAGCGAAGCGGTGAGCTTACCATGCACGTCAGATCCTTTCTGCCCAACGATTACGGCCTCTACAACATGGCAGGCAACGTAAACGAATGGGTTAAAGACGTTTACAGACCGCTCTCCCATGAAAAGGTTGCGGAGTTCCGTCCGTTTCGAGGCAATGTTTTCAGAACAGCAGCCAGGGATGAAAACGGCAACATTCTGTTTGATGATTTAGGCAGAGTCATCTTTGAAGAAGCTGATAACAATGAGCAACAGAATTCCAGAGATTACAGGCAGGGGAACTTTATTGACTACAGGGATGGCGATCAGATGTCGGCCATAGCCATGGGTCAGTCTGTTTATCCCGAAGGTCTGACACTGATCACCAACCAGTCAAGAGTATACAAGGGCGGAAGCTGGAAAGACCGGTCATACTGGTTGTCGCCGGCCACCAGGAGACATCTTGACCAGAACAAGGCAACCAACGACATTGGTTTTCGCTGCGTCATGGATCATCTTGGCCAAAAGCCCTAAGCTTGCATGAAAGAGGCCACAGAACTTCTTTTACCGCTTGTGTTGAAAGGCAGCAGGGTGTTTACCGACACCCGGATGCTGGTATCCGGCGGTATTTTTTTTGCCCTGCGCGGAGAGAATTTTAACGGCAACGCCTATGCTGCAGAGGCAATACGTAAAGGCTGCCGCTTAGCCGTTATTGACGATCCCTCTTATAATACAGGAGAAGAATGCCTTCTTGTTGAAGATGCGCTGCTGTGCCTGCAGGAATTAAGCAAAAGCTACCGGCGGATGCTGGACATGCCCGTGCTTGGCATTACCGGCACAAATGGCAAAACCACCACCAAAGAGCTCTGCCAGGCTGTGCTCGAAAAAAAGTTTGCCTCACAAGCCACCGAGGGTAACCTGAACAACCATATCGGAGTACCGCTGACACTGCTCTCACTCAAAACAACAACAGAACTGGCTGTCATAGAGATGGGAGCCAACCATGTGGGCGAGATCGGGGCACTGGCTGATCTGGCCATGCCCACCCATGCCCTGATTACCAACATCGGCAAAGCCCACCTCGAAGGTTTTGGCAGCGTCGAAAACATAGCAAAGGCAAAAGGTGAGCTTTTTGAGTCGGTGATCAAAGCCCGGGGTTACCTCTTTGTCAATGGCGATGACCCGCGATTAAAAGACTATTCGAAGGAGAAAAAGGCGGTTACCTTCGGCAGCAGCCGCAATTTTTGTTGTTCAGGAAGCATTAAAGCGTCATTTCCCTTTGTTGAAGTCACCTTCAGCACCAACAAAGAGTTCGGTAAAGCAGCACCGGGGATCACGGGAACTATCAAAAGCCAACTGACAGGCGACTATAATTTCGGAAACATCATGGCGGCCATCACGATTGGGCTTTTTTTCGGAGTTCCTGCTGATGACCTGACTGAAGCGATTGAAGCCTATGTGCCGCGCAACAACCGATCTCAATTCATCAAAACAGCAAGCAACACGGTGCTTCTTGACGCCTACAATGCAAATCCCAGCAGTATGGAAGCGGCTCTTTCCAACTTCAGCCGCTCTCAGGAGCAACCCAAAGCGGTGATGCTTGGCGATATGCTGGAACTGGGAAAGGACGCAGAGCATGAACACCGTAAGATCATGCGGCTGACAGAGGACTTTTCATTCCAGTTCAGACTCTTTGTCGGCAAACACTTTTCCGGAGTTTGCCAGGCTGCAGACAACGTCCGGGTGTTCGATGATGTTGGTCAGGCCGGTGAATGGCTCAGGCACAACCCCTTAAAGGACCACAACATACTGGTAAAGGGCTCCAGGGGGATCAGCATGGAAAAACTGCTCAAATACTTGTAAACCCGACCCGGCAAGCAGCCTCCCGTCTAAACACAACACCATCTGGAAATCCGGAAAAAGGCGTTCAGTTAACCTGCTTTTTTCATTAAGCTATATTCTTTGTTTTTCCTTTGCTTTATAAGGCATATTGTTTAAATTTGCGGCACATTCACAACATGGGTTTAGCCCTGAGTTTACAGCAAGCATTTAAACAATCATCATAATTAACATCACCCTATCTTAAACACCAACATAATGACTTCACCATTAAAAATTCCTCCTTTCAAAAAAGTACCATTCAGCAAGAAAGATCTGGCTGACATGATGTTTCGTTTTCATTATTCAAACGACACCATTTCAATTATTGAAGAAGAAGACCTGTTGCCGCCCGGGCTTTTGGAGCGTCTTCATGCCGCTTACCCGCAATATTCAGGGTTGAAAGAAGAAGCGGATTTTCTATTCAACGACAAAAAACAGTATTCAGGGCTTAAAGGATTCAGGGAAATAACAGGAATACTTGAGAAAAACGGGATACAAATCGGACACCTGGAAGAGCGGGAATTATTCATCCGGGTGTATCGTTTCATGGCCACGAAGCATGTGCTGAATACCATCAACTGGTCAGACTTTGAGAAGGATTCTGTGTTTCAGCTTGTATTTCCGCAGCCCGGCATGATCCGACCCGACATTACCAAGGCTTTCCTGGCAGCTGAAACGGAAGAGGAAAAAGACAGGATAATCAGGGACTACATCAGGGAAACCAATCCGCACGACGGGAAACAGATGCTCAACAAGCCTACTTTTGTCAACTCAGAGGGAACGCTTGAAGTTGTTGAAGGCAGCCAGCACAAATACCCTCAGTGCCAGTTGATCTTTGATGTTCAGACCCAGAATTGCTTTGCTTTCTGTAATTACTGTTTCAGGCATGCCCAGGTACGTGGCGACGAGGATATGTTTATCCAGAAAGATGTTCACCAGGTTCATGAATACATGAAACAGCACAAGGAGATCACCGATGTGCTGATCACGGGAGGCGATGCCGGCTTCCTTAAGCCTGAGCGCTTTGAGGAATACATAATGCCCATCATCGAAGATCCGGAGCTGATGCACATTAAGACGGTTCGTTTAGGCACCCGGGTGCTTACCTACAATCCCGAAATGGTGATCTCCAGGGAATATGATCCCATGCTGGCCTTGTTCAGAAAGCTTTACAACAACGGTATCCAGCTCGCTTTCATGTCGCATTTTTCCACGCCGCGTGAGGTGATGAATCCCAGTACCATTGCTGCCATCCGACGGTTGAAAGCCAACGGTGTCACCGTTAAAAGCCAAAGTCCGATCATGAATCATATCAGCCTGTTCCAGGACGAAAACGGTGAGGTTGACGTTGACCGCTCGGCAGAGAACTGGATTGATCTTGGTAATCTGTTTGCGATGCTGGGTGTTGGTTTCCATTCGATGTACTGCGCCCGGCCAACCGGTGAACATCATTATTTCACCCAGCCGCTGGCAAAAATCGACCAGGTGTTCAGCAAGGTATACCGCAGCCTGGCCTCCATTAACCGTCCTTCCCGATACATTACCATGACCGCCTCTGCAGGCAAGATATCCTTGCTGGGTACACTGGAACTGCACGGAGAGAAACTGTTTGCCCTCAAATTCAACGAAGCCCGCAATATGGAGTGGATGGATAAGGTTTACCTGGCCAAATATGATGAAACCGAAAACACCATTGCCCATCTTAAGCCTTATGGTTCAGACCGGCATTTTTTCGAAGAAGAGCTTGATGAAATAGAACGCAAACTTCACGAATCCATAGAGACCGGACGCAAGAAGTGAGCCTGAAACAGCATTGTCATGATAAACAAGATCGTTAACACAGCTCACGAAGCTGTTGCTGAGGTATTTGACGGGGCCACTGTGATGATCAGCGGTTTCGGTGAGGCAGGCAGTCCCATTGAACTCATTCATGCCCTCATTGACCATGGTGCCAAAGAGTTAACCGTAGTCAGCAACAACACCGGGAACGGACACATTGGACTGGCGGCGCTTATTGGCAACAAACAGGTCAGGAAAATGATCTGCTCCTTTCCGCGCACTGCCCATTCTGTGGTATTCCCGGAGTTTTACAAAAATGGAGCGATTGAGCTGGAGCTCGTTCCACAGGGCACCTTAGCCGAAAGGATCAGGGCTGGTGGCGCTGGCATTCCGGCATTTTACACACCCACCTCAGTGAATACACCGCTAGCGGAAGGCAAAGAGGTCAAAGTGATTGACGGCAAAGAATATGTGCTTGAATACGGATTAAAGGCCGACTTTGCCCTGGTCAAATGCCGGGTTGCCGACAGGCATGGCAACCTCCTCTTTAATAAAACCGCCCGCAATTTCGGTCCTGTGATGTGCATGGCGGCAACTTCTGCCATCGTGCAGGCATCAAAAGTAGTGGAACTGGGTGCCCTTGACCCGGAGATTGTGGTCACTCCCGGTATTTTTGTTAAGAAAGTGGTCGAAATTCAGCATCCGCTGAGCGAGAACGAACTCATTAAAGAAGGAAGGAGGTACCCATGGTAGCAGAACTCATTACCGGCTGGACCCGTGAAGAAATGGCCAGAAACATTGCCCTGGATATCCCTGACGGCTCATACGTCAACCTGGGTATCGGTTTGCCTGAACTGGTAGCTAACTATATTCCCGACGACAGGGAGGTTGTCTTTCATACTGAAAATGGCTTGCTGGGGGTAGGTCCTTCGCCACCCTCCGGACAGGAAGATGACGAGCTGATCAATGCCGGTAAAAAACCGGTCACTGCCAACAAGGGAGCGGCTTATTTCCATCATGCAGACAGTTTTGCCATGGTTCGGGGGGGTCATATTGACATTTGCGTGCTGGGTGCATTTCAGGTGTCTGCAAAAGGTGACCTGGCCAACTGGTCGACGGGCGAACCCAAAGCGATACCTGCCGTAGGCGGTGCCATGGATCTTGTGCAGGGTGTTAAAACGGTTATTATCATCACAAAACATCTCACAAAAAATGGAGAACCAAAAATTGTGAACCGTTGCAGTTATCCCCTCACCGGCACCGGTGTTGTCAACATGATCTACACAGACTATGCGGTACTCGAGGTCAGGGAAACAGGGCTTGTTGTAAGAAAAATGGCCCCCGGAGTTGACCTGGCATTCCTGCAAAAACATACAGAACCAAAAATTTACACCCTGGAAGATTATACATAAAACACTGAACAACAAGGCTATGAATGCAGAAGAAAAAGAAATGACCGCCGACCGGAAAACCGAAGCTTCGCTGTACAGTGAAGCATGTAATTATTTGCCGGGTGGAGTAAGCCGCAATGTGCTTTACAGAAAGCCTCACCCCTATTACGTTTCAAAAGCATCAGGATGTTATGTTACGGATATCAATGGCGTTCAGCGTGTTGATTTTGCCAACAACATCGCCAGTTTAATTCATGGCCATGCCCACCCGAGAATCGTTCAGGCCGTGATTGATCAGCTCCACAGGGGTACGGCCTACACCATTGGCACTGAAGTGGAGATTGAGTATGCCAGGCTTTTGTGCGACAGGGTTCCGGGTTTTGAAAAGCTGCGGTTTGTCAACTCAGGCACCGAAGCTGTAATGGCAATGATAAAGGCTGCCAGGGCTTATACAGGCAAGCCTAAGATTGCCAAAGCCGAAGGAGGCTACCATGGCAGTTACGATTTTGCCGAAGTCAGCCAGAGCGCTTCTCCGTCAACGTGGGGCAGCATTGAAGCTCCCAACAGCGTTCCCCATGCCAAAGGCACACCCTCATCCGTTCTCAATGACGTGGTGATCATTCCTTTCAATCACATTGAGGAAACCCTGAGCATACTTGACAGACATGCCGATCAGCTGGCTTGCGTGCTCATTGACCCTGTGCCGCACCGGATTGGAAATGCCCCGGCAACGGAAGCATACATCACGGCGGTTTACGACTGGACACGACGGAATAATGCGTTGCTTTGCTATGATGAGGTGATCTGCTTCAGGGTTAATTATGAAGGTGCCCAGGCCGATTATCCTGTAAAGCCCGACATGACCGCACTGGGAAAAATCATAGGGGGTGGCTTCCCGATTGGTGCTTTTGCCGGGAGCACTGAAGTGATGAGCATCTTAAACCCCGGCGACCGGAACTACCGTTTCCCACTTTCCGGCACGTTTTCTGCCAATGCAATATCTATGACGGCCGGAAAAACAGCCATGGAGATGTTCGACCGTGAGGCGGTCGAAAAGCTCAACAATATTTCCATGACTGCTGTCAAACAAGTCTCAGAGGCCGGAAAGATCGCCGATATCCCTATGTGCATCACAGGAAGAGGATCCATGTTTAAAGTTCATTTCAGGGAAAAAGCACCCATCTCCTACCGCGACGCCTATGACGATGAGCGCATGCGCAAAGCCATTACCTCATTCCTCGACCATCTCTATGAAAAAGGCATCATGATCATTAATTCATGTACCTCTGTGGTTTCTACCGCAATCACACAAAAAGAGGTTGACATACTCTCGGAAGCCATGCTGAGCGGTTTCAGACATATCAAACCGATGCTTAAGGACTGATGTCACCAGGGCTTCGGCCGACAGGCTGATCCAGGATACGGTCAGTCAGCGTTCTTTCATTGCACATCAAAAAAATATAACCAAAAACCACACGCCGGTATGAAGGAAGTTTTTATTTGCGATGCCATACGCACCCCAGTGGGCAAGTACGGAGGATCATTGTCACAAGTCAGGGCAGATGATCTGGCGGCCATCCCTTTAAGGGCTATTCTGGAGCGCAATCCCGCTCTTGACCCCGAAGCTATCGACGACGTTATTATGGGTTGTGCCAACCAGGCTGGTGAAGACAACAGGAATGTTGCCCGCATGGCTTCTTTGCTGGCAGGCATCCCTCCCGGCGTGCCCGGAGTTACGGTTAACCGTTTGTGCGGGTCAGGTATGGAGGCCGTGGGTATGGCCGGACGTATGATCAGGTGCGGCGATGCAGATCTTATAATTGCAGGAGGTGTGGAAAGCATGAGCAGGGCACCCTTTGTGATGGCAAAAGCGGAAGAAGCCTTCTCAAGGGTACCTGAACTGTATGACACCACCATCGGATGGCGCTTCATCAATAAGAAAATGAAGGAGCTCTACGGCGTTGACTCCATGATAGAAACCGCTGAAAACCTGGCAAAAGAATTCAACATAAGCCGGGAAGACCAGGACATGTTTGCGTTTAACAGTCAGCAAAAAGCACACCATGCGATGCAGTCAAACCTGTTTGCCGATGAGATCGTGCCGGTCAGCATTCCGCGCCGAAAGGCAGATCCCATCATTGTTGACACCGACGAACATCCCAGGTTAAGTCCTCTTGAAAAGCTGGCAACCTTAAAAGCGGTGACAGGCCCTGACGGTACGGTGACCGCCGGAAACGCTTCAGGGGTGAATGACGGTGCAGCGGCGTTGTTAATCGCATCAGCTGCAGCGGTAAAAAAATACCGGCTGACGCCTTTGGCCAGCATAACCGGCATGCAGGCAGCAGGTGTGCTGCCCCGCATTATGGGAATAGGACCCGTACCCGCCACTGAAAAATTACTAATGAAATTGTCGTTGACGCTCAAGGATTTTGACATCATTGAACTGAATGAAGCCTTTGCCGCCCAGGCCCTTGCCTGTATAAGAGCACTGCATGTACCCGACAACGACAGCAGGCTGAATCCTTTAGGAGGTGCCATTGCACTCGGGCACCCATTGGGCATGAGCGGTGCAAGACTGATCACAACGGCTGTCCGTCAATTAAAGCGAAACAAGCTGCGCAGGGCGCTGTGCACCATGTGTATCGGCGTTGGCCAGGGAGTGGCCATGTCACTCGACACGGAGATCAGACTGTAATACTATTGCAAACGATCCCTGAGCTCAGCAAAACCTTTTACCTTATGTCCCTGTCCGATTTGTTCATAGGAAAAAATAAGGTTGTTAAGCATGCGTATGATGATCTCCCGGTTGGTGCAAGGCATAAAAAAAGAGGGTAAAGGTTCCAGATCAAGCTTCAGTAAAAATTCATTGATCTCATCCGATGAAAAGACGGACCCTCCGCTGAAAGCATTGATATAAAACAAGGGCTGATCCCGGTGTATTTGCAAACTTTCCGTGTCTAATCGTTCGCCAAGGTAGGTCAGCACAAAGTGTTCCGGAAGGTTTATTCCCCTGACCGGAAGGTCCACACTGCGTGCCAGCAGCATGTAAATGATCCCTATACTCAACGGGCTGCCTTTGCGCTCATCCATAACCCTGTCTATGAATGAATTATCGGGGTTGTGATAGTCCTCGATATCTCCCCTGAACTTGTATATCCCATAAAAAATATGGTTAAATACTTTGATCTGTTCAAGGGCAGTAAGATTATCATTCATTTCCAGCCACAGGTCCTTGGTAAACTTGCCCAAAGTGGAACGGATGCTGCTTTCATCCAAATGCGGACGAAAAAACCGGGTGATTTCAATCCATGGTTCAAGGAGGTCATCGTGGTTGCTCTTTGCCCACAAATGCAGTTTAGATGACAGGCTATTGAAGCGGATGGTGGTCATCAGGCTTGCAAGACGATCGCGCAGCATTTCCCCGGGAGCCTGATCATAAGCATCTTCAAGATAAGAGAGGGCCTCCGGGCCATAAGCAACGATTTTAGCGGAGATCTCTTCAAAAACCTGCTGATCAGGATCATCGGCCATGCTGATCAGGGCAAGAATGTCGCGTTCACTTTTCTTACTCATTGTTGTGGATGATACTCATGCAGAAATTTTTTCAAGCACATACCTTATCATCTGGTCAATTGATTTTTTAGCATCCTTGCTGTATTCCTTCCGAGCCCGGTTAGCAATCACGTTGCAAACTGTCAGGGTGTTATGTTTCAGCACCTTGCCCAAAGCGAACAGTGCGGATGTTTCCATCTCGAAGTTTGTTACCCTGTGGCCTTGATATTCAAAGCTTTCAATCAGTCTGTTCAGTTCAGGGTAAGCTGTGGGGATGCGCAATTCACGGCCCTGAGGTCCGTAAAAACCGTTGGCGGTACCGGTAATGCCCTGCGTCAGTGTCCCGGCAACCTTTTGCAACAATTGGGGAGAGGCCGAAAAGATGTAAGGATACGGCAATTTTTCATTCCAGTTGACATGCCTGACAAAAGCATCGGCCATTTCCTGTTCCTCCAGCGAAGTGTCGTAGCTGTAAAAGTGCATAAGGCCGTCAAATCCCAGGCCAAATGCAGAGGCGACCATGCTGTCGACCGGAATATCCGCCTGCAAAGCCCCTGTGGTACCCAAACGGATTATATCAAGCGTGGTATGCCGTTCCTTTACGACTCTTTGCTCCAGGTCAATGTTTACGGCAGCATCAATCTCATTCAGCACAATATCAATATTGTCCGTGCCAATGCCCGTCGACAGCACGGTAAGCCTTTTTTTGCCTAAATAGCCCGTGTGTGTCAGAAATTCACGGTTCTGAATCTTATGTTCAACAGAGTCAAAATATTTTGAAATCATGGGCACCCTTCCCTGATCCCCCACGATAAGTAAAGTATCTGCAATATGTTCCGGACGAAGTTTCAAATGATATATGCTTCCATCCTGATTAATAATCAATTCAGATTCTTTGAAAGTCCTCATATCTGTTATATTTGTACGTCCGCAATCTTGTTCTTTAGGATAAGAATGCAGCCGCTTTGTTAAAAAGCCAACAAAATTATCAATAATTAAAAGATTTACCTAATTATACCTGCATGCTTTATTATGATTATTTTTGAAGAAAAAATTTAAAAAATATGAGGGCCTGCATCATTTCCATCGGCGAAGAGTTACTAATTGGACAAACCGTTAACACCAATGCTGCCTGGATGGCATCTCAGCTTAACCGGCTTGGCATTGAGGTACATGAAATGTCAGTCATCGCCGACCGGCATGATGCCATTGTGCTGTCGCTGCACGAAAGTGCCTGGCGTGCTGACCTTGTATTAATTACAGGCGGATTGGGTCCGACCCGGGATGATGTTACCAAACATGCGTTGTGCGACTTTTTCGGTTCTGATCTTGAGATGAATCAGGAAGTTCTGGAGGATATCAGGGTGATGTTTGAAAAGTCGGGTCGTCAAATGAATGAGCTTAACCGTGCCCAGGCGCTCGTACCGGTCAAGGCAAGAGCGTTGCGCAATCCTTACGGCACAGCACCCGGCTTGTGGTTTGAAGAAGATGAGAAAATATATGTGGCCATGCCGGGCGTACCCTACGAAATGAAAGAGATGATGAACCATCATGTCCTGCCTGCCCTTGGCAGATTCAGGCGTGAGCAATACATCGTTCACAGAAGTATCCACACACAGGGTATCGGCGAATCAGCCCTGGCAGAAAAACTCAGTCACTGGGAAGATGCGCTGCCTGCATTCATACAGCTGGCATACCTGCCTTCCATGGGTATTGTCAAAATGAGGCTTACCGCCAAGGGGCCGGACGAAGGCGTACTCCGTGAGGCGATAACAAAAGAGATCGAAAAGCTGAAAGTACTCATACCGGAATATATCTGGGGCTACGACGACGACAGCATGGAAATGCTAGCGGGCAAACTACTGGCACAGCACGGGCTGACACTTGCTGCGGCTGAAAGCTGCACAGGGGGCTACCTGGCTCATCTGATCACCAGCGTGCCCGGGAGTTCGGCCTACTTTAAAGGAAGTATTGTTGCCTATGATAATGCTCTTAAAGAAAAAATATTAGGTGTTCCTGCAAGCGAACTTCATGAACACGGTGCCGTAAGCAGCCGGGTAGCCTGCCTTATGGCCGGAGGTGTACAGAAACTTGCAGCCACAGACTATGCTGTTGGTATTACAGGCATTGCCGGTCCTGACGGTGGAAGTGCGGAAAAACCCGTTGGCACCACCTGGATAGCCGTGGCCGGAAAGCATGAATGCCACAGCCGGATGTTTCGATTTGCCGATAACAGGGAGCGCAATATTATAAGGGCCACGCGCACCGCCCTGAAAATGCTGATAGATCTTATCAAAAAAGAACAGCAGGAATAAAAAGCATAGCTGCTGCCGCAGTATTAAAAAAACAGTAAGAGGACCTGCAATCTATAATACTGAAAGTTTTATACACATCGTTTCCCAAAATACAACAACATGGTACATCGAAGCAAAATTACCACACTTACTGAGTTCATCATTCAACGCCAGTCGGAATATCCGCATGCAAAAGGTGCGCTGACACGTTTACTCAACGACATTGCCACGGCTGCCAAAATTGTTAACAGGGAAATCAATGCAGCCGGACTTGTGGATATTCTGGGCACTGTTGGAAAAGAAAACATACAAGGTGAGACGCAGAAAAAGTTGGATGTTTTTGCCAATGAGATGTTTATTACCGCTTTGAAGGGAGGTGGTGAGTGTTGTGCCATTGCCTCGGAAGAGAACGAGAAGGTGATTTCTTTCAGCAACGAATTCTCAGACCTCGGGAAGTATGTTGTTGCGATGGACCCTCTTGACGGCAGTTCAAACATTGAAGCCAACGTATCCATTGGCACCATTTTCAGCATATACAGGCGACTTACAGAGGTTGGGCCCGGCACCCAGAAGGACCTGCTGCAACCGGGCATTAATCTTGTTGCGTCAGGTTATGTGATTTATGGCTCCTCCACCATGCTCGTATATACGACAGGCAAAGGGGTCAATGGCTTTACACTTGACCCTTCAGTAGGAATTTTTTGCCTTTCACACCCGGATATGAAATTTCCGGAAAACGCCAATATTTACTCGATTAATGAAGGCAACTATATCCATTTCCCTGAAGGGGTGAAAAGGTATATCAAATACTGCCAGGAAAATGATCCTGATGATTACAGGCCATACACCTCCAGGTACATTGGCTCACTCGTGGCCGATTTTCACCGCAACCTCATCAAGGGGGGTGTATTTCTTTATCCGGGCACCTCAAAAAACCCCAACGGCAAGTTGCGTCTTTTGTACGAATGCAATCCGATAGCCTATATTGCGGAGCAGGCCGGAGGTAAAGCAAGCAATGGCACTAAGCGCATTATGGCCATTGAACCTGAGGCGCTGCACCAAAGGTCGCCTTTTTTTACGGGTCCAAAATGGATGGTGGACAAGATTGAAGAGTTTATGCTGGAACATCCTGATTAATTCATTACATGCTTGACAGAGAAGAGTTTTTAAGGCTTTTTACCAGTGGGAGCCAATTTGCTTCATTGGCAAATATTCTGCAGTCGAATAGTGCGGGAGCGGCTGCCTTGACCGGACTGGCAGGCTCGGCCCCGGCCCTCTACGCTGCAGCATGCAGCCGTGAGGTAAACAAATCCTTTCTTTTTATCCTGAACGACAGAGAATCAGCCGCATACTTTTTTAACGACCTCGAACAGCTTCTCGGCGAGCAAGACAAGAGCTACGAGCGCCGCAACACGTTTTTCTTTCCTTCGTCTTACAAAACACGTTTTCGAAGTCATCATAAAGACAAGGCTGGCATCCTGCTCAGGTCAGAGGTCATTAACCGACTGGCCGCAGGTGACAGAAATACACTGGTGGTCACCTATCCCGAAGCACTTGCCGAGAAAGTGGCTCCTGTCAGTGCACTGAAAAAAAACCTGCTTACGATCCGCAAAGGCGAGCAGCTCAGCGTTGATTTCATCATGGAGCTTTTTGTTGACTATGGATTTGAACATGTGGATTTTGTTGCTGAGCCGGGACACTATTCGCTCAGGGGCAGCATCATCGACGTATTTCCTTTCTCAAACGACCTTCCTTTTCGTATCGAAATAATGAACAACAAGGTGGAAAGCCTGCGAAGTTTCGATTCAGGAAGTCAGCTCTCTGTTGAATTGTATGATGAAATACATGTTCTGCCGGACATTCACGCAATGTCAGACGAGCATACTTCGCTGGATTTTCTTTTTGATCTGTTGCCTCCCTCCTGCCTGGTGTGGTTGGAAGACACAGCGTTGTGCCGGGACATCATAAGAGAAATCAATGAAGGCAAACCTTTCGGCGCTTTACAGGTGGCCGGGGAGGACGAGTTTATGGATGCCTTGATGCAACGCAACGTTGTAGAATTCAGCAGGATATTCCTTGCTAAAGACAGCAGGCATCAGCTTGCCTTGAACTGCCAGCCCCAGCCCGGTTTCAACAAACAATTCGATCTTCTTACAGAGAACTTAAAAGGAAACACGCAGAAAGGATTCAGGAACATTATTCTTTTTGATACCCGCCAGCAGGCAGAAAGGATCAAAAACATTGTTGAGAGCCTGGACACCGAAGACCAGGAAAGAAGCCTGGTATACGACTCCATATTGCTGAGCCTTCATGAGGGCTTTGTAGATCAGGAACATAAACTGGCTTGCTATACCGACCACCAGATCTTTGACCGTTACCACAGGTTTCGCATAAGGGAGAAATTCCCCGGAAAGCAGGCGCTGGGTATCAAGACGCTGCACCAGTTAAAACCCGGCGATTATGTCACGCATATTGATCACGGCGTGGGTGTTTTCAGCGGACTGGAGAAGATTGAAGTGAACGGCCGGTTGCAAGAAGCGATCAGGCTCATCTATAAAAACAATGATATTCTTTATGTCAGCATTCACAGCATGCACCGTATTGCCAGGTACACCGGCAAGGAGGGTCATACACCGGCACTGCATCGATTGGGTTCCAATGCCTGGAACAGATTAAAAGAAAAAACCAAGAAAAAGGTCAAAGAAATTGCCCACGACCTCATTGCCCTGTATGCAAAGAGAAAAGCACAGGAAGGCTTTTCTTTTTCGCCCGACAGCTATCTTCAGCATGAGCTTGAAGCTTCCTTTATTTTCGAAGATACTCCTGATCAGGAGAAGGCCACACAGGATGTAAAAAAAGACATGGAGTCTTCACCACCGATGGACAGGCTGATCTGCGGGGATGTAGGTTTTGGGAAAACAGAGGTGGCCATGCGTGCTGCATTCAAAGCAGTTGCAGACTCAAAGCAGGTGGCGGTGCTCGTTCCGACAACCATTCTTGCGCTTCAACACTATTACACCTTTCAGGAGCGATTGAAAGACTTCCCCTGCAAGGTAGAATATCTCAGTCGCTTCAGAAAAACATCGGAAAGGAAGGCTGTGCTCCAAGGGGTTAAAGAAGGGCGTGTTGACATTTTAATAGGAACACACAGCATATTAAGCAGAGAACTTGAATTCAGGGACCTGGGTTTGCTGATCGTTGATGAAGAGCAGAAGTTTGGGGTGAGTATGAAAGAAAAGCTGCGTCAGCTCAAGGTGAATATTGACACGCTCACCCTGACCGCCACTCCCATTCCGCGCACCTTGCAGTTTTCGCTGATGGGAGCACGCGATCTGTCCTACATCAACACTCCTCCTCCTAACCGCTATCCCATTATAACCGAAGTACACATGTTTAATGAAGAGCTGATCAGGGAGGCGATCATGTATGAGATACAAAGGGGTGGCCAGGTCTTTTTTGTACACAACAGGATACACAACATTGAGGAAGTTGCCGCCATCATTCAACGCAACTGTCCTGACGTCAGGTTCGCCATAGGCCACGGAAGGTTAACCGGCACTCAGCTCGAAAAGATCATGCTCGACTTTATCAACGGCGAATATGATGTGCTGGTATCCACCAGCATTATTGAATCCGGGCTTGACATACCCAACGCGAACACAATAATTATTAACAATGCACATCATTTCGGGCTGAGCGACCTGCACCAGTTACGCGGCCGGGTAGGCCGGACAAACAAAAAAGCGTTTTGCTACCTGCTATCCCCGCCCATGTCGACACTCACGAGCGAAGCGCGGAAACGGCTAAAAGCGATTGAAGAGTTCTCTGAACTGGGAAGCGGTTTTCACATCGCCCTGCGCGACCTGGACATCAGGGGCGCCGGCAATCTTCTCGGTGCTGAGCAAAGCGGGTTTATAACCGAACTCGGATTTGAGACCTACCACAAAATCCTGGATGAAGCCATTAATGAACTGAAAAACAAGGAGTACAAAGAACTGTATTCCTTAAAGGAAGATGAGCCAAAGGATGAGGCTTTTTCGCTGATCCGGATATCCGATTGCCAGGTAGAGACAGACCTTGAGCTCATGATACCGAGCGACTACGTGAGTAATATTGAAGAAAGGCTGCAGCTTTACAAGGAGCTTGACAACATTCCCGACGAAGAAGGCCTCGGGAAATTTGCGGTCAGTTTGGAGGATCGCTTTGGGCTTCTCCCGGATGCAGTTACCGGATTGATGCAGGTTATCAGGTTGCGGTGGAGGGCAAAAAACCTCGGTATGACGAAGATTATCCTTAAATCCGGAAAAATGATCGCACATCTGCCGGACAGCAGCAGCCGGTATTATGAAAGTCAGGCGTTCGGCAACATCCTTCAATACGCCCGTGAAAACCCCAGGAGATGTTTAATCAGGGAAAACAAGGCCAGCCTGACCTTTCATATCAACAAAATAAATGACATCAGTGAGGCCTTACACCTCATTACAGATCTTTCAGCACCTGACCAATGTCATTCCTGATATTGTTAGCAATATTCTCAGCTTTTATATCATCGTCACTTTCAGCATACAGCCTTATAACGGGTTCGGTATTTGACGGCCGCAAATGCACCCAGTCCTTGTCAAACCAGATTTTCAGCCCATCCGAAACATCGGGGTTAAATTTCCTGTACTTTTCGATCAATCGGTCAAGCACCTTTTTGATGCTCACATCTTCAGGCAGTTCAATCTTATTTTTGGAAATATGATATTGCGGGAATTGTTTTTTCAGCTTGGAACATCTGTGCCCGCTTTTGGCAAGTTGAGTCAGAAACAAGGCGATAGCAAGAAGTGCGTCACGCCCGTAATGCAATTCAGGGTAAATAACACCACCATTTCCTTCACCACCGATAACTGCATTATGCTTTTTCATGGCCGCCACTACGTTGACTTCACCCACGGCGGCATAAAAATGTTTTCCTTTTCTTTTGGATGTAATTTCGGCCAGGGCCTGGGATGACGACATGTTGCTCACCGTGTTGCCGGGTTTTTGCGATAAAACATAATCGGCAACAGCCACCAGGGTATATTCTTCACCAAAGAAACCGCCGTCTTCCTGTATAATAGCCAGCCGGTCCACGTCGGGGTCCACGGCAAAGCCTGCGTGTGCGCCCGACTGCACCACTGTGTCCGACAACACCTGTAAATGCTCAGGCAGGGGTTCGGGGTTATGCTGAAAAAAACCTGTTGGCTCACAGTTAACCTCTATGATTTCCTTAACGCCCAGAGCCTCCAGCAACAAGGGAACAGCGATTCCACCCGATGAATTGATGCCGTCAACGGCTATTTTAAAACGGGCAGCCCTGATAGCTTCCGTATCAACCAGCGGCAGTTCAAGGATCTTTTCAATGTGCATTTCCAGCAAGGAATCATTAATAACGTAGTTGCCAAATTTCTCAGTGGCAACAAAGTCGAACGAAGAAAAATCTGCATATTGCTTCATTTCAACACCCTGCTCGCCTGTCATAAACTCACCCTTTTCGTTCAGTAACTTTAATGCATTCCAGTTGAAAGGGTTATGACTTGCCGTGATCACGATACCCCCTTGCGCTTCACAGTGTTTTACCGCCATCTCAACAGTCGGAGTTGTGGAAAGCCCGGCATCAATCACATCAATACCCATGGCCAAAAGCGTGGACACCGTTATATTGCTGACCATCTCACCGGATACACGGGCATCGCGTCCGATGACGACTGTAGGTTTCGTGTCCGTGTAGCGCGCCTTTAACCACATGCCAAAAGCCCCGGAAAAGCGAACAATGTCAACAGGTGTCAGGCTGTCTCCTGGCTTCCCCCCCATAGTGCCCCGTATTCCCGAAATAGATTGAATCAACGCCATGCTGTACTTATATTTTAGTTAACGTAATGATGCTGTGATGATTAGAGTTTTAACACAAAAATCGCGTACAAATATAACATTTTATCAAACAAAGCAGCAAAAAAACTCCTGCAAGTATTTTTCTTCATATTAAATGATTTTTTATGTTAGGATGTAAATTTATCCTTCCTGTACTGACTGTGTGAATTATTTAGAAGAGTTAAAATACTGGCATATTTCCTGCAGGGAGCACACAGTTATTTTTCCTGCCGGGAGAACAAGAAACAATTCCGGTATTTCGTTACCTTGAAGCAGCATAAATTCAACACATTCCGGACCTTACATTAAGCTGCTGAAAACAAAATATGTATAACTTTGCACATTATATGCTCCGTTTGAAACCTATGCGGAAAGAATACGTAAATATTGCCCTGTTGCTTCTTTTTTGCCTGGCTTTCAGTTCATGCATGCCGACCCGCCGTATCCCGGAAGGTCAGTATTTGCTGAACCGCAACAGAATACATATCGAGAACGATGACTTGTCGGCGAGTGATCTGAGAACCTATATCCGTCAGCAGCCAAACCGGCGCATTTTCGGTTTTTACCGCTTCAACCTGAACGTCTATCAATTTGCCGACAGGAGAGAAGAAAACAGGATCAGACGCTGGATGAAAAACACCATTGGCGAGCCACCGGTTATCTTTGATCCTACCCTTGCCGCACATACCCAACGCCAGTTTGAGCTGTTCCTGCAGAACAAGGGTTATTTTAACTCAACGGTCAGGCACGAGGTAAGTTTCTCCGGAAAGAGAGCCAACGTTCATTATTACATTCAAGCCAACGAAGCTTACAGGGTACGGAATATTGAATATTCCATTGCCGATGCGCATCTGGCAGGTTTCGTGTTTGCAGACACAGTAAACTCACTCATTGTCAGAGGACAACGCTATGACACCGATGTTCTTCAAAAGGAGAGGCAGCGAATTTCCAGGCATTTAAAGGAGCAGGGTTTTTTTAATTTCTCCAGGGATTTTGTTTTTTTTGAAGTTGACAGCATGCTGAACAGCCAGCGCCTTGACATCAACATCATCATCAACGACCCGGCCCAGGCCCGCACTCCGCAACCAGAGGGAGAGCAGGAACCCAGGCGGCACAGACGGTATCAGTTAAACCAGGTCCTGGTGTATCCCGAATACTCGCGCTTACAACCGGCCCAACACTTTTCAGATACAACCTTTTTCAGTCTTCGGAGCGAAGAAAACGCTCCGGTATATACGTTTTTGCATAATGGTCCAATGCGTATCAGGCCCCGGGCTATTGCCAACAACATCATGCTTGAACCCGGAGCCTTTTACAGTCTTAGCAACCAGGAAAAAACACACAGCTACCTTGCCGGCCTGCGGAACTTCCGGTTTGTAAACATCCAGTTCAATGAACCACAGGAAATCACCATTCCGGCGAACGACACGCTCGGTTTTCTGGATGCAAGGGTCGAGCTTACCCGTGCCCCCGCCAATGCCTTCACCATTGAAGCAGAAGGGCTTAACACCGCAGGAAACCTTGGTATTGCATCCAACATCCTCTTGCAAAACAGGAATGTCTTCAGGGGGGCTGAAATTCTGAACCTGCGACTCAAAGGTGCCCTGGAGGTTTCCGGTGAATCCTCCGATGATGAAGTCTTTCAGCGGCTGCCTTTTAACACCCTCGAGATAGGAGCTGATCTTTCCATTGACTTCCCGAAACTCATCGCACCCTTCCTAACCGGCGGCACAGGGCGTCTTACAAGACCTCACACCACCATTCTTACCGGTATTAACTACAGGCAAAGACCCGACTACACCAGGTATATCCTGAACATAAGCTACAGCTTTAACTGGCGCCAGGACGAGTACCGCCACCATCAACTGACGCCTCTCGAAGTCAGCTCCATCAATATATTCAACGACTCTATCCTGCAATCCAGGATCCCGGATGCCAACCCTTTGATTTTAAGTCGTTACAGAGACCATCTTATCGGAGGTCTGAGCTACAATTATACCTACAGCAGCCAGCAACTTGACAGGGCAAGGGATTTCGTTTATTTCCGCGGTAACTTCGAAACCTCAGGCAATGTTTTATATCTGGCCGCCAGTCAATTAAACGGCACACAAAACGAAAATGGCAGCTATACCCTGTTCAATATTCCTTTCGCTCAATACGTAAAAACAGATGCGGATTTTCGTTTTTATCGTGTTTTTGATGAGAATAACACTTTAGTTTTCAGAGTCATGGGAGGGATTGCCATCCCTTACGGAAATTTGGACGTCATGCCTTTCATAAAGAGCTACTTTGGCGGAGGGGCTAACAGCATCAGGGCCTGGAGCATTTACAATATTGGCCCGGGTGGTTATCCGGAAGCGGATGAATTACGTTTTGACAAGTACGGCGACATAAAGCTGGAGGCTAACATTGAATACCGGTTTCCACTTTACAAATACTGGAGGGGAGCTTTATTCGTTGACGCAGGCAACGTTTGGTTTCTCCAGGAGAACGACCAATTTCCGCTTGGTGATTTTGCAGGAAACCGTTTCTATAAAGAAATTGCCATTGGAACGGGTATAGGACTCCGCGCAGATTTCAACTTTTTTATTGTACGTCTGGATGCGGCATTTCCACTAAGGGATCCGGCAAGAGAACCAGGCGACCGGTGGCTGACACAGTGGCCTTCATTCAGCGCCTGGAACTTTAACCTGGGTATTGGATATCCTTTCTGATCGGTATGCATGCACATTTGATTTCGGATGCCATTAAGAAGATCTTTCCCTACCACCCGACAGGGGATCAGACAACCCTTACAGACAAGCTTGCGGAATTTGTTACAGACCCATCACCTGACACCATATTTGTCCTTAAAGGTTATGCCGGCACCGGTAAAACCAGCATAGTAAGCAGCCTGGTTAACGTGCTTGCCGAATTGAAGGTTGAGACCGTATTGCTGGCCCCGACGGGAAGAGCGGCCAAGGTGCTTTCAGCCTATGCAGGGCAACGGGCATTTACCATTCATAAAAAGATCTACAGGCTGTTGACCGGGGCAGACGGCAGTGTAAAGATCAGCCTTCAAAAAAACAGGCATAAGCATTGTTTTTTCATTGTGGATGAAGCCTCCATGATCCCGTATGGTCAGGCAGAGACACAGGGAAGTTTGTTCGGCGGAGTAAGCCTGCTTGACGACCTGATCCATTTCGTGTATACCAGTGACCACTGCAGGTTGCTGTTTATCGGCGATACGGCGCAACTGCCTCCCGTTCACTCCACAGAAAGTCCGGCCCTGAACAAACAATTCCTGGAGAACCGTTACCGGCTGCACGTCCATGAGTTTGAGCTTAAAGATGTTGTCAGGCATGCTAAAGACAGCGGCATCCTCTTCAACGCTACGCTGCTCAGGGAGATGCTTGGCAAGCAACAGCAAGGCTTTCCTGCTTTCCGGCTGCAGGGTTTTGACGACCTGATGCGTATCCAGGGGTCGGATGCGGCAGATGCCGTACATGATGCTTTTATTAGCCATGGCCGTGAAGAAGCGCTGATGATTTGCTATTCAAACAAAAGAGCCTACCTCTACAACAGGCATATACGTGAGCGTGTGCTGTTTATGGAGGAAGAGATCAATGCCGGCGAACTGCTCATGGTGGTCCGGAACAATTATTTCTGGCTCCCCGAAGAATCAGAAGCCGGGTTTATTGCCAACGGAGATATAATTGAGCTGAACCGCATTATACGAACTGAGACGGTCTATGGATTCAGCTTTGCTGATGTCAACGCAAGAATGCTTGATTACCCCGGAGAGCCTGAGCTTGAAGTAAAGCTTCTACTGGACACCCTCAGTTCGGACGGGCCGGCACTGTCCAGGCAAGATGCCGCCTCCTTGTTTGACGCGGTGGCAGCCGATTATCAACACATTCCAAATAAAAGAACCAGGCTGGCCCATATCAGGAACAATCCTTATCTGAATGCCCTGCAGGTAAAATACGCCTATGCAATGACCTGTCATAAAACGCAGGGCGGACAATGGAGGCATGTGTTTGTTGAAATGGGCTATCTGCCTGCAAAAAAGCCCGACATCGAATACCTGCGGTGGCTTTACACTGCCATCACCAGGGGTACGGAAAAAGTATTCCTGATGAATTTCACAGGAGATTTTTTTGAAAACAATAATCTTGAAAACGACAATCTTAAATAAACCTCTATGGGCAAACCGGAAAAAATCATCATTTACCAGCTTTTGGTAAGGCTGGCAGGTAACAAGGTAAGCAAGCGTAAACTCTGGGGATCCATAGAAGAAAACGGTTGCGGAAAGTTTGATGACCTTGACCTGAATGTACTGCAAAAAATAGCGTGCCTTGGAGCCACTCACCTATGGTTGACAGGGGTGATCGAGCATGCATCCTGCACTGCTTACCCGCAGCACAGCATAAAAGCCGACAACCCCCTGGTGGTGAAGGGACGGGCAGGGTCTCCATACGCCATCAGGGATTATTATGACGTATGCCCTGACCTTGCCACCAGCGTTGATAAGCGCATGGAGGAATTTGAAGCCCTTATGGATCGTTGCAGAAAGGCTGGCCTCGCTCCTGTTATCGACTTTATACCTAATCATGTGGCCAGAAATTATGCCAGCGATCAACCCGCAGGCATGAACGATGCCCTTGGCACAGGCGATAATACCAGTGTGACGTTTGACCCGTCAAACAACTTCTATTATTTGCCTGGCGAGCACCTGAAACTGCCGCATGAAGTTTTCGGCCTGCCTCACACCAGGCTCATGAAGGCAACGAGCTATGAGGAATTTCCGGCCAAAGCCACCGGCAACGACTGCTTTTCCTCACACCCCTCGATCAACGACTGGTACGAAACCGTTAAACTGAATTACGGCATTGATTTCTCCGGGGGACATCAAAGCTTCTTCGATCCGGTGCCGGATACCTGGCACAAGATGTTACACATACTGGAGTTCTGGGCAGGGAAAAAAGTAGCAGGATTCCGCTGCGATATGGCAGAAATGGTACCTGCAGCCTTCTGGAAATGGGCCATAGGTAAGATTAAGCACCATCACCCCGAAATGCTGTTCATTGCCGAGATTTACGATCCCCGCCTTTACCGGCAGTATACAGATGCAGGCTTTGATTACCTGTACGATAAGGTTGGCCTGTATGATGCTCTGAGGGATGTACTTGCCGGAAACAGACCCGCTGCTTCCCTTACACTGGAATGGCAAAAACTTAACGGGCTTGACGAGAGGATGCTTCGTTTTATTGAGAATCATGATGAGCAACGCATTGCTTCAAAACATGTGGCCACTGCAGAGGCAGGCTTCCCCGCTATGACAGTTGCTGCCACGCTGCATCGAGGGCCCGCAATGATCTATTTTGGCCAGGAATTCGGCGAAAAGGCAGAAGGTGCGGCAGGCTTCAGCGGTGATGACGGCAGGACCAGCATTTTCGACTATGATCATGTGCCCGCATTCCAACGCTGGTACAACGAGGGAAGTTGTAATACAGAGAAGCTTTCTTCAAACGAAAAGCAATGTTACGCTTTCTATAAAAAGCTTCTGAACCTCGCCAGACATGAAGTGGTCAGCAAGGGTGAGTTTTACGATGTAATGTGGGCGAACCAGGATTTTCAGCAAAGTTCACTCTACGCTTATTTGCGCTGGCTGAACGGAAGTCTGTGGTTTATCTGTGTAAATTTCAGCGGCAAACAGCATTTGCAGGGACAACTACGAATCCCGGATCATTACTGGCAACTTACCGGTCAGAATAACCCGGAAGCCTCATGGTTGCTTAAACCGCTGCTGACGGACAATGTTGAAAAGGCAGTGCTGCAACGGGACCTGGTCAATATTGGGGTTGACATCCATCTGCCTCCATATTCGGGCGAAATTATTGAATTTCGGAGGGTATGATCGGTCTTTTGCTGAAAAAACGGGGGCTGGGTTTCAGGATCATCCACCACCGACTGTTTTACCTTTCCGCCCTTTGGTGGCATGCCTGATGCGGTAAAACCCGGGTACATCTATAGGAGTTCCCTGGGTGCCTAACAGCCAGCGGAAACTTCGGTCTTCATAACACTTCCTCCATTTTTTTGCCGGACGCTGATAGTAGCCTACCGTTCCACAATATCCACCGAGATGTGCAGCATCTGAGCGGGTTATCTGCAACGCACCGGTAGCACGGTCTCTTTCCTCAACATAAAAGCGATCCGGATCAATATCCCTGACCATACCTGCTTGTTTGTAGTCTGTAAAAAGCTCGTCATCATCGTCCAGCAGCTCTGTTATCATATGTTGCCTGGGATAAACCAGCAGCTCAGATCTTTGGGCAAGTTCCCCGGCAAGCAGGTCAAGCGACTTTTCACGAAACAAAAGATCACAGTCGGTAAAAAAAATCCAGTCGGCCTTTGTGTTCAAAGCAGCCAGGTTTCTCCCAATGGCTCTTCTGAGCAGATAAGATTTGTTAAGACAGCAAAAATTCCATTGAACCTTTTCAGGTTTTTGACTGCTGAAATACTTGAGCACTTCCCTGGTGCGGTGATCGCTTTCCTCATAAAAAACAGTCATGATAATGTTTGTTTTTTCCGGAGGATGGAGGACCAGCGAACTCAGCTGATAGCTCAAGATGTTGGCGTAATTCCAGCAATGACTGACAATCTCTATCGTCAGCAGCTCTTTAGCCGGTCTGACTGGGGGCAGCTTGGAATAATCAGGGGCAAACCATCGTGGAGGCACCCAGCCGCTGGCAGCAAACCGGAAAAACCACTCCAGAATGTTGTCAATTACTATCGGGGCAGGCTTCCTGATATCAGGTACGGCACCGTTGTAGCATCCATTGTTACTGGCCATATGCTTTTTTTTCAAAGATAAAAAATTATGCAACGAGGGGGCGTCAAAACATTTTTTAAAAAAATTAGAAAACGCTTATCTGATTTATTGTTAAATTTGTGGTTCTAAAAGTGTGAATCTAAAACAAATCCTTATCTATGAAATTTATTAAAATGCGTATTGGCGCCATAAATAAAGCGTTTATGGTGTTTTTTATGGCAACAGCATTGCTTTTCTTCATTCCGGCTGTCCAGGCTGTAGCACAGGAAGGTGAGGCAGAAGAAGCAGAGGAAGATCCGTGGGCAGACAAAGAATTCCCTTTTTCAGACGAAACCTTATTGACGTTTTTTGATACCAACCAGGAAGTCAGCGCCATAAACCGTCAATCACAGGAGAGGATCAGTGAAGCTGTCGAAAGTTTTGGTTTAACACATGATCGTTTTCAGCAAATTTCCCGGGCCGCACAAATGGGTGCACTGGATGGTGGTGTGTTTTCAGCAGAAGAAATTGAAGCATTCAATGCTGCAGCACCTCAGGTGACTCAAATCCAGAGAGAGACCCAAGGTATGATTCAGATGGTTGTTGATGAATACGATTTCAGTATGCAGCAATACCGTGCCATATTGATGGAGTTTCGTCGCGACAGAGATCTGCAGCAATATATCACGCATCTTGCAAGAGAAAGAGCCAGGGAGAGAATACTGGAAGAAAGAAGACGCGAAGCTGAGCGTAAGCTTGAAGAGGAAAGACTCAAGCAGGAAGAAAACAATTGATCTCCAGGTTGTTCAGACCACCTCTGCAACAACAAAAGTACTTCCGCCTACAAAAATAAGATCACCGGAACCGGCCTCATTTCTGGCTGCAGCCAGTGCATTCGGAACAGAGCTGTATGCCTTGCCGGATAAGCCAAACGAAAGAGCCTCATTAGCAAGTTTCTTTTCATCAAGGCCTCTCGGAACAGCAGGCCGGCAAAAATAATACACTGCATTTTTGGGCAGCAGTTTCATGATCCCGGAACGCTCTTTGTCATCCACCATACCGATCACCATATGCAGGCGTTCATGCGGTGCAGAATGAATCTGCCTGACTACATAATCCATTCCATCCTCATTGTGGGCAGCATCACAAATAACGTCCGGGCTTCGCGAAATCCGTTGCCACCTGCCCAATAAGCCGGTATTGCGTTTTACATTGCGCACTCCTTTTTCAACCGATTGCCCGTCGATGGTAAATCCTTTGTAAGCGTTAAGCGTATGAATCGCCGCCAAAACCGTAACAAGGTTCTCAGCCTGGTAGGTTCCGCAAACATCAAGTGTAAACTCCTTTTCCTTCCGCTGGTGATCCATAAGGCACACCTTTAGAGCATCCGCGTTATTCGTTACACAACTTTCAATACTCTTTATCTGAAAAAGTTTTTCGGCCATAATCAGCGGTGCGCTGTTCTTTTGTGCCATGTCTTCAAAAACATGTTGCACTTCGTACTGTGTTCTTCCGATCACCACCGGAATATGGGTTTTGATGATGCCGGATTTTTCAGCGGCAATCTTTTCCAGGGTATCACCAAGCAGATGCATGTGGTCAAGGCCGATGTTGGTGATCACCGATAGTTCAGGCGTGATGATGTTCGAAGAGTCGAGCCTTCCGCCAAGACCGGTCTCTACCACGGCAAGGTCCACATGTTGTTTCGCAAAATAATCAAAGGTCAGCGCCATGGCCATTTCAAAGAAAGAGGGCTTGATCTTTTCAAAAAAGGTCTTATGTTTATTGACAAAACCTATGATTTCCTTTTCAGGGATGAGATGGCCGTTTATTTTTATTCTTTCGCGAAAGTCGCGCAGGTGCGGCGAGGTTGCCAGCCCGGTTTTGTAGCCGGCCTCCTGCAATACTGAGGCGAGCATGTGTGCCACGGAACCTTTGCCGTTAGTTCCTGCAATATGAATGCTTTTGAATTTCTTTTCAGGATGATTCAGGTAGTCAGCCAGGGCAAGCGTATTGTCGAGGTTAGCCTTGTAGGCGGCGGGCCCGATGCGCTGGTACATCGGAAGCTGCTGATACAGGTAGTTCAGGGTTTGTTCGTAACTCATCGGGAGCACTACCACTAGTTAAGGCGGATAAAGTTATAGGTGATGGTACCTGTCTGTTCCTCCGGGGCGTCGGGTTTCACATCGAAGCGTGCCCTGCGTGCAGCTTCTTCGGCATGTCTGTGCAGTGTTCTGTCGGTGGTTGTTGTTCCCCGTGCCCCTGCTGTTGCACGGATAACCTGTCCCTGCCTGTTGACGGTGATCTGAACGACCACTCTGCCCGTTGACAGGGTTGTATATTCGGGCCGGGGCAAAAAGTTTGGTCGTCTGTCGGTGAGGTTAACTTCGATACCGTTTCCAGCTCCTGCTCCCCAGGGATCATCGGCGCCAATAACGCCTTCAGGACGTCCCTGGTTGCCGGCAATTTCCGTTTCACCGTGATCCTGCCTGTCGGTAGCCCGCTGGTCACGTCCCGGGAATAAAGCCCTCGGGTCGGGCTGTGGCACAACTTCTTCCTCAGGTATTTCAACAGCCTCTTCAGGTTCAGGCATGATGTCATGTCGTTCCGACTCGGGGAGCTCCCGGTCGGAAATACGGGCGGCTGTCTCTTCAGGAAGGGCGACGGACTCTTGTGTGCTTTGTGTAACCACCTGGTCAGGCTGTTGCACCGGCCTCGACGGCGGCGACTGTGGCACCGGCGGCGATGCCGACAGCGGCTGTGCCTGACCCATGCCCTCGTCAAAATAGCCCAGAGATACTATGACTCCATGTTCTTCGGGCAAGGGTAAAGGCGTAGAAAGACCAAACAAAAGAAAGCATAACACGAGCACGGCATGAAAGATTATCGTGCCCAATATGGCCCTGTTACGGTCTTTTCTGTTGTGTGCTTCCATTTATCTGCTGTGCGGCTGAGTGGCCAGGATGACTTTGTGTTTGACATTATACCTGCTGTTGATCTTTTCAACGACATCAATGACATCCACGACATATTGCACCGGAACTGACTGATCTGACCTGAGAACCACAGAAGCTTCCGTGTGGCCGTCAAGGCTCTGGATAAGGCCCAGTTGCAGACCTTCGAGGTCAACAGCCTGGTCTTCGAGGTACAATTGTCTTGAAGCATCCAGGTAAACGGTAACCGTCTGGGGCGACATGGTACGGCTGTCGCTTGAGGGCAGCAACAGCTTGATGGCGCTGGGTGCAATCAGCGTCGATGTCAGCATGAAAAAGATCAACAACAAAAAAACCAGGTCCGACATGGAGGCCATGTTAAACTGGACATTGCGCGTATTTCTTGCTTTTATGGCCATAATATCGCTGTATTAGGATGCTGGTTCGTGCAGGAGGTCCATAAATTCAGTGGCCCTGGCTTCCAGCATAAACACCACTTTTTCTATACGTGCTACAAGAATATTGTAGCAGATGTAGGCGATAATACCCACGGTAAGGCCGGTAATGGTGGTTATCATAGCTTCGTAAATACCTCCGGCAAGCAGGCTTATATCAATGTTCGGCCCGGCCATCGACATATTATAGAATGCCCTAACCATTCCTATAACCGTACCAAGAAAACCAAGCATGGGTGCTGCACCTGCCACCGTGGCCAACACGGCAATGTTTTTTTCCAGTTGTGCAATTTCAAGCTTGCCAACATTTTCAATGGCAGCATTGATGTCGGTCAACGGCCTCCCGATCCGGACAATGCCCTTGGCAATCATCCTGGAGATGGGCGACTGATTGTTACGGCAGAGTGATTTCGCAGAGTCTATACGGCCATTATGAATAAAATCGCGGATATTATTCATAAAGTTGGTTTCCTCACCTGATGCCCTGCTTATGGCAAAATACCTCTCAATAAAAATATAAATCGCCACAACAGACAGAATAGCCAGAGGTATCATAACTATTCCGCCCTTCAACATCAGGTTCCAGATGCTCAGCGTCTCAAACTCTTCTGCAGCGGATAACGCAATTGTATCAGCCAGGGCTATCTCTCCACCCGATTGAAGCTGGAATAACAAAGAAAATAACATCGCTTAAGGTTTTACGAATAATGGTTTGTACATATAACTGTTAAAGAACTTTTTTATTTTACAACCCACAAATTTAATAATTAATAGAACATCAACGGGTAAAAACACCTATACAACTCTTCTGTAAGATGCCAAAACAGAAACGACGCGCTATTCAGTTTTCAATGTTTGCTTTGTTTTTTTTATTAATTTTACACCTCATTTTACGAACCTAAAATAATGATGTATGAACAAGATTAAAGTAGCAATCAACGGATTTGGCCGTATTGGCAGACTTAGCCTGAAAGCGGCTCTTGACAAAGAAAATATTGAGATCGTTGCCGTTAATGATTTAACAGACAGCGCAACGCTGGCTCATCTTCTAAAATATGATTCTGTGCATGGCAAGTTCCCCGGGGAGGTAACATCCGAGGGTGCCGACCTTGTTGTTAACGGCAAAAAGATCAGGGTTTTCTCCGAAAAAGATCCGGCGAACCTGCCCTGGAAAGAACTCGGCATTGATGTTGTTATTGAAGCTACCGGTGTATTCCGCGACAGGGAAAAAATCAGCAAGCATCTTCAGGCAGGTGCGGCAAAGGTAATCCTGTGTGTCCCGTCAAAAACCTCCGATGATGTTGATGCAACTGTTGTTCTCGGGGTTAACGATCACGACATCAAACCCGGGCATCAGATTTATTCCAATGCATCCTGCACGACAAACTGTCTGGCACCTGTGGCAAAAGCACTCAACGACAATTTCGGGATCAGGCAGGGCCTGATGAATACCATACACAGTTATACGAACGACCAGATCATCCTGGATGCACCGCACAAGGACCTGCGCCGTGCAAGAGCGGCTGCCATGTCTATTATTCCAACCACCACAGGAGCAGCCAAGGCCGTTGGTCTCGTTATCCCGGAGCTAAAAGGCAAGCTCGACGGCTTTGCTATGCGCGTTCCCACTCCCGACGGCTCTGTGGTTGACCTCACCTGCGAGCTTCAGAAAGAGGTTACAAAAGAAGAGATCAACCGTGCCCTGAAAGAGGCCGCAGAAGGCCCGATGAAAGGGATCCTTGAGTACTGTGATGAACCGATTGTATCGACCGATGTCATCGGCAACCCACACTCTTCCATCGTTGACTCACTGCTTACCCAGGTAATCAACGGTAAATTCATCAAAGTGGTTTCATGGTACGACAATGAGTACGGTTATGCAAACCGTGTTATTGACCTTGTATCTAAAATCGTTTGATGAATTATCACTGATCATCTGACGCTCTTCTGTAAAAAACACCATGATGCCGGGACCTTTAACAGCCCTGTGCGTCATGGTGTTTTCTTTGCTGGCCGGGGAAAATCCAGCGCCACACCGGCCGGCTGCTTATGAATTGTGAACATTAAGGATTAATAAGCCTTGTATCGCTTTTTAAAGCGCTCAAGGTAGCGGTAACATTTTCTTTTCTTTTCTGAATCGAACATTAAATTGATTTGAATGGGGTAAGAACGCCAGCCCAAACGCTTGTAGTCCACAATCACGGGCACCCATTCATCCTCGGAAAGTTTTCTTACAAACAGATTCCTGCCCTTCATCGTATCATAAAACCACAAATTATACTTCTCAAACAATAAAAGAATCTTGTCGATTTCCTGCCAGAATCCCCGGTGTGCAATCTTACCATACGCAACCACAGGTTTTGAATGGCTTCCGTCGTAATCGAGAGGCCGCCCTGTGACGAGATAGTCATCTCCCACTTCTATTACCGGATTAAAATAGGGTTTCATTTCGTCGGGCAAACGATGATAAATGTCGTATTCTTCCTTGTTCATCCCGGGGCGTAACACTTGCAGGTTAAGCCGGCGCCAGAATCCCAGCCTGGGCTTCAATCGCTTTACGCAAAGCCCGGGCTCACCCTCAACGGCAAAACACTCACGGAAGTTACCCTCTCCCAGTTTCTCTGCAAGCTTGAATTCAGTCATTATGCTGATTTTTGAAATCCAAAATTATAAAAATTATTATCAGTTCCAGAACACTTCTTGTTTCAGTCGCTCAAAACAAGTGTTTTTAGCCGCAAACCGTAATTTTTTATAACTTTGATGAATCATTGGAGGTTAACTGTAGTCCTTCTGCACTGAAAAACAGCATATTGTATCACATAACAAACTACTGTCATCTATGAGCAAAAAACTTCTTCTTATCAGTAACTCAACCAATTACGGAGAACAGTATCTTGAATATACCAAACCCTCCATCAAAGATTTTTTAGGTGATTCGGTCAGGGAAGTGCTTTTTATTCCCTATGCGGGTGTGAGTATCTCTTATGATGAATACACCGAGAAAGTGGCGTCCGTATTTTTAAAACTGGGATATGCCGTTCGCTCCGTTCATCAGGAAAATGACCCCGTTGCGGCTGTAGAGGGCGCAGAAGCCATAGTAGTTGGAGGCGGAAACACCTTCCACCTGGTTCACATGATGCATGAAACCGGAGTAATGGATGCCATCAGGAAAAAAGCTGAAAACGGCACGCCGTATATCGGATGGAGCGCCGGGAGCAATGTTGCCTGTCCGAGCCTCAAAACCACCAACGACATGCCCATTGTGCAGCCCAAAAGCTTTGAAACACTCGGACTGGTGCCTTTTCAAATAAACCCGCACTACACAGATGCCATTATTCCGAACCACAATGGTGAAACGAGAGAGGATCGTATCAGGGAATTCCTGGAAGCAAACCCGGATATCATCGTAGTGGGACTTAAAGAAGGGACCATGCTGCGCATCGACAACGGTAACGTCGAATACATCGGATCAAAAACAATAAAGGTGTTCCGGAAAGATGAGCCGACGCTCGAATTTGACAAGAATGCCAATCTGGATTTCCTAAAATAAAACCACCCCATGCAAAGAGCCTATTTATTGGTCATGCTGAGTGCATTGTTGATACTTGCAGCATGCGGCAGCAAACAAAGCATCATACAAAGAAGCGGTCATCATACCGGGCATGTTTTGGAACTGCGCGATGAAAATATCGGGAATGTAATTTATTATGCGCTTCCCAGAACGCTTATCGTGGTGGATGTTGACCTGGAAAAAACTGAATACACCCCAGGTCCGTACGCTGAATACGCCAGTAGTTTCCTTGGCCTTCGTGATGTCATCAGGGAAGCATCTCACACTTACAACATCCGTAAGGTGACCATTGGCAGCCTGGTTGAACCTGACCCTGACCATCTTTATTTTGTTGACCTGAGCAATGCCGCTTCACAAAACTTCTTCCTGGCACTCACAGAATCGGGCATTATCTGCAACCTGAGCAATGAACTGCCTGATGCGGATACAGATATGTCGTTCAGGAGAAGTAAGGATTTTGGTTACCGGGGCGAAGTGCCGTCCTTCAATTATTTCATGGACAACAATCTTATGGAAAAGATCGACACCCTCTTTGAGGATGTCCGGGAGGACACCATTGCCCTGCAACGGCAAACGCTGAGAAGGAGCTGGGTCGAAAAAAGCGCCGAATTACGTGCCAGGGAGGTTGCCGACTACATCCTTGAAATCCGTGAGAAAAAGTTCGACCTGATCAGCGGCTTTCAGGAGATCAGTTATTCCAAAGAGGCATTAGAGTATATGTATTCGCAAATGGACAGGCTGGAAAGCGATTACCTTGACCTGTTTACAGGAATCTCAACCACCAAAAACATCCGTTACAGGTTTATACATACACCGGTAAAACATATTGCCGATTCAGTTCATACCCTGTTCAGGTTCTCCTCTACCGACGGCATATTGCCTGCAAAAGAAGACACGGGGATGCCGGTATCCATTGCCTACAACAGGAGCAAACTGACGGATCTGCTGGAACAGCGCATTAATGTGAGCTTCATATACCCGGAACCAATGTCCAAGGGTTTTCATTACCGTATACCTGAATATGCGGATGTCCAGGTACTTTATGCCAACGAGATCAAGGCCCACGCAAAGAAACTGATCAGTCAGTTCGGCATGGTCACGTATTTACCATCGGAACACATGAAATTACGGTTTCATCAGGAATCCGGTTCCATCATGACCATCGGCATTGAGGAAACCACCGGACATGATGAGTGATTGGCAGCCATCCTGCTTCAGCTCTTGCTAAAAGCCAAAGGCCAAATGTGGATAAAGTGAAAGGTGAAATGTGAAAAATTTCTATAACATGACGGATCTGCACATTTGCACATCTGCACATCTACACATTTGCACATCCATTCGGCTACTTGGGCATAAAGACTAAACACAGAAAATCGAGTACATACGCAACAATAATCATATGAAGTATTTTATCATTACCGGAGCAAGTAAAGGACTTGGAGAAGGGCTGGCCCTGGAGCTGCTTCACGAAAACCATCACCTATTTTGCATATCACGTACCGAGAGCAAGAGGCTGAGCAGCCTGGCAGCAGCAAAAAACTGCCGTTTGGACTTCTTTGCCTATGATCTTTCCGTGCACTACGACATCCCGGCGCTTATTAACGAGATCTTCAAAAGCATAAACCAGGAGATAGCCTCCGGTATTTACCTGATAAACAATGCCGGTGTAATTCAGCCGGTAGGAAGGGTTGAAGACTGTGATCCGGAAGATGTTGAATGGCATGTAAGGATAAACCTGCTGGCTCCGATGCTGCTTTCTTCAGCCTTTATACGAAAGACCAGGGATATCAACACGGTAAAACGCATCCTTAACATTTCCTCGGGAGCTGCGCAGAACCCTTATTATGGATGGAGTTGTTACTGCACCTCCAAAGCGGGCCTTGACATGTTCGGTCGGTGCATCAGTGAAGAGCAAAAGGAAGAAAAGTTCCCCGTCGAGACCATGGGTGTGGCCCCGGGCATTATTGACACTGAAATGCAAACAACCATCCGGAGCACCACCGACAGGGCATTTAAGCACCGGAAGAAATTTATTGAATACAAGGAAAACGGACTGTTGATTCAGCCCGGACTTGCGGGTAAAAGGCTTGCAGGCTTGTTGTTGTCGGACGCATTCGAGGACGGCAGAATCATTGATATTCGCGACACCTATTAAAAATGGGCAAGTTAAATCTTCAGGAATTTGAATACCAGTTGAACATGCGCCCAATGCGCCTGGAAGACTACGAACAGCTCATTGCCATGCAGAAGATCTGCTTCCCCGGGATGGAGGTATGGTCACACGAAAACATCAGCAATCAGCTTAAACATTTTCCGGAGGGACAAATCGTCATTGAGATTGACGGGCGCCTGGTAGCTTCCTCAGGGAGTCTCATCATCGACTCTGAGGACTTTGACATGAACATGACCTGGGATGAAATATGCGACAACGGCAATATTGGCACGCACAATCAACACGGCGACACCCTTTACGGGATGGAGATCATGGTGCATCCCGAGTTCCGGGGCATGAAGCTTGCCACCAGGTTATACGAAGCCCGGAAGGGGCTCTGCAGAAAACACAACCTCCGGCGGATTGTAATCGGCGGCAGATTGCCGGGTTACAAAAACCACAAAGATGATATGGACATCAGTGAGTATGTTGACAGGGTAACCAGCAGAGCTATCTTTGACTCCGTCCTCACACCTCAGCTGTCCAATGGTTTTTCCCTGAAAAAAATCATTCGTGAATACATTGATGACGACAGCGAGTCTGCAGGTTATGCTACGTATCTCGAATGGACCAATTTCGACTTCCAGGAAGAGAAAGAAAAACAGTTTCTTGCTGCCTCCCCTGTCAGGATTTGTGTTGTCCAATACCAGATGCGGCCCATAAAAAGCTTCGATGAGTTTGCCATACAGTGCGAGTATTTCGTGGATGTTGCCTCTGGTTATAAAAGTGATTTTGTGCTGTTTCCCGAGATATTCACCTTGCAGTTGCTTTCCTTGTTTCCAAAAGAAGAACCGGGGACTGCTGCCCGCAAAATCGGCGAGTTCACAGAACAATACCTGGAGCTTTTCAGCGAACTCGCCATCAAATACAACATCAACATAGTTGCTGGCTCCCATTTTACTCCTGAAGGTGACAGCCTGTACAACATTGCCTACCTGTTTCAGCGTAATGGTGAGATCGGTAAGCAATACAAGTTGCACATCACGCCCAACGAGAAGAAATGGTGGGGGGTTAAGCCCGGAAACAAACTCGAAGTTTTTGACACCGACAAGGGCAAAGTCTCCATCATGATCTGTTATGACATAGAGTTTCCGGAGCTGGCCAGGATAGCCGTTGAGAGAGGCACCCGGCTCATTTTTGTGCCTTTTTGTACCGACGACCGCCAGGGCTACCTGAGGGTAAGGTACTGTGCCCAGGCCAGGTGCGTTGAGAACCAGATTTTTGTGGCTGTAGCGGGCACCGTTGGCAACCTGCCCCAGGTCGACAACATGGACATACAGTATGCGCAATCCGGCATATTTACTCCTTCCGACTTTTCGTTTGCCCGCGATGCCATTGCCGGTGAATGCACCCCAAATGTTGAAACGGTCATCATCAACGACATTGACCTGGAGCTCCTGAAGCGCCATCGCAACCGGGGCACCGTGACCAACTGGAACGACCGCCGGACAGATCTTTACCGCATCGTGGCCCTCGATGAACATACACCACCAGAAGACAAACCTTCTGTATAATTTTTTGTTATTATTGTAAAAGCGCTGCTCAGGAATCAGACTTCAAGCACCAATTCCTTCGCGCTCACTAGCTCTTATCCGAAAGCCGTTGAACCAGTGATAGGAGATCAGGCAGGTGTACATCGATGCTGAAGTGGTGATAAAAAAGGACGACTAAAGCATATTTTAATAAAAAGCTTATTACCAAGCTATAACGATATAACATAAAACCATGAAAAAACTTACAAAAGTTGAACAAACAGCTTACCGTTGGATGTCAAAAAACGGCATAGCACTGCTGCGCATAAGCATTGGAATCGTATTTTTCTGGTTCGGTGTACAAAAATTTTTCCCCGGCTTAAGTTCTGCCGAAGAGTTAGCCAGCCGCACCATTGAAACCCTGTCTTTCGGACTGCTGCAAAAATCTGCATCCATGATCCTGCTGGGTGCATGGGAGGTGCTTATCGGAATGACCTTTATTACCGGATACTGGATGCGGTTAGCCATTCCTTTACTGCTGCTGCAGATGATCGGAACCATAATGCCCCTATTCCTATATCCTGCAGAAACCTTTGTACCACCGCCACTTGTCCCGACACTTGTAGGTCAGTATATTATTAAGAACATTGTAATTATTACCGGAGCCATGGTTGTGGGTGCTTATCACCAGGGCTTGATTACCATCAAAACTAAAGCCTGACCAACGGGCAAGACAACACTGATTCCTGCACTGTAGATATTTTTCTTTCTATGATCCCCAAGTCTGCTGAAGTCATTGAACCCATGGTGGAAATGGTCTTCATCATACTACCGCTCCTGCCGGCATAAACAAGCGTGCATGGGTCTCCTGCCGTATAAGCCGTATAATGTGTCCTCATCTACAGGATATGTGATCAAAGAGCAAAAATTTGGAGCCATCAACCCCGGGGGCTCCATGCTCTCCACAGAGAAAACAATGACCCGGAAAAGCTGGCAACACCCTCTTATTTTTAACGATTATATATTAGCGCTGTTTGTTTGAGTAAACAGTTTTTATTATTATTTTTATCCCCGAAGTGGTGGATAGTCAGCGATTAACACCTTTATAAAGGGCTGGCGGTTTGCCAATAACGCTCTAAAAAATAGACACATATGTAATCCTGTGTATATAAACATACTTATGGATACATAACCCACGCACCCATTCAACCTGATTACAGATGAAGAAAAAATTATCATCAGGCAAAAAACGTGGTCAACTCATTTTCTACGCCTCAGTGTTTTCAATTTTTCTGATCATTGGCACGTTGACCCTCTCCTCATTCAACTATTCTTCTGAAGCCACCGATGCTGTCGAACAAACTTATTCACGCGACGATCTCCGAAAGGGACAACGATTGTTCAAAGGGCTGATTCCCTTTGAAAGCGGCTCTCATGATTGTGCTTCATGCCATTACCCTCATCGCACCGATACCCTGAACTGGAATCCCTCTGCGCATGACCTCGCTGTTTTGTGGAAAGAACAGGAGGCCTACAGCATAAAGGAGCAGCTGGATATGCCCATTGGTCGGAAGATGATGGCCGATCATGCCGGTATGTCACTGACAAACCAGGAAGAACATTATATTGAGGCATATTTTATGGAGGTTCTGCGCCGCGGGCCGGGGGCATTGAAGGCAGTGCCGGTTCGTGCAATGATTTTCTGGGGATTGGGACTACTGATGGCTTTAGCTCTTGTGGATCTTTTTCTTACAAAAAAGATAAAAATTAAGGTGTTCCATGTTATGATCCTGATCGTTGGGTTGGTAGTGCATATGCAATATGCGGTTGCCGAAAGCCGCAACCTTGGACGGACACAGGGATATGCCCCGGATCAACCCATTAAATTCTCGCACCTGGTGCATGCCGGTGATCACGACATAGATTGCCAGTATTGCCATTCCATCAGTAAATTCAGTCCCAGTGCAGGTATTCCTTCAAACAATACCTGCTTGAACTGTCATAATGTGATCCGTGAAGGGAGTTTTTCGGGGCGTTTTGAAATCAACAAGATACATCGTGCTGAAGCAAGCGGGACAGCCGTTGAATGGATCAGAGTCCACAAATTGCCCGATCACAGTTTCTTCTCTCACGCCCTGCACGTGAACGCAGGAGGTGTGGACTGCCAGGAATGTCATGGACCTGTGGAGACCATGCACATTCTGAGACAGGAAGAAGACCTGTCCATGGGCTGGTGCCTGAGGTGCCACAGAAGCAGCACCGTTGATTTCACCAGCAACCCCTACTACAAACAGTATGAAAGGCTTTACGATTTAATATTAAGCGGAGAGATTGATGCTTTTACCGCTGCCCGGCTGGGAGGTGAAGATTGCATGAGTTGTCACTATTGATTCAAGATTAACCGTCAGTTTTTCTCTGATAAAAAATACCTGAAACCAATGACTTCATACATCCATGACCTGTCGCGCACCATCTGACATTCATCATACGCCATGCAAACAAAGCCAAAACAAAACATCCGGAACATACAAAAACGCAATTAAGGACACATGAACAAATACTGGAAAAGCATTGAGGAATTAAACGGGAGCAAATCAGGTGCCCATAACGTACCGGAGATCCCGCTTGAGTCTTCCACTCCCATGGACATCCTTGCTGATGAACATAACCACAAGTCATCGAGCCGTCGCGACTTTTTAAAATGGTGCGGCATCAGTTTCGTTTCCGCTACTGTGTTGTCGGCTTGTGAAAATCCGGTTAAGAAAGCGATTCCCTATCTCAACCAGCCCGAAGAACTCATCCCCGGCAAAGCGATCTGGTATGCAAGCACCTACCAGCTTGGTAACGAGTATTGTCCTGTTCTGGTAAAAAACCGTGATGGAAGACCCATTAAAATTGAGGGTAACACGCGTTCTTCCATTAGCCAGGGTGGAACCACGGCGAGGGTTCAGGCTTCCATTCTCAGTTTATACGATAACGGGGCAAGATACCATCATCCTATTAAAAACTCGAAGCCAGTTTCATGGGAGGAAGCCGACGCAGACATCACCAGGCAACTGAGGGCCTTTTCAAGAGAAGGAAAAAGGATGGCCCTGGTCTGTCCTACCTTGATCAGTCCATCAACACGCCGGCTGCTTCAGGATTTTGCCTCAGGTTATCCCGGGATGGAGATCATTTTCTGGGATGCTGTATCCTGCAGTGCCATCAGGGAAGCCCATAGGATAAGCTTCCGCAGTGATGCATTTCCGGACTACCGTTTTGACAAGGCAGAGCTCATCGTCAGTTTCAGTGCCGATTTCCTTGGCAGCTGGGTGGCACCGGCAATTTTTGCCAAACGTTATGCCGGCACACGTAAGCTTTCTGATGAAAATCCGACAATGTCGAGGCACATACAGTTTGAAAGCCGGTTTTCTCTTACCGGTGCGAATGCCGACGAGCGCATGGTGCTGAAACCCTCAGACGAAGTGCGCTTGTTGCTGGCCCTTTATGACGCCGTTGCCCGGAAAACCGGCAACCAAACCCTGGGGGCTCCTGAGGTCACTTATGATGTGGAACAGCTGGCGCATGACCTTCTTGAGCTCAAAGGCCGCTCCCTGGTGGTTAGCGGGCACAACAACATTGACATTCAGCTCCTGGTGAACGTCATCAACAGTATGGCAGGCAACTATGGCAGCACGCTTGACATGGATGCTCCCTTGCATGCCGGACATGGAGACGACCGGAGCTTTGAAACATTTGTCAGCGAACTGCGGCAAGGCCGGTTTTCAGCGGTGATGTTCCATCAGACCAACCCATTGTATCATTATCATCAACCGGAAGCCATCGCCGAAGGACTTGAAAAAACACCGCTGAGCGTTTCGTTTGCCTCCACCAGGGAAGAAACTGCGGAGCAGTGCCTTTATGTATTACCCGACCATCACTACCTGGAATCGTGGAACGACGCCTGCTTTAAAAAAGGTTATTTCAACCTGGTGCAACCTGCCATCAATCCACTGTTCAACACCTCACAGATGCAGGATACGCTCCTTCGATGGATGAATATCCGGCAGAATTTCCATCAATACCTAAAACAATACTGGACGAATCATCTGTTCGGCACGCAAACTGAGTACCGCGATGCTGAAGCATTCTGGAAGCATTCGCTGCAGACCGGGGTGTTTGAACAGGCCGGAACTGAGCCTGCCCGGATGACGTTCTATACCAAGGGTCTGATGGAAGCCTTTGCCCGGTTAAAGACAGCTGCAATCAGCGCTTCCGGCACTGAGTTCGTTGTCTATCCCCATCTTGCCCTCTTTGATGGCACAGGAGCCAACAACCCCTGGCTGCAGGAATTACCCGACCCCGTATCGTCGGTTGCCTGGGACAATTTTGCTGCAGTTTCACAAGCTTTTGCAGAGGAAAACCGGTTAAGGGAGGGTGACATCATCCGGATTAACGACAAACTTGAACTGCCTGTGCTGATACAGCCTGGAATGGCCGATGATTGCCTGGCAATTCCACTGGGCTACGGACGCACCAAAGCGGGAAAGGCAGCAGAACACCTTGGCGGCAATGCTTTTCTGCTGAGCCGCTGGGATGGAGAAAACCGGCTGTTTGCCGGACTGTTACCGGCCTGGGAAAAAACAGGCTCAGGACATCAGTTTGCCCGGACCCAGACCCACTTCTCTATGGAAGGCAGGGCTATCGTCAGGGAATCAACGCTTCAAAAATACCGCCTTGACCCTTCGGCAGGCAATGAACTGCGCGCATATCACGACAAACATAAAGTAACACTCTACCCTGAAGATACCTATGAAGGTCATCATTGGGCGCTGCTTATTGATCTCAATGCCTGCAGTGGTTGTTCCACCTGTGTCATCGCCTGTCAAAGTGAGAACAACGTACCCGTGGTCGGGAAGGATGAAGTAAGGAGGCGCCGCATCATGCACTGGATCAGGATCGACCGTTACTACAACGGTGATGCGGTAAATCCCGACATCGTGTTTCAGCCCGTGATGTGCATGCACTGCGACCACGCTCCCTGCGAAAATGTTTGTCCCGTGGCCGCCACCACACACAGCAAGGAAGGCATCAACCAGATGGCTTACAACCGCTGTGTGGGCACCAAATACTGCATCAATAACTGCCCTTACAAGGTAAGGCGTTTCAACTGGTTTGCCTATGCACAGAACAAGGCTTTCGACTATCATATGAATTCGGAACTGGGCCGTATGGTTCTTAACCCCGACGTGACGGTCAGGGAAAGAGGTGTGGTGGAAAAATGCTCATTCTGCATTCAGCGCATTCATGAAGCCAAGACTACGGCAAAAATTGAACGGCGCCGGCTTAAGGATGGTGAGATAAAACCTGCCTGTGTTCAGGCTTGCCCGTCGGATGCGCTGGTGTTTGGCGACCTTAACGACAAAACATCCCGGGTGTCAGCCATGATCAAAGACCCCCGTAATTACCAATTGCTCGAAGAATTGCACACTCTGGCATCGGTAAGTTACCTCACAAGGATACGCAACAGATAATGAATATAACGTCATTAAGACGGAAAGAGCACACAAACGCTATCGAAACAAAAAGAACATAATCACTGACGCTGAAAAATGAATCAAATGATGACTGGTAACATAGACCTGTCGCTTGTTAAGGGTCAAAAGAAATACGGCCAGATAACCGAAGAGTTGCTGGTCAATACGGAAGGCAGACCTCCGCTCTGGTGGCTGGTTGGGTTTGGATTGGGCTGCCTTTTCCTCGCCTACGGCGGCTGGGCTTTTTACATGTCGCTCAGCCAGGGGCTGGGCACATGGGGACTGAACAACAGCGTAGGCTGGGGCTGGGATATTATTAACTTTGTTTGGTGGATAGGCATTGGTCATGCCGGTACTGCGTTCACCATATTTTTCCTGGTGTTCAGGCAGCAATGGGCCGGTTCGATCAACCGGTCAGCAGAAGCCATGACGGTATTTGCCGTTATGTGCGCCGGACTGTTCCCGCTGATCCACATGGGTCGTCCCTGGCTGGCCTTTTTCATACTGCCCTACCCCAATACCAGGCTGCTCTGGGTGAACTATAACTCTGCGCTTTTCTGGGACGTGCTTGCCATCAGCACATACCTGATCATGTCGGTCACGCTCTGGTACCTTGGCATGGTACCCGACCTGGCCACCATCCGCGACCGAACTAAAAACAAATTCCGGAAAACAATTTATGGTATTTTCAGTATGGGATGGGACGGCTCGTTGCATACCTATAACCGCTACGAAACCCTTATGAAATTGCTGGGAGGCCTTGCAGCCCCGCTGGTAATCTCAGTACATACCATCGTCGCCCTTGACTTTGCCATCTCTGTGCTGCCCGGATGGCACGCCACAATACTCCCCCCCTACTTCTTTGTCGGAGCCATATTCTCAGGCTTCGCCATGGTGCTTACCCTGATGATACTCGCCAGGAAAGCATATAATATTTCTGATTACATCACAGAAAAGCATTTTGACAATATTGCCCACGTATTGAAATACGGAAGCATGGTCATTGGACTGGCCTATGCCACAGAGCTTTTTATTGCCTGGTATTCAGGTGTCGAATACGAGATTTACACCTTCTTTAATGCCCGGGCAACAGGAACCTTCTCAACGGCCTTCTGGATCATGGTGTTCTGCAACGCCATTGCACCCCAGGTGTTCTGGTTCAAAAAGGCGCGCAGGAACCTCCTGGTGCTGTTTCTGGTCTCTGTGATCATCAACATCGGCATGTGGTACGAACGGTTTATTATAATGATATCGTCGCTGGCTCAGGACTTTCTGCCATCGAGCTGGGTAAGCTACCAGCCGACCCTGGTTGACATTGGCATTTATGTTGGCACCTTCGGACTGTTTATCGTAGGTATGTTGCTGTTTGTTAAATTCATACCCATTATTGCCATCAACGAGGTAAAACCCATCTCAAAAATCGGAAAAAACAACAACAAAACAACCCAGGCATGAACACAAAAAGCATCATAGGAGTCTTTGACGATGAAGCCAAACTGCTGAATGCAATCAAATTGCTGAAGCAGCGGCATGCCAATATTAAAGACGTTTACGGTCCGGCCACCAATCATGACCTGATCAAGGCCTTCACCCGCGAGTCGCTCCTTCCCTATCTTGCCGTTTTGGTAGCTATCGGAACGGTCGTTGGAGCATTCGGTTTTTTGTATTATACCTCTGTGATCGATTATCCGCTCCGCTTTGGCGGGAAGCCAGTGTTCAGCTTTCCTCCCATGGTGGTAATACTCTTTCTGCTCACCGTACTGATTACGGGTGGTGTCAGCGTCATGGCCTTCCTGGGGAGGGTCCGCCTCTTCCCCGGAAAAGAACCCTTTATTATTGACACACGGGCCAGCGATGACAGGTTTTACCTGCTTATGGATCAAAACTTCAACCCGGAAGAGATAAAAACCTGGATCATGGAATGCGGCGCCGAAGAGATCCTGGAAAAGGAAACAGAATCATAACTTTATTGATATGCGTTTATCACAAAACAGTACCAACATGGCACGCCTCCTGAGTTTGATCACCATCAGCCTTCTTGTGTTGCTAATTGGCTCATGCGACAGAACGCGCATGGACAAGGGCTATGAATATTTTCCGGATATGGCGCACGGCCCGGCCTATAAAACCTATAGCGAAAACCCTGCCATGGCAGACGGCAAAACCATGCGTAAACCGGTTGAGGGAACCATTCCCACACACATCATGCCTTACGCCTATCCGGCTGATGCATACGGCAGAGAAGCGGCAGGAAAAGAGCTGCGCAATCCGCATAAGATCACCGAACGGCTGCTTGAAGAAGGCGAAAGCCTGTATCAGATCTTTTGCGCAAACTGCCATGGCCGCACCGGCGATGGAATGGGCAACCTCTTCACCAGCGGTGCTTACGTCATTCCTCCTACCTCCCTGGTATCCGATGAAGTGAAGTCGTTACCGGAAGGAGAACTGTATCATGTGATCACTGCCGGATGGGGCGTCATGGGTCCGCATGCCAGCCTTATCCGACCCGACGACCGCTGGAAGATCGTCAGTTTTATTCAAGAAATAGTACAAGCGCAGTAAATTTATATCAGTATGGACTATACATACAAAGCATCAAAACGATTCAAGGCCGTTGCAGCCCTGCTTATCGTCATTGGTATTGCCGCACTGGTGTACGGCTTTATTACGGAACCGGCACAGGCATGGACCAATATCCTGCTCAACAACATGTTTTACCTGACCATTGCCATGGGGGCGCTCCTGTTTTTTGCGCTGCAATACGTCACCAATTCAGGATGGTCGGCTCTGTTTCAGAGACTGCCCCTTGCACTCGGAGCCTGGCTTCCTGCCGGAGCCCTGGTGATGCTGTTGCTGTATTTCGGATTGCCTGATATCTACAAATGGGCACAACCAGGCATCGTTGAAGCTGATAAACTTATAGCACACAAAAGACCTTTTTTGAATGTGCCCTTCTATATGATACGCATCATCATCTATTTTAGCCTCTGGATCAGCCTGATGATGATTTTGCGCCGCCATGCCGCAAAGGAAGATGCCGCACCAAACCTGTTATCACACGACAAGCTGCGCTATTATTCAAAAGTGTTCATTTTTGTTGCAGCCTTTTTCTTTTCGCTCGCTGCCATCGACTGGATCATGACCATTGATGCACATTGGTACAGCACCCTTTTTGGATTCAGGGCTGCAGTCACCAGCATTTATTACGCTGTTGCCGTAATTGTACTGATGATCTGGTGGTTGAGAAGGAAAGGCTTTTTCAGTGAGCTGAACCTGGCACACAGGCACGATTTCGCACGCTACCTTTTCCGATTCAGCGTTGTGTGGGGCTATCTCTGGTTCATGCAGTTCCTGATCATCTGGTACGCAAATATACCAGAGATGACAGCCTATTATTATCCTCGTTTCCTGGGCGAATGGCGCATTCTTTTTTATGCCGAGCCTCTTATTAATTTTGCCATTCCATGTGTTTTAATGATGTCGGATGTTGCGGGCAGAAACAAGATCCTGATGATTACCGTCAGCCTGTTGCTGGTCTTTGGTTTGTGGATCAGCCTCTATCTGCAGATCATGCCAGGCAGTGCGGGCAACATTCAGCCGGGCATTGTGGAAGCAGGCTCATGGCTGGGGTTTACCGGATTGTTTTTGTTCATGGTGTCGTCACGGCTGGAAAAAGCCCCCATGATTCCGGTTAACCATCCCCAGCTTGAAGAAAGCAAGCATCACCATCTGTAATTTATGCGTAACTTTATACAGCATGAAAAATGCATGAAAGTTAACAACCAATAGGAACCATCAATGAATAAAACCTTTCTAATTAGTATCAGTGTATTAGCATTATTGCCTCATCATTTGCAGGCGCAGGCTTTACAACCCAGGTATCAGACCGGCACCACAGAGATTGGCATTGAAGAGCGCCTGGATGAGTACATTTCGGATGACATCATGCTGATCAATACCAGCGGTGAAAATGTCAGGCTGTATGACTTTCTCGATAAACCAACTGTGATCGCCCTGGTGTATTATCGCTGTCCGGGCATTTGCAGTCCGTTCATGGGCGCCATGGCCGATGTGATATCACGTTCGGACCTGGAGCCGGGCAAGGATTTTCAGATACTGAACATCAGTTTCGACCCCCGTGAAGGCCCGGAACTGGCTCATAACAACAGGAACAATTATTTCAACCTTCTGACCAGGGAGATCAACCCCGACGGTTGGCAGTTTTTTGTCACCGACAGCCTGAATGCGGCAAGGCTGACCGACGCCGTTGGTTTCCGGTATAAACGCGCGGGTCTCGACTTCCTGCATACCGCTGCCATGATTTTCGTCTCTGAAGAAGGGAAGATCACAAGGTACCTGCATGGGACCTATTTTTTGCCCATCGACCTGAAAATGGCTGTCATAGAGACAGCAGCAGGCCGTTCTGGACCTTCCTTCAGCAGGGTGCTGGCCTACTGCTTTTCATATGATCCCGAGGGGCAGCGTTATGTGCTGAACCTTACCAAAATTGCCGGCACGCTGATTTTATTCTTTGCCCTGCTCATTTTTGGCGGGCTGATCATATTCAAACCTAAAAGGAAACATACCTAATCACTTATTTTAAATCAGGACTATGTCACAAACCCATACAGAACAACAACCCAGCTATCTGGAATACCGGGGGCGTTATAAAGGTATTGCGGGCTGGATATTTTCGACCGATCACAAACGGATCGGGTTGCTGTATCTTTACACCATGCTGTTTTTCTTTTCCATAGCAGCCATACTCGGCTTGCTTATGAAAACACAGCTTATCGCCCCGGGACATACCATTATGGGGCCGCAAACCTACAACAGCCTTTTTACCCTGCATGGCATCATCATGATCTTTATCATCGTTGTGCCCGGGTTGCCTGCGGTGTTCGGCAACTTTTTCCTTCCGATCATGATCGGAGCAAAAGATGTGGCATTTCCACGCATTAACCTGCTTTCGTGGTGGCTTTACATCATTGGTATCCTCATTGTGCTAACCTCCCAGTTTACAGGAGGCGGACCACCCGATACGGGCTGGACTTTTTATGCCCCGTATAGTTTTCAAACGCCGACCAACGTACTGCCGGCAGTTACGGGTGCCTTTGTGATGGGCTTTTCTTCCATCTTAACCGGCATCAATTTTGTGGTTACAATCCACCGCCTGCGTGCGCCGGGCATGAAATGGTTAAAAATGCCCCTGTTTCCATGGACACTCTACGGCACTGCATGGATACAGATCCTGGCCACGCCTGTCATCGGCATCACATTGCTGTTGATTATTGCCGAAAGAGTGATGGGTATAGGCTTCTTTGATCCCGCACTTGGCGGCGACCCCATACTGTACCAGCACCTCTTCTGGATTTATTCTCATCCAGCCGTCTATATCATGATATTGCCCGCTATGGGAGTGATCAGCGAAATCATACCTGTGTTCTCCAGGAAAAGCATTTTCGGGTACAGAGCCATCGTACTTTCAACCATGGCCATTGCATTTGTGGGGTACTTCGTGTGGGGTCATCACATGTTTACTTCCGGAATGAGCGGCCGTGCGCTGATGACGTTCTCCTTTCTGACCTTCCTGGTGGCAATCCCGTCGGCCATAAAAGTGTTTAACTGGGTGTCGACCATGTATAAGGGTTCATTGCACATGGAGACTCCGTTCTTCTGGTCAGTTTCCTTTCTTTTTGTTTTTATGATAGGCGGATTGACCGGCCTGGTACTCGGTGCACTGGCCACCAACGTCCACCTGCACGACACGCATTTTGTGGTAGCACACTTCCACTTCATTGTTTTCGGTGGTACCGGCTATGCCTTTATGGCCGCCCTGCATTACTGGTTCCCGAAAATATTCGGCAGGAAGTACGACCATAACTGGGCCAATATGGGATGGGGTATCTTCTTTATCGGCTTCCTTGCCCTGTACCTGCCTATGTTTGCCCTGGGAATGATGGGCATGCCCCGTCGCTATTACGACTATCTGCCGGAGTTCCATAGCGCCAATATACTGTCGTCACTTGGCGCATGGGTCATGATTGCCGGTGCCCTTATCATCTTTATTAACCTTATTCGGTCGGCCCGGCACGGAGAAAAAACCAGCGAGAAAAACCCCTGGGGAGGCAAAACACTGGAATGGCAGGTCGACACCCCTCCAACCCTCGAAAACTTTGAGGAAATACCGGTGGTGGATAAAGCGCCTTACGATTATTCTGACTATGCAGCGAGTAACAACCAATAACAACCAATGCTATGACTCTTCATCGTGACGATTTCGCTGACAAATTCGGGATGTGGCTGTTCATCTTTACTGAGCTGCTGCTCTTTGGAATGCTGTTCGTGGTTTATGCGGTGTACCGATCGATGCACCCCGAGGCATTTCGCCTGGCAGGAGAAGAACTGGATGTGGTCATCGGAACCATAAATACCGTAATCCTGCTGATCAGCAGCCTTACCGTGGCCATGTCCATAACCGCAATACAAAAAGGAGATAAGAAACGAAGCCTCCAGCTCCTGACGGTCACCCTCCTCCTGGCTGTCGTCTTCCTGGTAAACAAATACTTTGAATGGGGTGCTAAAATCGAATACGGTTTTTATCCCGGCAGCGAAAGCCTCCACGAACTCGGCTTTGGCACCATACTCTTTTTCGGGCTCTATTTCTTTATGACGGGCATCCACGCCCTGCACATACTGATCGGTATCGGCCTGTTTGTATATGTAATGGTACAGATGAAAAACGACAAGATCACCCAGGGCGATTACGTATGGCTCGAAAACACAGGACTATACTGGCACCTGGTTGACCTGATCTGGATTTTCCTGTTTCCGCTATTTTATCTCATTCATTAAACACATACTGATATGAGCGAAGAAAAAACACATATCGTACCTTACAAAACCCAGATACTGGTGCTCATTGCCCTGCTCGTGCTTACCGCAGTGAGTGTTGCGGTGACCCAGCTTGAGTTTGGCAGCTATAATACTTTGGCTGCTATGCTTCTTGCCGGCACCAAGTCCTTGATCGTCATGGCCTGGTTCATGCACCTGAAATATGAAAAGAAACTGTTGCCGCTCATGGTAGCCGGCGTGCTGGTCATACTCCTGCTGGTTTTGTTCGTAACCTTTTTTGATTATTCATACAGATAACACAAACATATGTACCCATTAGGCGCATCAACATTCGTAGAAGGTGTCGACAATGCCTTCATCTTCATCCTTGGGATTGCTTTCTTCTTCCTGATAAGCATCACCGGTGTCATCATCTATTTTTTGTTCAGATACCACAAAAAGCGCAATCCCGTTCCTACCCATATTGAAGGGAACAACAAACTGGAAGTCATCTGGACGGTCATCCCGCTACTGCTGGTCATTGGTATGTTTTATTACGGGTATGTAGGATGGATTCCCTTGAAAAGAATACCCGATCAGGGCGTAACCATTACGGCCAATGCGAGGATGTGGAGTTTTTCCTTTACCTATGAAAACGGGCGGGTCACAGACAAGCTTTATGTGCCCAAAGACACGGCCATCATTCTCAACCTCAATGCGCTGGATGTGCTGCACTCCCTGTACATCCCTGCATTCCGGGTCAAGGAGGACATGGTCCCTGGTTTGCCCAACAACCGGATGTGGTTCCAGGCCAAAAATGTTGGCACGTATACCGTGTATTGTGCCGAATATTGCGGATTGCAGCACTCCCTGATGTATACCGACCTTGTGGTCATGGAACCGGAAGATTTCTGGGAGTGGTATGCTGACACGACGGCTGTTACCTTTGTGGTTCCAGATGATGCCGATCCTGTTTTGCTGGGAAGGCAGATCGTGGAAAGTAAAGGGTGTATTGCCTGCCATTCGCTGGATGGCCGGACTGTGATCGGACCGACCTTCCGCGGCCGTTTCGGTGAGACGATCCGGGTGATTACCGCCGGTGAAGAGAGAGAAGTCGTTTATGACGCAGAATATGTCAGGCGCTCCATCTATGACCCCGATTACGACATCACCGTGGGATTCAGAAGAGGACAAATGCTCAGTTACGAGGGTGAAATATCCGAACAGGAGATTGAACTCATCGTAACCTTTCTTGAGTCGCTGAATCCGTAAGTTTGTTTACATGCAGAGGTTCAAGGCTTTCGTCTTACTGGGAAAACCCTTCATCACCATTGCTGTCAGCATCTCTGCCCTAAGCGGTTACCTGCTTTACAGCGGTGAATTCAGCAAGGGCTGGCTGCCTTTGTTCACCGGAATATTTTTACTGGCTTATTCTTCAGCCTGCCTGAACCAGCTCCAGGAAAGAACCATCGATGCCAGGATGGCCCGAACCAGGAAACGTCCATTGCCTTCAGGAAAGCTCACGCCGTCTGAGGCCCTGGCTGCCATTTTGATCACTGCACCAGCAGGCGCTCTGCTGCTTTGGCTGGCCGGGGACCTGCCTGCACTGGCACTGGGACTCTCCAACCTGATTCTGTATAACCTGCTGTACACCCGACTTAAACCCCACACCTTGTTCGCTGTACTGCCCGGTTCCCTCGTTGGCGCTATACCTCCGGTAATAGGCTGGATAAGCGCAGGTGGACCGATTCCGCATCTGCATATCCTCATGGTCGCCATGTTCTTCTTTATAGGTCAGATACCACACACATGGCTGATATTGCTGCGCTATAATGATGAATATGAAGATGCCGGTTTTATTTCGCTGGGAAAACTGTTCAACAGACAACAGATCAATGCGCTTACCTTTACCTGGGTGACATGTACAGCCATTGCAGCAGTAATGTTGAGCATTGCAGGAGTTTTTTTCTTAAAAACCACCAGCATTATCAATATGATACTGGCACTTGCCCTGCTGGTTTATTTCGGAACATGGCTGCGAAACGATCGTCATAAAGCCATCGGACAGGCATTTACCGTATTAAACATGGTATATCTTTGTGTAATGATGATGCTGATCATCGACAGTTTAGCAAGACATGATTTTACTGTCTATTGAAGATGATCGTAAAAAGCCTGCCTGAAGTCAGTGAACCATTCATCGTTGAGGTCGATATCACGGAACAAGGTCCTTTGCTCAATGCCCAGATCGGATGCCGAATATTTCCCGGCTGCAGCTGTGCCAGCCAGGCTTTGATGATATCGCAGGCTTCCGGCCGGCAGCCTCCTGCGCCTCAACAGATCAAGCATCAGAATACTCTGGTCGGGCAAACCAATAACAGCATAGTTAATGACCGCCGTTTTTATGAGATCAGGCTGTCCGGAAGCCCGGACAAAGTCGAATAAGACTTCATGTCTCTGAGCCAGCTCACGGGCAGCGTTTAAATAGCCTGCCGCCTGCTCAGATTCATCCTTAAATGAGTAAATTTCAAATAAAATACGGCTGCGGGTAAAGACTCGGTTCAATAAAACCGTAGCTTCTGTATGGTTTGGTATGTATGACTGATGGGCTTCCTGGTATGCCATGGCGCTTTCAAGATAAGTACGTGCAAGCGCTAAATTATCATTTCTGAGAGCCCTCTCCGATACCTGCAGGAAAGACCTGTAAACTCCACGGTGCGACAGCCTTTGCAACAAATTGAACAATGGCGAACAGCGATACTGCCCATCTGAGCGCCTGCAAAAATCCTGAACATGATGCAATGCCGCCAGTGATTCAGTGTGCCTGTTGTCAATAATAAGGTTCCATGAACCATCATAGAACAAAGTAAGCAAAGAATCAGCCATCAGGTCGGCTTCTGCTTTGATGCTTCCTGACGGGTACATGGCTTCGTAGACATCGCCAAGGCGTTTCAGTGCCGCCAGACTGTCCCTGCGTTCCAGCTCTATTTGTGCCAGGGCCAGGTGCGAAGGTATGTGCACCGGGTTAAAGGAAATGGCTGACAAGAACAGATGTTGCCCTGCTGCGAGACAGGTGTCACCAGCCATTACCATTCCTTTCCGGAATAAGAGTGAGTCAAGATGAGCAATGGAAAAATTAAAGTCAAGCCTTAGCTGTCTCAATTTGCGGGAGCTTTGTTCGTATGCATAAAACACGCCTTCAGGATCACTGTCCTGAATATCAAACCACTCATGAAATTCTGCATACCTGATTCCGCCCAGAATGGCTTCCGCTTCACAAAGCCTGAATTCATCCAGAAGGATCTTTTCCGCATCCTCAGCAGAAAGTCCTTCAATAAGAGCATCTATTTGCTGCAGCATGGCTCCAGCAGCGTAATACGATTCCAAAGCACCTGTCCAGCGTTCAAAACGATCAAGCATTCTGCCATCATAATAGAAAAAATAACGGGGCAAGCGAACCGATAACTGCGACAGGTCATCAGCAAAATAAAAGGATGACTCAAACAACCTGCCTTCATTTTCTGAAAGGTCAACAGCATAGCTCCACTCTTCGTGTACAAGGTCACCTGAAGCCGTCTCAACAATGATGGTCAGGTCTGCCTTATCAGGCAACAGCACATGTTCCAGGCTAAAGTCGCGATAAAACTTATCACCGCTTACTGAGGCTGTTCCACGGTTTACCATCAAACGGTATGTATGTTCGGACAATTCCTCGATAATGACATCAATCTGCATATGCAAGGTGTAGGATGTGAAGGAGCGCAGTTTGCCCGAGCCTTCAGCAATGGTCTGAAGAATCTCATTCACTGAGCGTGCATGTGGGCCCGGATATGGGTCAAAAACAAACTTCTGCTCCGCAAGAAGCCTAATGGATCGTGAGCCAGGATCGGGTGCAGCCATCAAAGTGGTGCAGAAGAACACAAAGATGGCGGCAATCAGAATACGCATAGCGCCGGCAGTGGTTTGAAGTACATAGAATCACAGGCAAAGTTAGTATTTTCTGCAGTTCCGTTCCACACTGCCATATTTAACAGAGGCATCTGCCGGTTATTTGATATCTATTTATTTTTTGCATGTTGTGATTCAATGTGTTGCGATTCTGTTTCTCGCAAAGAACGCAAAATATAAGACACTTTCGTTACTGTTTGATTATCTGTGTTTTGTGTTTATGTCTAAGATGCTGAACAGATGTCAGATGTGCAAATGTGAAGATGTGCAGATGTGCAGATGTCAGGTTATTGTTTAATTGTTTATTCGTTGAGGGGTTGTTTGGCCGGAATAAAGCTCTTTACGCCCTGCAGGCAAAAGTCGGGAGATGAGGCACCACTTCCAGGCTTGGTGGCTTGCTCTGACGTCAGGAACGGGCTTAGTTATTTCTTTCTTTCCAACATCTAACCTCATACATCAAACCTCTGACTTCTGACTTCCTGGCAGATTTCTCACTGCGTTCGAAACAAGCTTCCGACCTCTGACCTCCCATAATCATGCTCCTGTGCGTTAAAAAACTGTTGCCGAATGGTCAGGATTTTCAATATCGCCGGTTCATGCGTCTGTGTGTATTTTCGCATGAAAAAAAATTCATGTACATTTGCATCACACGAATTCCAGAACATCAATGTTACTAAAAATTTATCCGGAAAATCCAAGCCAACGGCTTATCCGGTTGGTTGCCGATTGTTTGCGACAGGGCGGTGTTATCATTTATCCTACTGACACGGTATACGCCATAGGTTGTGATTTGTATCAGATAAAAGCCGTGCAAAAAGTTGCGCAGATCAAAGGCATTAAACCTGAACAGGCTAATTTTTCGCTGATCTGTAATGACCTGAGTTACATTTCCGAACTGACCAAACCCTTCAGCACTGTCGTGTACAAGGCGATGAAAAAGGCGTTGCCCGGTCCTTACACCTTTATCCTGAATGCGAACAACAACGTTCCAAAACTATTTCAAAGCCGGAAAAAAACCGTTGGTATCCGCATTCCTGACAACAACATAATCAGGGACGTGGTTAAGGAGCTCGGCAATCCTATCATATCGACATCGGTTTACGACGACGACGAGATCATTGAATACACTTCTGATCCTGAGCTTATTCACGAAAAATATGAAGCTCTGGTTGACATGGTTATCGACGGAGGCTATGGAGACAACCAGGCTTCGACGGTAATTGACTGCACCGGTGATGAAATGATTGTTGTCAGGCAAGGCAAAGGTGAAACAGATCATATTTTATAAACCATTAAGCTTGTGCTGATGCATTCGACGATCAAACAAATTTTTTCGGAAGGTGACAGTGGGTCAAGGCCATTTTTTCTTATAGCAGGGCCTTGCGTCCTGGAAGACGAACAGATGGGCTTTGACATTGCCGGTGAGATTGCCGGCATTACTTCCAGACTGGGCATTCCTTATATTTTCAAGGCATCGTACAAAAAGGCGAACCGAAGCAGGCTCGACAGTTTCAGCGGTATTGGTGATGAGCTGGCCATAGACCTTCTCGGAAGGATAGGCAAGCGGTACAATCTTCCGGTGTTAACCGACATCCATTCGGTTGAAGAAGCGGAGTTTGCTGCAAAAAGTGCCGATGTGCTTCAGATTCCGGCTTTTTTGTGCAGGCAAACCGAGCTCTTGCTTGCTGCAGCAAAAACCGGGAGGGCGGTAAACATTAAAAAGGGTCAGTTTTTGTCGCCCCAGGCGATGCAATTTGCGGTTGAAAAGGTCGTTTCCGGTGGTTGCCAGCATGTTATGCTGACGGAGCGCGGCAGTACTTTTGGTTACGGAGATCTTGTTGTTGACTATCGGGGCATTCCCGTAATGCAGGCTTTTGGTGTTCCTGTGGTGCTCGATGTAACACATTCGCTGCAGCAGCCCAACCAGGCGGCGGGAGTAAGCGGCGGGTTGCCGCATTTGATCGAAACCATAGCCAGGGCCGGTATAGCTGCCGGTGTTGACGGAATATTTATAGAAACCCATCCTGAACCGGAAAAGGCCAGGTCAGACGGTGCCAACATGCTCAGGCTCGATAAGCTGGAAGATTTGCTGACCAGGCTTCTGGCGATTCGAAAAGCGGTCCGGTAAGTTTTTATAATGCTGCAGTGTCGTCGAGCGGGATGCTGTTGAGCAGGGCTCTTTTACTGTCTCTGACCTTCAAAAATTCATCCATATAGGCTTCCGGCAGGGGATCGCCGCTGGGAAATTCCAGCCTGAGATGATCTACCTGGCGGCCATTCTTCCAGAACCGGAAGCACACATGCGGCCCGGTGGCAGTACCCGTACTCCCAACGTATCCGATAACCTGTCCCTGCGTTACCCGTGTGCCGGGCCTGATGCCTGAGGCAAAGCGCGACATATGCAGGTACTGGGTTTCGTAAACGGCATTGTGCCTGATGCGCACAAAGTTGCCATTGCCCCTGGTGTAACTGGCCTGCGTCACCACTCCGTCGCCCACCGCCAATATGGGTGTGCCGTGAGGCGCAGCATAATCGGTACCGTAATGCGGACGGCGGTCGCCGTGTATGGGATGACGACGGCTGTGTGAAAAGCGCGATGAGATCCTTCCGAACTCCAGCGGAGCCCGTAAAAATGTCTTCCTTACATTGTTGCCCTCACCATCATAATAACCACTGATCGTATCCGAATGAAAGCGATAAGCTTCCACTTCACGACCGCGATGAACAAAGTGAACGGCGTCAATACGGGAGACGCCCACGGAACGGTCTCCTACAAAATCCTCGGTATACAGCACCCTGAAACGGTCACCCGCTTCAATACGGTAAAAATCGACAGACCACGCCATGATGCCCGCCATGTGGTTAACAAGATCCGGGCGCAGGCCCTGCTCCATCATCGTATTCCATAAAGATGAACGAATGACACCGGCCGCCTTCCTGTCATGCGACACCACCTCTTTCCTTCCCGGCGAAACCACCAGTGAATCACGAAAATCAAGCAATACATAATCGAGATCATTGATCTCGTAAACGAAATACTGCAACATGTCGGTGCTGTCACCGGCAAAATAAGTATAATAGTTATTGCCCCTCCTGATGCCTCTTGGATTGAAAACCTCCTGCATACTCCGCGCAATCAGGTTAATCTCACGCGGGTTAAAATGAAGCCCGGTAAGAATATGAGACAAGGTCTGACGCGGCCCTACCACCCCCTGCTCCACCCTGTATCCGTCAACAGGAAAACCAAATTCGTCAAGCTCAATAACAGGCTCATACACAAAAACATCTTCATCTAATGTATAAATATTGCATTCAGAAGGCTTGCCGCTTCCCGAAAAAACCAGGGCCAGTGCAAACAAAGCCAGCACCAGCAAAGGCAAGATATAAAAAAGGAGGTTGTATTTAATGCGCATAACAAGAATTCGGTTAAACACTGAAGCCGGCTGTCTGCATAAAGCAGCCGGTTTCTACCCGGCAAAGATAAACAATTCTGTCAGCATCAGCGTTGCCAGATGTGAAATGCCAAAAATCAAAAAGTAACTGATCAGGGTAAACCCGAGCAGTTTACCGGTTGCCACATTCAGCAATTCGCGGGCTCCCTTACTGAACAGATATACCGTATATATCATAGCTGCAACCTGGAAAAATGGCATGTAAGGATATATGAGTGAAAGTGGCTGAGCCAGCAGATAAGGGGTATAAGCAAGCATGACCATCAACATGGTTTTGTCGTGACCGGCATCGCTCCTGAAGGCGGGAGCAATTCGTGCAATACCGTAGGCTCCCAGCCATACTGACAGCGCATAGGCAACCAGCCCGATAAGGAAAATCCCAGCAAGCTGATCGCCGCGGAGGGTTTCTTCGCCGGCCCCGTACAAAAGCATGATACGTGTCATACGTCCGGCGGCTGCCAGGATGATCAGCGGCATGCCATAAGCAACCAGAAATGGTCTGATGTCGGTGGGATTCTCTTTCAGGCTTCTGAAAAATGTGACAGGCTTTACTAATAGCATCCAGATGATCCGCAAATTGTTAGGTTTATCCATTACGACAGCAATTAATGCACCACTTCATCAAAAACCCGAAAATAAACAAAATCTTCACTCCATAAAATCTTTTTTCTAACTTTAAATCGACAAAAATAACTTTTTTAACACCTTCCTTATGAGCTGGGCGGCATGGAGAAAGGGCTTTGAGGCCCATTTAAAGCTGGAGCGATCAATGTCTGTGCATTCCATCGCTGCATACTTGTCAGATGTTGACAAGCTTGCTGCTTATTTTTCGGAAGAAGGCAGGAGGATGCCCCCTGAAAAGCTTGGTTACCAGGAGCTTTTATCCTTCATTCACCAGGTACATCAGCTTGGTGTGGGCGAACGGACGCAGGCGAGGATCGTTTCCGGCATCAAGGCCTTTTATAAGTATTTGCTGATTGAGGATGCGATAGTCACCAATCCGGCTGCCGGTCTGGAAACGCCGCGTACAGGGCGCAAGCTGCCGGAGGTGTTGTCTGTGGCAGAGATCGATAAGATGATCAGTGTCCTGGATATGAGCCTTCCGGAAGGACCACGCAACCGTGCCATTATCGAAACCCTCTACGGTTGTGGACTAAGGGTGTCTGAACTGATTAACCTGAAAGTATCGGATGTGCACTTCCGGCAGGAATTCCTGAGCGTGACGGGTAAAGGTAACAAGCAGCGGATAGTGCCCGCAGGGAAAATTGCACTGAAACACATTGAACTGTATGTTCATTCAGCCAGAAACCGTATTGTCATACAGCGAGGATATGAAGACCACCTTTTTCTGAACCGCCGCGGGAAAAATCTGAGCCGGGTAATGGTTTTTATTATCATCAAAAACCTGTGCGAGGCTGCCGGCATTAAAAAAAGGGTCAGTCCGCACACCCTGCGCCACAGTTTCGCCACACACCTGGTGGAGGGAGGCGCTGATCTGCGTGCAGTTCAGGACATGCTGGGCCATGAGTCCATCACCACTACGGAAATTTACACCCACCTGAGCAATGAATACCTGCGTGACAATCTGCTCACCTATCATCCGAGAGCCGGGAAGTGAACCATCCATTATAATGAGAAGCAAAACAGGGAATTATCAATCACTCAACGAACAAATCCGCAGCTATACCGTCGGCAAAAAGCTTTCCTTCATCCGTAAGGAAAAGTACCGACTCACGCTGATGCATCAAGCCCCGGCTGATAAATTTTTCGGCTTGTTTGAGAATAATTTCGGCCCGCTGCCCGCCCCACTCCGTTAATACAAAATCCAGATCGCAGCCCCACATGGTGCGCAGGGAAGTCATAAGGTACTCATTTAGTTTCTGTTCAGGGGTAAGTGCTTCAATGCTTTGAGGGAGCACATTATTGTTGATGGAAGCAATGTATGCTGAGGTGTTGGCGACGTTCCAGGAGCGCTGATCTTTTCCGTAACTATGAGCCGACGGTCCGAGTCCGAGATATGGAATACCCTGCCAGTAAGCCAGGTTGTGCCGCGAAAGGTGGCCGGGCAAAGCAAAATTCGACACTTCATAATGCAGGTAACCACGCTCACGCATCAGGTGCTGTAAAAGCCTGAACTGCCCTGCAAGCTGCTCTTCATCAACTTGCTGCACCCTTCCTTTGCGAATAAAGAATTCCAGCGGGGTTTTGGGTTCCACAGTCAGTGCATACGCTGAAACATGAGGCACCCCCGCGGCAATTACCCGGTTCAGGTTATCGACCCATGTGCCATCGTTCAGCGTTGGTGTGCCATAGATCAGATCCACACTCAGGTTCTCAAAGCCGGCTTTTTGAGCGTTCTCAATGCTTTCCATGGCCTGCGCCGGACTGTGTCCCCTGTTCATATAGTTGAGGTCTGCTTTATGAAACGACTGAATGCCGATGCTCAGACGGTCAACGGGCGTTTGACTCAGCGACTCCAGGTATCCGGGACTAAGATCATCGGGATTAGCTTCAAGCGTGAATTCCTCCACACTGTCAAGCATAAAGAACTCTTCCAGTTTACGGACGACCTGAACCAGCGTTTCCGGTGGCAGTATGGAAGGGGTGCCCCCTCCAAAATACACCGTTTTCACACTGCTGGCCTTCTTATTCTTACCTGAAACATCAAAAAAATCCTTCCGAAGCTCAATTTCCCTGAGTAGCGCCTTAAGAAAAACGTGCCGGGTTTTACGGGAAACGGAAAAGTGGAAATTGCAATAATGACAAGCCTGACGACAATAGGGAATATGGATGTAAATACCGGCCATCGGACAAACTATGGATGCTAATTGCTGAGATTGGTCAGATACAACGCTGTTGCTCCAATGGCTACGGCAAAAACTTTGGATCGCACATAATCAATCTTCGGCATGGTCATTTCAAAAGGATAATCGTTTTGCAATATCGTTTTGAGATGCTTATGGATTTCGCTGCAGCACATCTGCTCACAAATGCTCAGATCACCACCGATGCTTATCTTATCAGGATCAAACAAGCCGATCAGTTTGCTGATCTCTTTGGCCAGCAATTGGCAAACCTGTGTCAGCACGGCCTTGCTTAGCTCACATTGGTTGTTGGCATAGGTATAAAGGTCGCTAAGTTGTATGCTCCCGGGCTTGTCAGGATTTGGGATGCTTGTTCTGGCGGGATCCGCTGTCTTTAGTTTTTCCTCAATAATATCCTTTAGCGCAGTAATTCTGAGTGAGAATTCGCCTGCCAGGCCATTTGAACCCGTATAAAGCTTTTTATTGATGATGATGCCCAGGCCAATTCCTCCGGCCAGGGGATTGTAGGCAATATACAAGCTGTTGCTGTTTGCCAGGCTTCCGGAGGTAAACCACTGATCACCAATGACACCCGCATTGGCGTCATTGATGATACCCGCAGGTATGTCAAAAGCTTCCGTTATGCGCGTCTTTAAATCGAAGTTTTTAAGTTTGAGGCCATACGAATAAACGATCTTCTGGCTGTAGGGGTCAACAATGCCAGGTACCGCCAGGGAGATGTACAACAGTTTGTTTCGTGAAATGCCCGACTCACCTATCATTTCATCAATGATCTGCACAATCCGCGCAACGATTTTTTCGGGTTTGTCAGGAGTGAAATCCTTTTCTGCTTTCAGAATAATTTCTCCGGCCAGGTTTACGAGCACCGCCCTTATACCATGGCGCATAACTTCCAAACCCAATATGTTGCCATAATTACTATTTACCTCCCAAAGTACCGGCCGCTTACCTCCGCGGGCAGTGGAATCGCCATGACCACTCACACATATCAATCCCTTGTCTTTTAAACTGTTAAGGATATACACCAGGGACGATGGCTGCATCATAGTTTGCTTAGCCAGCATAGCACCTGAGGCTTTTCGCTGGGCGCGTATCAGTGAAAACACACGTTTATGGCTTGGTTCTTTGATAGGAATCATATCTGTATATTCATTGGGTGAACAAATTTAGTCATATTCATCGAAACAAAACAAATAAGCCGGCTACAAAATAAATAAAAACTAACAATTCCATCATCTTAATATTAGATTCCAATCATACAAAAACTTATATTTTTAAAAAAATTAAAATTCTGTTGTAGTTATCTTAATTTTTTAATAAACTTGTAGTCTGAAAACATTGTCGACCTTGCTGTTCACAGGCAAAACTGATGCAGTATGAACGTAATTTCCTTATAATGAAGGCATTATTTAATAGTGATCTGACAAAAAACACCAACGAGAGCCGTTTAATGCAGCAGAAACTGCGCATCATTCAGGCAATTTCTCAGAACGGTTATGGCATTACCGTTCCTGAGATTTGTGACGAACTTCAAATAAGTCCGCCAACAGGGATAAAACTGGTGAATCAACTTCGTGAGGACGGTTTTTTGAGCATTATCGGCAAAAAGGAAACGCAGAACGGGAGGCGACCCTTTATTTACGGACTGCGGAATGTAAATTTTCATGCCATCAGTATTGAAATCTTGTTAAAAAGGATTTCAGTTGCCATCATTGACTCCAGGCTCAACATACTGTACTACAGGCAGAAGACTGACTTTGAATTAAATAACACTGTTGAATGCCTTAAAAGCATTGAAGCCTTCATCAATACGTGTATTGAAAACTCAGGCATACTCAAAGATTCCATCCTGGGCATGGGGATAGGAATTACTGGAAGTGTAATAAGTGCAACAGGAGAGTCACTGACCTATTTCAATTTCATGGACCAGCCCTTGGGCACCTACATGTCTGAAAAGTATGACATGCCCGTTTTTCTCAATAACGACACCCGTTGTTTCGGCCAGGCGGAAAAAATAATTGGCAAAGCCAGGGATGTAAACCATGCTATTGTCATCAACCTGAGCCGGGGTCTGGGCACCAGTTTGATCATTGAAAACAAAATTGTAAACGGAGGGAAGGGCTTTGCCGGTGAATTGGGACACATGCAGTTTGGAACAAAAGAAAAAATGTGTATCTGCGGCAAGAGTAAATGCCTGGGTAATGATGTTGGCGGTTATGCCCTGGAACAAAACTTTTTGGAAAAAATATCCGAGGGGGAAAAAAGCATGCTCTCCAAATCCGCAACAGAGTCAATGGTACGCTACGACGAAATCATGCAGGCCGCTCTCGTTGGCGATGATCTTTCGATCAGGCTCATCCAGGAAATGGGGGTAAAACTGGGTAATGCCCTCGGCAATATTGTAAGCCTGTTAAATCCGGACTTGATCATTATTGGCGGCAAGTTCTCCAAGCTGAAAAGCATACTGTTTGGCCCTGTAAAAACAGGGATTACGAATACAGCCCTGGTAAATCCGCTGAACCACTGCCAGATTGAGTTTTCGGAACTGGGCGACCTCGGCGGATTAAAAGGAGCGGGTGCTTTGGTTTTTGAACATTACAAACTGATCAGGAACTGATACTTCAAACAAAACATGACCAATATATAATTCAGGACACTATGAATAACATGAAAATCCAGTTACCAGCCCTTGCTTTCCTGCTGTTATGCTGCACCATTTCGGCTTTTTCGCAGAAGACCGTTACCGGGGTTGTAAAGGATGCCGAAGGCTTTACCCTTCCAGGTGCCACTGTAATGGTGGAGCACACCTCCATTGGAGTTACTACGGATATTGACGGAAAATTCTCACTGGAGTTGCCCGAGGGGCAGACGGTAGTGGTAGTATCCTTTATTGGATATGAAACCATGCGCGTTGATTTTGCCGGCAAGGATTACGTCGAGGTGGTGCTTCCCCTGGCGATGGAGCAGTTGCAGGAGTTTGTAATTACAGCCCTTGGGATCAAGAGGGAGGCCAAAGCATTGGGTTATTCCGTGCAGCAGGTTGATGGAGAGGCTTTATCAAACACAAGCAGGATCAACCCTTTGTCGGGATTGATGGGGCAGGTTGCGGGTTTGCAGATCGGAGCGTCCGGAAGTGGAGCCGGAGGATCATCGAAGATTCTTATCAGGGGTGCGAATTCGCTGACCAACACCAACGACCCGCTTTTTGTGGTTGACGGTGTACCCATAGATAATTCAGGGGGGTCCAGCGGTGGCCTTTTCGGGGGATTTGATTATGGCAATGCCATCAACAACATCAATCTTGACGATATCGAATCCATTTCAGTGCTGAAGGGAGGGGCAGCTTCTGCCTTATATGGCGCCCGCGGTCAGAATGGCGTCATCATGATCACCACCAAAAGCGGATCAAGAAAAGAAGGTATCGGCATCACCTACCAGGCAATCATTTCGAGAGAAGCCCCTTTGATAAGGCCTGAATTTCAAACCAATTACGCCCAGGGGTCGAGCGGATCATTCGGACGGCTCAATCCCAGAAGCTGGGGGGTAAAGATGAAAGGCGATACCACTGTTACCAATTTTCTCGGACAGCCGCAGCTGCTGAGTCCCGTTACCAGTCATCCTTACGATGATTTTTTCAGAACGGCAAACAATATTGACCACAGCATCTCCATTGACAAAAGAGGTGACCTTAACGGTATTTTGTTTTCGGCATCATGGAACCAAAGCGAGGGTATGCTGCCGGGTCATGAGATCGACAGGAAATCCTTCAACCTTCGTTTTGACTCCAAACTATCCGAATTTCTCACCCTGGACAGCAGGGTAAATTATATTCATCAGGAAACCGCGAACAGGCCGAACCTGGCCGGATCGCCCGACAACCCAATCTACCTGATGACGTTGATGCCTCCCTCGGTGAGCCTTGATCAGCTTGAGAACTACGAAACCGTTACCGGGCTCCCTGTTGTCTGGAACACGGCCTACGTGGTCAATCCCGACGGGACTGTTTCACTGCCGGAGGGAGAACAGCTTCAGTTTGCAACCTCTCCTTTGCTGCAAAATCCGTTCTGGGCGGTCGAACGGAACACCAACCGCGACCTCAGAAACCGCATCATGGGTTTTGTGAGCCTCAACCTTAATCTTAGAGAACTCTTCGACCTCAACTTTGATCTGGAACTTTCCACCAAGGCGGGCATTGACTTTTACAATGATGAAAGAGAAAGAATTACAGCACATAACACTTATTACAAAGCAGAAGGCCGGGCGACAGGCAACTTCTCACGCCTTGAAATTATGGAGGGCAACTACGACTTCCTTCTGACCGCAGGACAGCAATGGGGCACATTCACCGCACGCGGTTCAGTTGGCGGCAACATCATGCAGAGAAAATACCGCGGTCTCAGCGCATCTTCTGAAAGCGGGCTGATCAACCCCTACGGTCCCTATGTGATACAAAACTTTCTTAATCCCATTTCGAGCAACGGCATGACTGACATTGAGATTCACTCTTTATATGCACTGCTCAGCATGGATTACCGCCGGATGTTATTTCTTGACTTCACCCTGAGAAATGACTGGACCTCGGTTCTTGCACCTGAATTGCGGTCCTATCTGTATCCCTCTGTAAGTGCCAGCTGGCTCCTCGAAGAAACCTTCAACCTGCCGGCTTCCTTCGACATGTTCAAAATCAGGGCATCATTTGCGGGAGTTGGCAACGGTGGCAGTATAGCCGGGCAGCGTTATTTCCAGTACGGCACCACCCCGAACCAGTTCCATGGATTGCCTTACGGGTTTATCAATGCATTCAGGCCTGAGCCAAATCTTAAAAGCGAATACACGATCTCACAGGAGGTGGGCCTTGAACTCATAATGCTTGGCAACCGGCTGAATACAGACATTGCACTTTATCAGACCGGTACACGCGACCAGATATTCAGAAATCCGCTTGCTCCCTCTTCAGGTTACAGCAGCGGATACATCAATTCCGGCTTTGTCAACAACAGGGGCATTGAGCTTTTTACCAGGTACCGCATCATTGAAACCAGGGATTTCGGCATGAGTGCTTCCGTGAACTTCACACGGCAGTGGAGCAAGGTTGAAGAGATCAGCGAGGACATTAACATGATCGTACAGGGTGGTGCAGCCGGGGTGGCCATTGTAGCCAGGCTGGGCGACCCCGCGGGTGTAATCCTTGGCACAGCCTTCGACAGGGATGACCAGGGAAGAATAATTCTCGACAGCGAGAGCCTCCCACGCATCAGGACAACCGATGACGGCGCTATCAAAAACGACAATGTGATCGGTTTTTCCATGCCGGATATGTTATGGGGATTCAGCATGAACTTCAATTACAAGGGGGTGTTCCTTGGATTCCACATCGACTCAAAACTCGGTCACGACATCTTTTCCGTCACCAATATGAGGGGCGCTGAATTCGGCACCCTGGCATTCACTGAACAGGGCCGCGACGAATGGTACAGGGCCGTACAGATTTCACAAATAACAGGCACCCCCCCGGAAGACGGCTTTATGGTGCATGGCGTCAGGAATGGTGTGGAAGGATATTACCCCGTTGACCCGCAAAAATACTGGGACAGGGTGTCACGGATTCATGAAGCATTTGTCTATGACGCCTCTTACATTAGATTCAGGGAAGTATCCATAGGTTATAACATACCGCTTTCGAGACTCGCCGGCACACCGCTGCGCGAAGCCTCCATCTCATTGTTTGCCAACAACCTGTTTTATCTGATGAAACACACAAAGAACATATCACCGGAATCGTCATTCGGCACGGGCAATAACCTTGGTTTTGAAATGTATGCCTATCCGGAAATGAGAAGTTTCGGACTCAACCTTAGAGTATCCCTGTAAGCAACTGCGTGTTGTTAAAAAAAAGTAACATGAAAAACAACAATAAACCATCGCTCATTATGAAAACAGCTTTATTCATAACCCTTGCAGCATTATTATTCATAGCAGGCTGCACCAAGGATTTTGAAGAACTGGACCGGCCAAAAACCACAAGCGGCCAGATAGACCCCAACGCCCTGTTCACCCGTTCAATCGTAACAGGCAGCGGCCTCAGCGTTGGCATATGGCAATGGATGCACCAGATATCAGGATCGGTTTATGCGCAGCACTTTGCCAACATACAAACCGGGGCCAACTTCACCTCCGACAACTATGAACCCAAGGCCTGGGATGAGGTGTGGTACTGGCATTATGCAAGGTCAAACTTTGCCCCGATGCATTATAACTACCATGTGATAAAGCTTTCGAAGGAGCTTGAAAACCCCATCAAGGAAGCTGTTGCCCGACTTTGGCAGGTTTATATGATACAGCAAATCACCGATATGTATGGCGACATTCCGGTTTCCAGGGCATTTTTAACCATCACACCTGAATTCGATCATCAAAAAGACATCTACCTCTACCTCCTTGAGGAAATTGTTACGGCCACTGATATGATTGAGACATACAGGGGTGCAGGATATCCGGGATTCGGACAGGCTGACGTGCTGTACAAGGGCAACCTTGACCACTGGATTGCTTTCGGCAACAGCATGCTGATGAGGCTGGCACTTCGCGCCTCCAATACCGCAGAGTTTGACACACATATCAGCGTTTACCTGCAAAACCTGGATCTCAGCAAGACCATCAGCAGCAACGCACAAAATGCACAAATCATACCAGACCCCGACGGGCCCACCTACCACATTAAAAATCCCCTGACCTTTGTTCATGGGTGGAATGAAGTACGCATGAGCCAGACCATGTACGACATACTGTCCGGATTAAATGACCCGAGGATGGAAGTGTTTTTTGATCCGAACGTTAACGGAGAATATGTCGGTTTGCCCAACGGACAGCCTCATGAGGTGCTCAGTCAGGGCTATCATGATTATTTCAGGCCCATGTACTGCAATATAGGGCAGTTTTTTATCCAGGACGATACGCCCCATTTCCTGCTTACCAATGCAGAAACCGCCTTCCTGAAGGCTGAAGCGGCACACCGTGGGTTCATCAGCGGCAGTGCCGAAGCCTGGTATCATGAAGGCATCACGACATCGTTCAGGCAGTTTGGCATCACGGATCAGGCAATCATTGATGACTACCTTGCCGGGCCGGCACAGTTCGATCCGGCAAGTGCACTAGAACAGATCTACAAGCAGCGCTGGCTGGCCGTTTATCCGAACGGACATGAGGCATGGTCTTTGGTGAGAAGAACCGGCTACCCCGAAATGCAGCAACCGGTGTTCACCTTTCCGGATAACGAACAGATGCCTCGCAGAAAACCCTATCCCAACAGTGAGCGTCAACACAATGCCGCCAATTACCAGGCCGCTGTTGACCGCATGGGCGGCGACAGTCAGTATACGCGAATGTGGTGGGACGGGGGGAATTGATGTGCAGATGTGCAGATGTGCAGATGTGAAGATGTGAAAATGTGAAAATGTGAAAATGGGCAGAGGAAATGCCTATGCAGATAATCCCGACTGTTCGGGAACAGGTTTTTAACACACAGGAGGATGATTATAAAAGCTCGAAGTTTATTTCGAACGCAGTGAGAAACCTGCCATGAAGAAAGAGAGGTCAGAGGTCAGAATTCGGGCAGCTGGCTCCTGGCAGTTGGAATATTTTCTCGCCAAAGGCCAAATACAGATCAAGTGAAAAATCAACGATTAAACAAATAAACAATTAAACGAATCAACAATTAAACGAATCAACAATTAAACAATAAACAATTTGACAACCAAAAATCAGAAACAATGAAAAAGAACAATGTATTCCTGATGACCTTGATGGCTTTTTTACTTTCGATGGCCATGGTATTTACAGCATGTAATGATGACGACGACGATCCGCTGCCTCTTGAGGCGTTGATCACGGAGTTTGCCATAACCAATGCGGGTGCTGATGGAGAAACTGTGGTTGAAGGTGTCATCACCGATTTTTCGATACTTGTGGTGGTGGCCTTTGAAACCGATGTAACCGCACTGATCCCTGAGATCAAAGTGTCGCCGGGAGCATCAGTCATCCCTGCATCCGGCACGGAACTGGATTTCACGCAACCGAGAAACTTTGTAGTAACCCACGGTGACATTTCAAACACCTACCAGGTTACTGTCGAAAAAGCTGATCCTACCGAAGGTGTAATTATGGACATTACCATCATCAGCGCCACCTCGGAAGAAGAATATGACACCCAGATCGACCAGATAGGGAAAAGCATCCTGGTGACCTACAACAACCTGCAGTCACCGACCGCCGTGATCAAGGAGATTGATCTGTTTCCCGCCGGCAGCATTTATAACACCTCTTCGGGTACCGACACCCTGGATCTGACAACCGACGAAACGATAACCGTTGTTTTTGCTGGTGCAGAAACAGTGTACACCATTGAAACCAATGTCACCGAGGCAGGTTTCAATCCCGACAACACCCAGGTGCTTCTCGACAGAAGCGCGGCTTCAGGCCTGATGCCTTCCGTAATAAGCAATGAAACAAACAGGGGTTCGGATTTTGACGGCCAGTATGTGTATGTTGTTTCTCGCCAGGAAGGGCACCATATCTATTACTGGGATGTGGAAAACCCATCGGCCGATCCGGGAACACTGGTTCTTGGAGATGCAGTTTCCGGAGGAACCTGGCTGGTGTCAGATGTGAGGTATAAGAACGGGAACATTTATGCCAGCAATATGGTAATGGATCCGCAGCAGGTATTCAAAGTGTACAGATGGGATGACAAAGATGATGAAAACCCCGAGTTGATCCTTGAGTATACCATTCCGGATGAGGGCATCCGGCTTGGAGATGCCATATCCATCATCGGCAACCCCCCGGCCAACGGCTACATTTACGCCTCTAATTTTGCATGGCCCAACCAGGCCAGCGAGTTTTACGTATTTGACTTCAATGGCTCCAAGGCGGGTGATCCGGTGGTGATCCCAATTAATCCACTGGAAGGATTGAGGATAGGACAATACGGACGTGTGAACGCTATCCCCGGCGTGGATGACCTGCTGCTGGTAACCGGGGCTGAAATGGGAGTTGCCGTAATGGATTTGGACGGGAATATCCTGGCAGAAACTGCCGAACCCATGGTGCAAACCCGCAGTTATGATCCCAGGGTCTGGGAATACAACGGCGGCCGCTACCTCAGCTTTACGGTCAACAGGGAGTGGGAAGGACAAGGTGCCTACTTCCAGGTGCTGAACATCACCGATGGCGCTGATATTGTTGAAGCCATCAAAAACATCACCATTCATACTATCGAAAACATCAGGGTGTACCACCATGTTTTCGGAGCAGCGGCATCCAACTTTGTAGGCGGCACACACGGATTCGCCTTTGGAGACAACGGCAAACCAAGAGTAATGGCGTTTACCGTGCACAACGGCTTTATCGTAAAAGAATTCTCCAACTAAAAAGAACTAAAGCAGCATGCAAACCCTGTTTTCTTTAATAATTATATGATACTCTGTGAATGATATGATACTCTGTGAAACTCTGTGTAATATAGCTTTTTTGTTACACAGAGGTTCACAGAGAAGATACAGAGAACCACAAAGATAATTACACACCCAAAGGGCAACCAACACACACTAATCTATAACATCAGTACAGTCAATCCATCAATAAATCAACACATTAATTTTTCTCCATTTACGATGCAAAAAAACTTTTTCATCACCTTCATTGCAATTCTTCTTTTCATCGGTTACGGATGCAACGACGATAACGGCATAGACCCCAACGGCAACGGTAATGGAAACGGTAATGGCGACACCCCCGGAGACACGCTGAAAATACATGAATTCTATTTCCATGACCTGAATCCGGTTGTTTATGCCGATATTGACCATGAAGAACTTGAGATTACGGCTTCCATACCCCGAACAGCAAACCTGTCGAAACTCGCAGTAACTGTCGAGTATACGGAAGGTGCAACGCTGTCACCTCCGTCAGGGTTTGAATACAATTTTTCGCAACCGCTCAGCTTCACCCTGCGCAAGGGTTCAGAAACTTTAGTTTACACCGCCTTTATTGATTACAGCGCGGTTGATGACAACGAGCTCCTTTCCGTAAACTTTCCCGACCTGTTCCGGCAGGGTGAGATAGAAAGCAACAATGTGATGCTTGAAGTGCCTTTTGGAACCGATCTTACGGAGGTTCTAATTGAGATGGAAGTTTCTGCCTTCGCCACGGTTGAACCGCCATCAGGGAGTATTGTTGACATCAGCAGTCCCTTTGAAATCGTGGTAACTGCCGAAAATGGTGATGAGAACACGTATACGCTTTACACTACAGTGCTTGATCAGGAAACGGGTGTTCGCGCTTTCTGGATTCCTGACCCATCGCACACCCAGTTTCTGACGAGTTATGAGAACATGCAGCAAGGAGTTGCACTGGCTAAAGAGTTAAACTTTAACACCTTGTACGTAGTGGCTTGGGCAAAAACCCGCACACTCTACCCGAGTCAGGTACTGGCAGATAACTCGACCTACACCGATGCCCGCGACGGTATGTTTACACCGAATTACACAGGCGTCAGCGGTGATCCCCTTCAAGACCTTATTTCTATTGCACATGCTGAAGGGCTAAAGGTGATCCTGTGGTATGAATACGGGTTTATGGCACGCTGGGGCACACCTCCCACTCCGGCCAATGACAGAATACTGGCCGTTCACCCACACTGGATCGGCATCAACAACCAGGGTCAGATCGCAAACTACAACAACAGTGACTATTACTACAACGCTTACAACCCTGAAGTACAACAGTTTATGACAGACCTGGTGATGGAAGCCGTGAACCACTATGATATTGACGGCATCCAGGGAGACGACCGTATGCCTGCTATGCCCAGAAATTCAGGTTATGACGAATATACGATCAATCGCTATAAAGAAGAACATGACGGGGAAGAACCCCCTGCGAATTTTAACGCAACCTCATGGGTGCGCTGGCGTGCCAACATATTGAATCAGTTTGCCAAAGACCTTTACGACACTGTTAAGGCGGCGAACCCGAACCTGCTGGTAACCAACTCGCCGAATCCATACCCCTGGGCCTTCCAGAACCTGATGCAGGAATGGCCGGTATGGCTTGATGAGGGTGTGGTGGATATCATGTCGGTGCAGTGTTACAGGTACAACCTGGTATCATACAGGGCAACCGTTAATGAAGTACTTTACTATTTCAACAACCACGGAGACGGTAATTTGCAACGTTTGTCGCCCGGGCTGATCCTCTACGGATCCGCAGGTCTCACCGACGCTCAATTAATTTTTGATAAGATGATGTACAACCGCAGCGTGGGCATCACCGGCGAATCCTTCTTCTGGGGCCCCGATCCGCTGATGGATCACAGGATAAAGAGAGTACTCAGGGCAATGTACCCGGGACCGGCCATTTTTCCCGATTTCTGATCAAAAAAGCATTTATAAGCCGGTCGAAAAATCGATGATGAAGAATCTTTAAACAACCATGAAGATTTATGAACAGACAGCGGGATGATTATAAAAGCTCGAAGGAAGAGAAGTCAGAACTCAGAAGTCAGAATACTATTGTTGAATCGTTTAATCGTTTATTTGGTGGTTTTTTTGTGGAGGTTTAGGTTCGAAGGAGCTTGAAGCCGGAAGCTTGTTTCGAACGCAGTGAGAAATCTGTTAGGAAGCTCGAATGAAACGAAAGTAAAGAATGAAAAATGGCTCTTGGCTCCTGGCAACTTTTTTTGCTAAAAGCTAAAAGCCAAAGGCCAAAAGCAGATTAAGCGAAAAATGAAAAGTGAAAAAAGTGAAAAATCAACGATTAAACGTATCAACAATTAAACAATTAAACAATAACCTGACATCTGCACATCTTCACATCTTCACATTTGCACATCTGACATCTGTTCAGCATCTCAGGCATAAATACCAAACACGGGCAATATAATAGATACATAACTGAAAAGATGAAGCGGGAGATCAGTCTTGACGTTCTAAGAGGCCTGGCAATCATTGGCATGGTGCTTTCCGGCACCATTTCAAGGAACCCCGACTTGCCGGCGTGGCTGTTTCACGCCCAGATCCCTCCTCCTGATTTTTCATTCAATTCCAATCTCCCGGGTATAACCTGGGTTGACCTGGTATTCCCATTCTTTCTGTTTTCGATGGGAATGGCTTTCCCTTTTTCACTGAATAAAATGATCAGCGCGGGTGCTTCGAAAAAACGTCTCATCATGCGAATTATCAGCAGAGCTTTAAAACTGCTGTTCTTTGCCATAATGCTGGGACACCTCTCACCCTTTCATTACCCTGAAGAATTGGGATGGCTGCGCTACCTGATGGGATTGCTTGCTTTTATGGGATTCTTCCTGGCATTTGCCAGATTCCCGCACTTTAGCACGTTTGAGAAACAGCTCAACCGTATCGGTTATGTACTGCTGATTGCACTGGTCATTGTCCGGACACAACTTTTTGAGCTCAGCTTTTCCATTCACAACAACGACATCATCATTCTTGTGCTGGCCAACATGGCCTTTTTCGGTGCCCTGATATGGTTGTTTACGCGCAACAACTGGTATGTCCGCCTTGGTATTCTTGCACTGTTTTTTGCATTGCGGCTGACCCATGGCATAGATGATTCCTGGAACCAGATGCTCTGGAATTTCACGCCGTTCAAGTGGATCGCCGGTATTGCTCCCGGACTCTGCAACAGCTTGCTGACTATCGGGATTGATCTGAACAGGACCATATTTTACCATCCTGAATACCTGAAATACCTGATGATTGTCATTCCGGGCACCATCGCAGGCGATCTTATATTTGGAGGGCAACGCGAAAAAGCCACCTTCAGGCATCATCCCGGCGAGAAGGTTTTTATTGTTATTGCAGGCATCCTGTTTATAAACATCTGCCTGAACCTATGGGGATTGATGAGCAGAAGGCTTGACCTGGTCTGGATCATGAATATTATCAGCATCGTCCTGTTGTATAAAGCTATGAACAGAGGCAGCTTCAGGCACCTTAAAAACATGCGCCTGATCCTGGTCTGGAGCATGTTCTGGCTGTTGCTCGGCCTGGTGTTTGAAGCCTATGAAGGAGGCATCAAAAAAGATTCAGCCACCATAAGCTACTTTTTCCTTACTTCAGGTCTGGCCGGGTTCTCCATTGTGTTCTTTAAAATTTTTGAACCCATATTCCGGCCCAGTCAGCTATTCGGCTTTATCGGGCAAACCGGCATAAATCCAATGGCAGCCTACATTGCCGCAGCCTATTGCATCATGCCCCTGCTCTATTTCGCGCAATTACTGCCCTGGATGGATCAGTGGCATACACACTGGCACTGGGCGGCCCTGCTGCGGGGAATTACCCTCACAGGACTTGCAGTGCTGCTCACTGTTGTTACCGTTAAATACAAATACTACTGGAAAACATGAATGTAATATAAATATTTTAATGTCATTTGTAGTTACACAGAGAGCCACTGAGAAGACACTCCTGTCCCGCCCATGCGGGAGAGGTTCACAGAGACAAGTATATACAGATTTTATACGTATTATTAGGCTATGGAAATTAATGAGCTTACAAAAGTAATTATCGGTTGTGCTATTGAAGTACACAAGCATCTTGGCCCTGGTATGTTAGAATCAGCTTATGCAAATTGTCTCGCTTTTGAGTTAACTAAGGCTGGCTTAACTATTCAACAGCAAGTAGCAGTTCCTGTGGTTTATAAAGATGTTAAACTTGAATGTGGTTACAGAATTGATATTTTGGTTGAAAACAAAGTCGTTCTTGAATTAAAAACAGTTGAAGATTTCAATGCCGTTCATGAAGCTCAGATACTGACTTATATGAAGTTTGCGAAGAAAAATATCGGTCTATTGATAAATTTTAATGTAACGCTTTTAAAAAATGGAATAAAACGATATAGATTTTAATGCTCGCAATAGAACTCAGAAAAATACTCTGTGTAACTCTGTGAAACCTCTGTGCAACTCTGTGTAACTTAAATTTTAGACTGGCATTATGAAAAAACCACTACTCATCGCCATAGGAATGATATTACTGGCCTGCCAGGCGGAAACCACCAATGAAGAAAGTCACCGCTTCGTTGTAGGCTACGATGAGCCCGTTCGCGGGGTATGGCTTACCAACGTTGCCAGCGACGCCTTGTTTTCCCCTGAAAACGTAATAGAGGCCGTCGAAAAATGCCACAGGCTGGGTATCAACACCATATTTGTGGTTACCTGGAACAAAGCCATGACGATGTACCGCTCCCGGATCATGAAAGAGTTTACCGGCTATGAAATAGACCCGGAGCTTGACCCTGACAACACCGGCCGTGATCCCTTGCAGGAGGTCATCGATGAAGCCGCCAAATACGGAATTAAAGTGATCGCATGGTTTGAGTTTGGTTTTTCCTCGTCGCACATGCAGGATGGCGGCCTCATCATTGAAAAAAAACCACACTGGGCCTCTCTGGATTATGAAGGGAACCTTTGCACTAAAAATAATTTTGAGTGGATGAATGCTTTGGATCCCGAAGTGCAGGATTTTATGCTGTCACTGGTTCTTGAGGTGGTTAATAATTATGATGTTGACGGCGTGCAGGGCGATGACCGTCTTCCGGCCATGCCTTCAGAATGCGGGTACAACCCTGCTGTGATTGAAGCTTATAAGCGAGACAACTTTGGAGAAGCACCTCCCTCCTACCATAAAGACTACAACTGGGTACAGTGGCGTGCTGAAATCCTGAACAACTTTCAGAAAAGGCTTTACCGGGAGGTAAAAGCCGCCGACCCAAACTGCATCGTTTCGATGTCGCCGAGCATCTTTCCCTGGTCTAAGGAAGAGTATCTTCAGGACTGGCCCACCTGGGTCAACTTCGGTTATGTTGATATGATCGCGCCCCAGATTTACCGGAAAGACTCCCTTTTTTACCGGCGCACCCTTGAAGCAACCTATAACTACATACTTCCGGAAAAAAGACATCTGATGTACCCGGGCGTACTCATCAGGGTGGGCGACTGGCAACCCTCTGAAGATCTTCTGAGGTTCAAACTCGAAGAAAACCGCAGACTCGGCATGGAAGGAGAAGTCTTTTTCTTTTATGAAGGGCTGGATACGTACACCGGTCTTTTGAATGAGTTTTATAACAACCACTAAACAGCCATCCCATGGAAACCCTCCAGGCATTAGCTCTGCTCATCGTGTTCATCCTTGTCACGGGCATGATGTCGAAACGCATCTGGCCGGCCCTGCTTGCCATGCCCGTTCTGGCAGTGATGATTTCATTGATCGCTGGGATCAAACCAATGGATATTTTTCAATACGTTATCGGGGAAGGCTCTCTCCGGCTGGCCGAGCCCATCATTATCTCCATGTTTGGAGGTGTACTGAGCGTCATCATGCAAAAAACAGGCATCGCCGAAGGCTTTATCAAAAAGGGGGCTGAACTATCAGGCGACAATCCTCTGGTCATTGCCTTTGTGATGTTTCTTTTTATCATACTCCTGTTCACAACCCTTGGCGGGCTCGGTGCCATGATCATGGTGGGCGCCATAGTTCTGCCCATCCTGACATCGGTTGGCATCAGCCGGCTCACAGCAGCCGTAATCATGCTCATGGGCGTGAATATCGGCGGCATGTTTAACGTAGGAAACTGGGCACTCTACATGACATCGCTCAACCTGAGCCAGCAGGAAGTGGTGCAGTTTATCCTGGTGATTTTTGTTATAGTGTTTATCGGATCTCTAACCTACATCATCATACAGCTGTATCGCGACGGCTTTAACCTTTCGGTGAAAAACATCATTAAAAATGTGGGCTTGATTGTACTACTTGCCGGCGCCATATTTGGATCGGTAAGGCTTGCAAGCTCAGCCGACTGGAGCGACACGGCCCGCAATGTCTTTTCCATCGCAGGCAATGTGGTGTTTTACGCTTTCCTGACTGTTATGATCGGTTTATTTGCGCATGCCGCTTTCAGGGCATTCCGGCACAGGAACAAAACGGTCAATCCGCTGCACTGGACGGCCATCTTCACCCCCATTATTCCGCTGGTGCTGATCCTGTTTTTCCGTGTGAACTTCATGTCCGCTTTTATTCTTGGCATTGCCTATGCTTACATGATCACCTATAAACGCGATAATATAAGTACCCTGATCAAGTCTCTTATAGAAGGTTCAGCAGTGGTGCTGCCTGCCGTTATCCTGATGTTCGGCATCGGATGGCTGCTGGTCTCCGTAATAGGGCCCTCGCAAATGACAGAGGAATACCTGGTGGCCAATTACGGAACTACCATATGGCCTGTCCGCGAACTGATGGTCCCCTTCGTTGAACGCATCATCCCGGGAACGGGTTTCATGTATGTAATCACTTTTGTGGTGCTGGCACCCCTGGCCTTATACCGGGGGCCGCTTAATGTATGGGGCATGGGCTTCGGCATTGCTTCGGTGATGATGGCCGCGGGCATGCCGTCAGGTGCCATTCTTGGCATCCTCTGGTCGGTAGGACAACTTCAGGGTATCTCTGACCCGACAAACCTGCAGAACGTCTGGATTGCCAATGAAATGAAAGTGGATGTGCAGAAAATTCTTTACAACACCCTGCCCTACTCCTGGATATTTGCATTTTTCGGACTGATAGCCGCAGCTATCATGTATTTCTGACTAAGATGAGTACGATTAAAAAAAAGCAGGATGATGATCTTATGAACCGGATAAATTTCGAAAGTGTTGAATGTCAGTATTAGTATTTAGATGAACTTAAAAACAACCGGTGTGAATTTGTGGATCAATATTCGTTGACCTGAACTCAAAAAAAGATAATGAGAAAAATAAAGATAGGAATAGACGTTGGTGGCACTTTTACGCATGCCGTTGCCGTAGATGTTGAAGATTACTCTATTGCCGGAAAATCGTGCGTGCCCACAACCCACAAGTCGAAACAGGGCGTGGCCGAGGGTGTTGTGAGTTCGATGCTGAACCTTATTGATGAAGCCCGGATACGTCCTGAAGAGGTAATCCTCATTGCCCATTCCACCACCCAGGCAACCAATGCCCTGCTTGAGGGTGACGTCGAGCCGGTGGGCATCATCGCCCTGGGCAAGGGACTGGAAGGCAGCCTTGCAAAAAAACAGGCCTTCCTGAACGACATTTACCTTGCTCCCGGCAAATTGTTGCCGGTATATTTCCGGTATATCAATACGGCAAAGCCTGTTGACAGGCAGATGATCGAACATACGATCAGAGAACTGAAGCACGAAGGTGCCAGGGTGATTGTGGCGACGGAGGCTTTTGGACCTGATGACAACCGGCACGAAAAAATGGTGACAGAGACAGCTTCCGGTATGGGGTTTATGGCAACGGCAGCCTGTGACCTGTCGCAGTTGTATGGCATCAAGATCCGCACCAGGACGGCCATTGTAAATGCAAGCATGATGCCCAAAATGATTGAAACCGCCAACCTGACGGAACAAGCCGTACGACATAGCGGCATCAAGGCCCCGCTGATGGTGATGCGTTCTGACGGAGGCATTATGGACATCACAGAGATGCGGAAGCGGCCCATTCTTACGATGCTCTCAGGGCCTGCTGCCGGTGTGGCTGCAGCACTGATGTACGCCAGGATATCCGATGGCATTTTTATTGAGGTGGGCGGCACATCCACTGATATCTCCGTAATCAAAAATGGCATGCCCCAGGTGAAAACCGCCCAGATCGGCAACAACAGGCTGAGCGTTAAAACCATTGATGTCAGGACCATTGGCGTTGCCGGCGGATCGGTCCCGCGAATTGACGGCAACAGGGTTGTTGATGTCGGACCGAGGAGCGCCCATATCGCTGACCTATCCTATTCTGCGTATTCAGAGGTTGATGATTTTTCTGACATCGAATTAAAAACCATGCAACCGCTGAAAGGGGATCCTTCTGACTATCTGCAAATTAAAAAGAAAGAAGATCATTATGCCATCACACCTACAGAAGCTTCCTACTTTTTAGGACTGGTAAAAGAAGTGGGACATGGTGCCGCAAATATTAAAGCAGTCAGATCGGTCATTGAGGCAGTGGCGGCCAGATTGTCCTTGACGGGCAAGCAACTGGCAGAGGCCATTCTTCAAAACACATCCCACAAGGTCGAAAGCATCATCAGGTCGCTCATCCGCGAATATAAACTCGACCGCGATTTTGTCGTCCTTTACGGAGGCGGAGGCGGTGCCAGCGCCCTCGTCCCGCATGCCGCACACTATATGAAAATGAAACACACCATTGCGCAGGATGCCGAAGTCATTTCCGCCATTGGCGCCGCAATGGGCATGATCAGGGACACCGTAGAAAAGAGCATAATCAATCCCAGTGAAAACGACATCATAAAGATCCGGCAACAGGCATCCGAATCAGTGATCAGTATGGGTGCCAGGCCCGAGACGGTGCAGGTACAGGTAGAAGTGGACAACGCCAATAAAAAGGTGATCGCCATAGCCATGGGCTCAAGCGACATGCAGAGCCGTGATCATACCAGGGACCTTGCCGAGGCTGATCTCCGGAAGATTGCCGCAGAGGCCATTAAAACACCCGAAGAAAAGCTGGAAGTGTTTGGAAAAACCAGGCTGCTGTCATTGATTGGTTTCAGGAAGAACATCAAACACTTTTTTGGCCTGATGAAAGAGACAAGACAACCGGCTGTCATCATTAGCCGGGATGGCATCGTCAAACGTAAGTTCGACAACATCAGTTATGAATTGTCCACGGCAGCACAAGCCAAAACCAACATCAGCAGACTCGTTGAAGAGCTCCGCTCCTATGGCGACGGCGGGGAGCTGATGCCCGACATCTTCATCATGGTGTCGGGAAAAATCATTGACATGTCAGGCCTGATAGAGCTGTCGCAAATACTTTCGCTGGTTGAGCTTGACCTTAAAGACATAGATCCATCGGAAGAAGCTGTTGTGATGGCCGTAAAAAAACGCTAAAATGAAGCAGAACTATGAACTCAAAAAACATGCTATGACCTCAGGATACGACACAATAATTTGGGGTGCTTCCCTGAAAGGCCTGAAAAAAGCCATTGAACTGAAACAACAGGGGAAAAACGTACTGGTTGCAGGCAAGTTCGGGTTTCCCGGCGGTCAGGTTACCGAGTCACTCGCCGCCTTGTTTGAGGCGGACATCTTTTCCAACAAAGGATTTTGTGATGAAATTCTTAACAGGGTAAAAAAAATCAATAACGGTCTCCTGTTTCAAAACCGTCAGTGGGTGCTGATGCATCCTGAGGCAGTAAAACGGGTTTGCTGGGAACTCATTGCAGAACATGACATACCCTTGTTGTTTCACGTAACGCCTCTCAGTGTGCAGGAAGAAAGCGGCCTGGTCGATTTGGAATTATTTGGAAGGGAGGGCAGCATTAAGCTTACCGCAGGAAGCTTTATTGATTTATCCGACAACGGCTTCCTGATAGAACAGCACCAGCTGAGCGAAAAGTACAGGGTTACGATCAACGCCTTTTTTACGAATCCGCTGCCTTTTGAACTGCCCGGATTCAGGATAATCCATCGTTTTGACACCCCGATTGGCATTTACGTTTCGCATTCCATAAGAAATGTTGTTTACACAGAAATTGAAACAGTGTTCAACCGGGAGCTGGACCGTCTGTCGCGGGAAACCTGGAGAAAATACAAAGCGCGGATTCTGATGGTTCCCGTATATCCTGAAATACTTGCAGAGCAAAATGCCACTGAACGTCACCACACCGGGATGAGCCTTTAAGACATCCTGGCTGATAAATAACAAGATGCCCATACCAATGACAAACCTGCTGGAAAGAACACATAAAGGTCTTATCGTATCGTGCCAGGCCGAAGGTAGCTCTCCGTTCAACAACGCGGCGGGCGTCGCCGGTTTTGCCATATGTGCCCGGATGGGTGGCGCGGCAGCGATCAGGGCAGAAGGAGTAGCGCATATCAAAGCCATTATGGATAAGGCAGCCTTGCCCGTGATCGGACTCATTAAGTCGAATTATCAGGATGGTTTTGTAAAAATCAGCGGCAGAAATCAGGATATTGCCGATCTTATTGGCACAGGATGCGACATGCTGGCGGTTGACGGCACCTTCAGGTTGCGCGAAGGTGTCACGGGACCGGAATTCATTCGAAAGATAAAAAAGGACTACCGGGTACCCGTGATGGCTGATATCTCAGTTCCGGAGGAGGCTATCGCCTGTTTTGAAGCCGGCGCCGACTGCGTATCAACCACCTTAAGCGGCTATACACCAGACACCGTTCAGCGGGCCTCTGAGGGACCCGATTTTGACTTACTGAAAAAGCTTGTGAACCTGCTCTCCAACAAGATACCTGTAATTGCAGAAGGCCGGATCAATACACCGGAGCTGGCACGGCAGGCAATAGATTCAGGGGCATGGGCGGTGGTAGTTGGCAGTGCCATCACACGTCCTCAATTAATTACAAAATGGTTTTATGATGAAATCACAAAAAAAGTATGATATCGTAATAACCGGCGCAGGGATCGCCGGAATCTCGGCGGCGGTAAAAGCCGGAAACATGGGATGCTCGGTGCTTCTCGTCGAACATTACCCTTTTGCAGGTGGCATGTCATCGGCAGGAATGGTGTCGCCGTTTATGAAGTCGGTAACCGGCGGGAAAGATCTTGTTAAAGGGGTGTATAAACAGCTTGAGCAAAGCATGCGAAGCAACGGCGGAATGATCGATAACGGTTTTTATGCCTGGGCCTTCAGGGCGGCAGCCAATGAACTGCTGTTCAACAGCAAGGTTGACATCGCCTACAATGCAGACGTCATCGCGGCCGAACGAAAAAACGGCAAACTCCTTTCCCTGAAACTTGCCAGCCCGGCCGGTGTCAGCGAGGTATTTGCCGAGCAGTTCATTGACACCAGCGGCGATGCCCAGCTGCTGGTTCTGGGAGACTTTCCCTGGATCAAAGGCGACGAAAAAACCGGGAAGCTGCAGGCACTTACCCTGTTTTTCCGGATGGGAGGTATCGATGTCAGGGAAACTGCCGAATACAGCAAGAAACACCCCGAAGATTTCCTCGGATGGATGGACTTTAAATTCGATTTCAGCCGGATCATCTCCATTGCAGGCTATACAGGCCTGATTGACAAAGCAAAAAAAGAAGGACGCTTTCCCGACGATGTTGAATATGTGTTCTTTACCAGTTTGCCCGAATCGGGAGAAGGAGCCTTCAACACAACCAACATCCTGGGCATTGACCCCTCATCTTCAGATGCTCTGACCCTTGCAGAGAAAGAAGGGCACCGGCAAGTGGCACAAATCGTTGATTTTCTCAACAAGGACGTTCCCGGTTTTGAAAACGCATTCCTTATTGACACCGCGGTGCAGGTCGGTGTCAGGGAAACGCGGCGTGCAGTAGCCCAGTACATGATGACCGGCGACGATGTTTTAAAGGCTGCCAAATTTCCTGATGCCATAGCGCGGGGCTGCTACGGTGTGGACATCCACGGACAGAAAGGAGAAAAGAATCGCATGGATGAACTGGAAGAAGGCATCTGGTATGACATTCCAAAACGCTCTCTCAGGGTCAGGGATGCAGAAAACCTTATGGTAGCCGGACGATGCATCGGGGCAACACGCGAAGGCCATGCCGCACTGCGTATTCAGCCCACGGCATCAGCCACCGGCGAGGCGTGCGGAGCCATTGCCGCACTCGCCGTGCTGATGAAAACCAAACTGGATGAGGTACCCTATGAAAAAATTAAAACCATGCTTACGCACAATATTGGCTAACAGGTCATTTTATGATGACCGGGCAGAGCAACTCCGCTCCTGCAGGTTCAGTAAAGCCAAATCCTATTGAGAAAACACATACAATAACTCAGTGTGCTGCGTGATAAAATACAAAACTCCGTATGCTAATTAACCTCAAAGGATATAATAAACCACATTATGCAAGTGTTTCCTTCATATAAAGAAAAAATGTTATCCCTGTGAAAGACAACATCAATTTTGGCACCGACGGATGGAGAGGACTGATTGGCGAAGAAGTCAATACCGTCAACATACGGCGTATTGCCCAGGCTTTCGCAGACTTCCTCATCATGAACAACAAAAATAAAAAAGTAGTGATCGGGTATGATGGAAGACTGTATTCAAGAAGATTTGCCAGGAACGTTGCCGAAGTGCTCAACGGCAACGGCATATGGGTGTTGTTATCCGAAAGTAAAGTTCCGACTCCGGTGGTTTCCTTTATCAGCCGTACCCAAAATTGCGGTGCCGGCATTATGATCACAGCCTCACACAACCCACCGGAATACAATGGCGTAAAATTCAAAACTTCTGACGGAAGTCCGTTTTCCGCTGAAGAAACAGCCATGGTTGAAACCCTCCTCGACAAAAACAAGGTGCGGACCAAGTCCAGGGATATCGAAACCGTCAATCTGCTTTACAGCTACATGGGGCACCTGGATAAACTTATTGATTTTGATGCTATTGAGAAGGCAGGTCTATCCGTTGCCATTGATTCTATGGCGGGAGCAGGCCGGACGATACTTGGAAACTTGCTTCTAATGAAAGGCGTCACAGTAAAAACCATCTATGGCCAGGCCACAACCAATTTTTCCGGGCGAAGACCCGAACCAATCAGGGAAAACTTACAGCCTTTGGCTGAACTGCTGCAGCATAAAACTTTTGCCCTGGGACTTGCAACCGATGGAGACGCCGACCGCCTTGGTGTATTGACCAATACAGGAGAATGGCTGAACATCCAGGAGGCCATTCTCTACCTGGCACAGTATTACACCAAAGAAAAAAAAACCAGAGGTCCTATAGTAAAAACGGCATCAGTCAGCGATAAACTTTTGAACATCAAAAGATCAAAAAAACAACAGGTTATCGATGTGCAGGTTGGCTTCAAATATGTTGCCGAGGCCATGATGAAGAGCAACGCAGCTTTTGGGGCAGAAGAATCGGGAGGCTTTGGCTTTAAAGAGCACATACCCGATCGCGACGGCTTGTTTGCGGCCCTGGTATTCCTGGAAATGCTCGCAAAATCGGGCGAAAAGAACCTGGACGATTTCATCAGCAAAAAACGGAAAAAGTACGGTCGCATACATTATGACCGCGTTGATGTTCCTTACGACGTTCCCAATAAATATGACATCATCAGCAAACTTGCCGAAAATACACCCGAAGAGATCTGCAAGTATAAGGTTGCCGGCACCCTCATATTCAAAAACAACAGAAATAAAATAAACGGTATTAAATTTCGCCTGGAAGGAAGCCCCCGGTGGTTGCTCCTCAGGGTTTCTGAAACGGAACCCCTGGTGAGAGTTTATGCTGAAGGCGAAGGTCCGGATGAGGTTAAGCAGTTGTTAACCGCGGGTAAAGAACTAATGTGTCATTAAAGCGTTGTGATGACCGGGCATCAAAAAAAATATGTTTTCAATAATGTCAGAAATTCGCAGAAGTTTTGTTAAGAACCTTGCAGATACGGCCTGACAGGGTGGACAATACTAAAACCCATTACATACAGAAGCTACACATGATAACCAATATTGACAAGATAGTAAACACCATCAGCCAACACGGCAGCGCCTTTGCCGAAGTGCGCAATCCGGCCTACGTGTTTCCGCCTGTTGAGTATTATCCCCTGGCTGCACCGCAACAAAAAGTGAGCCGGCTTAAAGCTGCGTTGATGGATATGGACGGCACCACCACAACTACGGAAGTTCTGTGCATTCATTCACTTGACGTGATGCTGCAAAGGATGAGCGGACGAACAGCCGGAGATGACCGGGCAGGCATCATCCGCGAAGCTGACCTGCCGCACATCATCGGAAACAGTACCACGAAACATGTGGAATACCTGATTACAACATACAGGGAAATGATCACAGTGAGTGACACAGCCGCTTCCTTTATTGCCGCTGCCGCAGAAACGCTTGCACACAGCACCGATCACATCCGTAAACAAGAAGTCATACTGAACATCAGGAAGCTGAACATCCCCGAACTGATTGATGACATCAAAGCGGGCACAGGAGAGGAACAACTCCTTGCACGCTATGCGCATAAAATAACCGGTCATGACTTTACCACCCTGGTTAATCTGGGCATTGACATATATTATGCCGTATACCATAACATCCTGACTCAGCTGAAAATGGGGCGATCGGATCTTGTCAGGAAGATGATCCCTGTTCATCAACACGGGCACCGGAAACTTATTTCCCCAATGCCGGGCATTCCGATTCTGATACCTTTGCTAAAAGGCTGGCTGGGCGCCGAAGCAAGCTTATTTGCTGATGAGTTGCTTGAGGATTACCGAAAAAGCAATCCGAAAAAACACAAGGCAGTTGAAACAGACCGCATCCGTTTACAATTGGGCAGGCTGGGAAGCATGTTCGAACAACAACCCGTGAAGATCGCGCTGGTTACTTCTTCCATTTTTTATGAAGCGGATATTGTGATCAAAGAAGTGCTCAACGAAATGGCCTCTCATATCCAGGCCAGCAAGCTGAGCAGGCAAAGAAAAGAATACATCATGAATGCATACAAGAATTATCACCGGGTTTATGATGCTTTCGTAACGGCGACCGACTCCAGTGAGATCAGGCTTAAACCGCACCGCGACCTTTACAGCATAGCGCTGCACCGCCTGGGCATCAACCCTGTCGATTTCGCTAACGTGGTCGGCTTTGAAGACAGCCAAAGCGGCACCATAGCCATACGTGCTGCGGGTGTCGGGTGCTGCGTTGCCGTTCCTTTCGCCGAAACCGCAGCGCACAACCTGGAAGCTGCCACGCATATACTGCACGGCGGCATCCCGCAAGCAATCATCGAGTTTGGTCTGTTCCTGGAATAATGTTCCCAGGTGGTGACAGACAACACACACATCCATCAGAAAAAACAATGAGCCATACATATCATATCATATCCAACACTCACTGGGACAGGGAATGGCGTTTCCCCTACCAGCGCAACCGGCAGATGCTTGTCGACATGATTGACGCCGTGCTCCATATACTCGTCAGTGAACCTGAGTACAGGGCATTTCATCTTGACAGTCAGAGCATTGTATTGAAAGACTACCTGGAAATCAAGCCGCAAAACAAGGATCTCATCATTAAATTGACCCGGGAGAACCGCCTGCTGCACGGACCCTGGTACATACTGCCCGAAGAGTTCCAGGTGGGCGGCGAAAACCTGCTGCGCAACCTTTTGCTGGGACACAAAACCAGCAGGCAGTACGGAGGTGTTTCAAAAATCGGTTACTCTCCTTTCTCCTGGGGACAGATATCGCAGCTTCCGCAGATCTATAAGGAGTTTAACATCGACCTCATTATGTTCTACCGGGGCATCAATGCGCTCGACAGTCCGAAAGCCGAGTTTATATGGGAAGGAGCTGACGGCACGAGGATGTTGTCGTCGCGTTTCAGCACCATGCCCAGGTATAATTTTTACTTTTACATTTATCGTCCGGCCGTGCACAACCAGGATTTCGGCGACCTGGAGCACCGCTGGCAATCAGGGGCCACACTGTTTCACTTTGCCGACAGGCAGCAGCATGATGAGGACTATTTCATCGTTTCGCCGCATACGGCCTATTATCCTGAAAACATTGAAAAGCAGGTAACAAAGATCATTGCCGACCAGTCCGGAGATTTCACCACGCCTCATGTGATCTGGATGGAAGGTCACGACTCGTCGGGGCCAAACCGGCAAACCGTTGATATCATCAAGGATATCAGGAAGAGGTTCCCAGGGCTTGATGTACGCCATGCAACGCTCGAAGAATATGCTGAGTGTGTTAAAAAGGCAGCGGATACCGGCAGCCTGAAACTTGTTCAGGGTGAGCGGCGCAGCTCTCAAAACAACGCACGTTGCGGCAACCTGTTCGGATACACCACATCGGCCCGCATGTACCTCAAGCAGGCGAATTTTGACGCAGAACGGTGGATACAGTATTATGCCGAGCCTTTCAATGTGTTTTCAGCCCTGCTCGGACGCGACATCAACGACCAATACCCCGAAACGGCCTGGGAACTCATTGTACAGAATTCCGCTCACGACTCTATCGGCGGCTGCTCGCTCGACCGCATCCACGAAGACATGATGATGCGCTGCAAGCACTCCGTCGAGATCTCCAAAGGCCTTTTCGAGCGATCGCTGAAATACCTGCTTCCACAACTCAACACGTCTGCCTTCCATCATGATGACGAAAACAGCATTTACATTACGGCGGCAAACCCCTGTAACTATGAACGCTCTGACGTTATTGAGGCTTATGTTGACATCCCTGTATCCATGGACAAAGGCAACTTCAACATCCTTGATTCAAACGGGAAGGCGCTTCAAAAAGATCTTATTTCGGTCGAAGCCCGCCAGCCCGTCCTGGAGCATATGATCAACCGCCCGATGTTTATTGACATGGTCAGGTATCATTGTTATGTTCATTTTGAAGAGATGCCTGCCTTTGGCCTGAAAACCTTTCGCGTGGAACCGGTGGCGGATGGAACGTCCGGGCACAGCACCCCGGACACCGCCTGCATCCTTGAAAATGAATTCCTGCGCGTGGAAGCCCGCGAAGACGGCTCGTTAAACATTCATGACAAAACAAACAACACGGAGTATAAAGGGGTGGCCTGGTTCGAAGATCACGGCGAGGTGGGCCATGCCTGGGTAAAGGAAGAAACCGGTCCGTGCGTAACGACAAAAGGTTCAAAGGCCCTCATCAGGAAAAGCTTCTGTGGCGATGTGTATGAGGAGATCACTGTTGAGCATACGATGATGCTGCCAAAAAACCTTGAAACGCGAAAGGCCGGGACTAAAGAGTTGGCAGCGTGCAACATACGTTTACGCGCCGGTCTTGGAAAATCGCAGCATCACCTGTCTCTCGACATCCGGGTGGACAATGCGGCAGAGAGCCACAGACTCCGCCTGATGGTACCCACACGGCTCGAGGCGAGCCATTCTTATGGAGAGGGACAGTTCGACGTGGTGGCGCGAAGCCTCGAAAGGCCCGATACCAGCGACTGGATGGAGCAGCCTATGTATGATTTCCCGTTGCATCATTTTGTGGATGTGAGCGATGGCGAGAAAGGTATGGCAGTACTTGTTGACGGACTAAAAGAGTATGAAGTGCTTCCCGATAAGGATAAAACACTGGCCATAACCTTGTTCCGCACCTTCGAATATAAGATAAACCCTGCCGCCCCTCAGGATTATTCCCATGAAAAAGGTGCACAAATGCTGGGTCAATCACACTACAGGCTGGCGCTTTACCCCCATCAGGGAGCCTGGGAACAAGGTAATGTTTACAGGGAAGCCTTCCTCTTCAATTACCTGCCCCGTTTGGTTCAAAGCGGCAAGCTGGAAGGCAGTCTCAGCACACAAACTCAATTCATGAAGATAAAACCCGAAGCGCTCGTGTTCAGTGCCCTCAAAAAACCTGAACATAACACCGACAACGCCTTTATTGTAAGAATATATAACCCTACAGGCAACACCATCGAAGGCAGCATCAGGTTTCTTTGCGCACTCAAAGAAGTGCAGGCCGTTACGCTGGAAGAGATTCCCGTGGGAAGCATTGAACTGAACGACAATCACAGCTTCAACATTAAACTTGATGCAAAAAAAATGGCAACGTATGTCATCAAATGTGAAACAGGTCGGAAGCTTGTTTCGAACGCAGTGAGAAATCTGCTGGGAAGTCAGAAGTAAAAAGGCTTCAACAAATTAACTCTTAAACGATTAAACGAATCAACAATTAAACAATAACCTGACATCTGCACATTTTCACATTTGCACATCTGCACATCTGAATACCGACATCCATCATAACTCAGATATAAACACAAAACACCGACATACAAACACTTATGAAATATAAACATATGAATAATGCACTGGTTTAAATTTGGCACGCAGGGACAAGTCCTGCGTCTACAACAAACCCTAAACCTTAAACTAACACTATGATTTCGAACGAATACGGTTATTTTACTGAGGATTATCGCGAATTTGTCATCACCAGGCCCGACACGCCTCGACCCTGGTTCAACTACATGTGGAACGGGCAGTACGTTGCCCTTGTATCGCACACCGGAGGTGGTTTTTCCTTTCTTGAGACACCACGCGACAACCGCATCACGCGGATGCGATACAATTGTTTACCCTGGGACAGGCCCGGACGATACATTTTATTGAAAGACACTGAAACGGGTGAATACTGGTCGCTCAGCTGGGCGCCCACCACTGACAGGAAATACGATTTTTATGAAGCACGCGTCGGACAAGGATACACCCTTATAAAAACCGAATACAAGGGCATTTATGCCGAACTATGCTACTTTGTGCCGCGCGACAGCAACTGCGAAATATGGAAGGTTCAGCTGAAGAACAAGAGCGGCAGGCAAAGAAACATCCAGGTGTATGCGTTCCAGGAGCTCATGATGGGGAATGCCCTCAACGACATCATCAACCAACCCAACGACAAGCATTTCACTGAAATAACATACAACCGCGACCGGGAGTGCCTGGAAGCCACCAGGCGTTACTGGGTGCTTAACAAAAAGGGAGCCAGCGTGGAGCAACCCAACATCGACTGGAAGTACAAGGTTTATTTTACGATAAACCTACCGGTGACCGGTTTCGACAGCAGCCTCGACAAATTCATCGGCAAGTGGCGCTCTGAAGCAAACCCGCAGGCGGTGGAGACAGGCAAGATGGGTAATACGGAGATCACGGCCGGTGACCCCGTAGCGGCCCTGCAGTCGGAAATAAGCCTCAAGGAAAATGAAAACCTTGATTTTTCGGTATTCATGGGTGTGGCGGAAAAAGAAACCACCCATCCCTACGACCACCTGAACATCAGCAGCTACAAAGACAATGCCTTTGTCCGGGAAAAACTCGATGAGCTGAAAGCTTACTGGACGCATTACCTGTCGCACGTCCAGGTACAAACCCCTTCGGAGAGCTTCAACCTGATGCTTAACGTCTGGAACCAGTATCAGAGTGCGGTAACCTTCGATATGGCGCGCAACTCAGGCTATTATCACGGCGGTTTGCTGTTTGGCACGGGGATGCGCGACCAGTTCCAGGACATCCTTGGCACGGTGATCGTTGAGCCGCAGCGGGTCAGAACAAGGATTCTCAAAGCCCTCGGGTTTCAATTCGCCGACGGCTCGACTCTGCACAACTTCTTCCCGCTTACCAATTACGGCGAGCGCACCCACCACTCCGACACCCCGCTGTGGATACCCTTCGGAGTGATTGAATACCTCAACGAAACCCACGATTTCAGCATCCTTGATGAGGTGGTGCCCTTTTATGATGAAGGCGAAGCCACAGTGTATGAACATATGGTCCGTGCGCTCGACTTCGCCATCGGCGACTGCACCGGGCGCGGATTGCCCAAGATTCGCAAGGGCGACTGGAACGACACCCTGGACCACATTGGCCCAAAAGGAAAGGGCGAAACCATCTGGGGCGCGTTTTTCCTGTGCTATGTCCTGGAAAAAACCTTTGAGTTGCTCGAGCACAGGCAGGACCACGCAGTGAAGGACCGGTGGCAAAAAGCCTACCATCACATTGCCGGGATGGTGAACGACATTGCCTGGGATGGCCGGTGGTACGTGCGTGCTTTCCGCGACAACGGCAAGGTGGTGGGCTCCGATGCCAACGCCCAGGGCAAGCTGTTCCTGAATGCCCAGTCGTGGGCGGTGATCTCAAAAGCCGCACCCAAAGAGCGGGCTGAAAGCGCCATCAGGCAGTGTATTACGCATCTCGAAAACAAAACCGGCATGCAGCTCTGCTGGCCGGCCTACCGCGAAGTGGAAGACGACATCGGGCTGATATCAAGATGCGTACCGGGCAAGAAGGAAAACGGGGCCGTATTCAACCACGCCTCCGCCTGGTTCGTACTTGCCGCCATCATGAATGACAATACCGAAGAGGCGTTCAGGGTTTACCACAACATGCTTCCGGTAAATTCTTCGGAAAGCGTTGGCATCGATCGTTATGAAACCGAACCCTATGTCTTTTCAGAATACGTTACATCAAAAGAACATGAAACCGAAGGCCAGGCATCGCATTCGTGGCTTACGGGCTCTTCGGTATGGATGTACCGGATCGGACTCGACAAGATCCTGGGTTTCGAAACCTCCCTGAAGGGCTTCCGGATAAACCCAAACATTCCCCTTGCATGGAAACAGGTGTCATTCACCAGAACGTACCAGGGAAAAACCATAAAGGTGTCCATACAAAACCAATCCGGAAAACAGAAGGGCATAAAAAAAATGACTGTAAATGGTGTAAAAACGGATGCCAAATGGCTTGATCCCGCCACTCTGACAGGTAGTTTTGCAGAAATCGTGGTCAGTATTTAATAAAACTTGCGGCCCAACCTTACCGCATAAAATCACATATTTCTGACAATCAGCATTTTAGGAAATTGCATATTTTTCTTTGGTTATTAAAGAAAGTTTTATACTTTTGTTATTAGCGGTTTAAAAGCACGTTTGCCGTTACTTTTTTGATTGAATCATTTTTGGGTATTACATAAACTCAGAGTATTTTTTATGATGTTTTTTTACCCTCGTTTTTTATATTTGCAAACTCTTTCAGGAAGCTTTGCGGCTTTTCTTTTGTCTTTTTTTATTCGTGATGGATGACACAATCCGGACTAAATCCAATTATATATTAACCCTGAATTATTAACCAAAACAAATTTCTTTATTCACTAACATGTAATAACACATCATTATGAAGAAAATTTTACTTACATTTTTTGTCTTCTCGATGGTCTTAGCTATTGGCAATAGCTATGCCCAGGAGTTAATTTTAGAGCAGCCGATAGCAACAACCGGAATGACCGGTGCTACATCTGCCAACCGTGGCGACATCAATTATGAGGTTGCCGACAACTTCTCCAACCTGGATGCAACAGTTAACCAAGTAGTGTTTTACGGACTGTATGCTATTTTTGATGGTCTGGCGGCTCTGGGAATCGGAAACATGGTTCAGTCCAATACAGTTGCAGCTGCCATGGTTGAGTTTGGTATTGCCCCATGGGTGACCGGAGTGGCTATTGTGATCCTGGTAGGGCTCGTTACCCTAGGTGGTATTCAACGTATTGCTATAACGGCTGAAAAAGTTGTTCCCACAATGGCTG
>JAVIYP010000097.1:0-5850 GCA_031323845.1 Bacteroidales bacterium | reverse complement strand
GGTTAATGATGTCGTAATGCCCGGCAGGCCAGATGCTGTCAAGCGCTGCCTCACCCAGCGAAGTCGGTATCAGGTAAAGAACCCCTTTTTCTTTGTCAGCTTGCATGTATCTGTTTTTTTCTTTGATGAGAGATTGCGATATCTGCCTTACAAAACCCTAAGTAATCAGTGCTTGCCGGACAGCTGATGCTCCGTCCAGGGTAAGTGAAAAAGATCGGTGTTGCCTCCTGACAGGATGATTCCGATGCGTTTCGCCCTGAACAGCTCAGGGTGTTCAAGAACTGCAGCCAGCGGTACCGCTGCGCTGGGTTCGGCAATAATCTTCATTCGTTCCCAGATCAACAGCATGGCTTTGATGATACCCTCTTCACTTACGCAGAGGATGTCTTCAGCCCCTTCAGCAATAATCGGAAACGTTTTGCTGCCCAGTGATGTCCGCAGGCCGTCGGCTATGGTAAGTGCCGTATCAACCGGTATCAGTTTTTTCTGACGAAAGGATTTCCAGGCATCGTTGGCTTTTTCAGGCTCTGCTCCATATACCCTGGTGGATGGTGAAAAGTATTTGGCGCTGAGAATGCAGCCACTAAGCAGTCCTCCGCCTCCTACAGGCGCAATGAGGCAATCGGGGGCATCCGCATCTTCAAACAATTCGGCAGCCGCAGTGGCCTGTCCTGCAATGATATGATAGTTGTTGTAGGGATGTATTTCTACGGCGTTTGTTTCTTTGATTACCTCTTCCAGCATGGCTTCCCGGTCGGCGAGTGTGGGCTGGCAAAAGGTAATATGGCCTCCATAAGAGGTCACAGCTTCCACTTTGATCTTCGGGGCATTTTGAGGCATAACAATAAAAGCCTCTGTCCCGTGCGTCCGCGCGGCAAGGCTGAGTGCCTGTGCATGGTTGCCGGAAGAATGGGTGGCCACGCCTCTGGCTATCTCTTCAGGAGCTAACTGCAACAGGGCATGTGTGGCACCGCGGTATTTAAAGGCACCTCCCTTCTGAAAATTTTCGCATTTGAACAACAGGCGGCAGCCGCAGATCTCATCGAGGGATATACTGCTGTGCACCGGTGTGCGGTGAACGTAAGAAGCAATCAGCGCACGGGCATTCGTTATGTCTTCCTGTAAAGGAAGCCTGTCCATCATTACAAGGCAAGTGTTTATTAACTGTTTGCGGCAATGTCTCCGGCTATAACCTCACAGGCTTCATCAAGCATAGCGTAAACCTTCTGAAACCCTTCCCTGCCACTGTAATAGGGGTCGGGTACACTATTGTTCTTTCCCGGACGGCTGGCGTTTAAGATCATGTCAACCTTTTTCCTGTCTTCCTCATTCCTCGCCAGAGCGAGGATGTCTTCATAATTGTGCCGGTCCATTGCGTAGATTCTGTCGAAGCGATCAAAATCGGATACTTCAAACTGCCGGGCAGTCTGTGATGATATGTTGACATTATGTTTGACTGCAATCTGAATGGATCTTGAATCGGGTTTTTCACCAATATGATATGCTGCAGTACCTGCAGAATCCACGCTGGCATTGAGTCCGCGTTGCTGAATTTTCTCTTCCAGGATGCCCTGTGCAAGCGGAGAACGGCAGATGTTCCCCAAACAAACCATAAGTATTTTCATAATAATATTTTTCCGAAATTAAATAAAAAAACCCGAAAAGAGTCTGGTATTCCGGGTCATGCATTCATAAAGACAAGGGTTTCATTTGATCCTTATGATATTGTCGATGTCTTCAACATATTTTTTAAATCGTTTGTCGGTGTCAATCAAATTTTTAACAGTTTTACAAGCATGCAGCACAGTGGCATGATCTTTATTGCCGCATTTGTTTCCGATCACGGCAAGTGAAGATTTGGTGTGTTGTTTGGAAAAATACATGGCCAGCTGCCGTGCCTGCACGGTTTCACGTTTTCTGCTTTTTGATTTCAGCTTTTCTATTGGGATGTCAAAATATTGACTAACAGTACGTTGTATGTAGTCGATGGTGATTTCTTTCGGTGTATTTTTAACGAACTTATCAATGATTGAGGCGGTAAGATCCAGGGTTATCTCCTTTTTATTCATGGAAGATTGAGCAAGGATAGATATCAGGGCGCCTTCCATTTCCCGGATGCTTGTTTTGATCTTGGCGGCGATGAGTTCCAGCACTTCACCGGGCATTTCCATGCCATCGTTGTGGATTTTTTTCTGCAGGATGGCCATCCTGGTCTCAAAGTCGGGCATCTGGAGATCAGCCGACAGCCCCCACTTGAAGCGCGAGAGCAATCTGGGTTCTATACCGCTCATTTCAACGGGCGGAGTATCGCTGGTAATGATGATTTGTTTTCCGTTCTGGTGCAGGTGATTGAACAGGTGAAAAAATACGTCCTGGGTTTTGGGTTTCCCGGCCAGACAGTGGATGTCGTCAACGATCAGAACGTCAATCATCTGGTAGAAATGTACAAAATCGTTCTGGTTGTTGTTGCGAATGGAATCAATGAACTGGTTGGTAAATTGCTCGGCTGTTACATAAAGCACCGTTTTCTCAGGAAAGAGATTTTTTACTTCAATGCCGATGGCGTGCACCAGGTGCGTTTTACCCAGTCCGTTGTCACTGTAAATCAGCAGTGGATTAAAAGACGTTTTGCCCGGATTTTGCCCGACAGCCAGTCCGGCACTGCGTGCAAGCCGGTTGCAGTCGCCCTGTATGAAGTTGTCGAAATTATAGGATTCAATCAGTTGCGGGTGAATGTTGATCTTCTTCAACCCGGGAATGATGAAAGGATTTGGCAAAGACCGGCTTTTGCCGGAAGGTTGATTCAGATCAACCGGAATGCTTATGGGCGGGTTCTTTAATGCTTTTTTATTCAGTGTGGGTGCATGCACGGTGTAGGGTTGCGATGGGTTGTTCCTGGAAGAACTGTCCATAACAATGCTGTATTCCAGCCTGCCGTTCAGCCCCAATTCCTTCTTAATGGTTTTCTTTAATAAATCAATGTAATGTTCTTCGAGCCATTCATAAAAAAACTGGGAGGGAACCTGGAGGGTAAGCACACTTTCCCTGAGACGAACGGGCCTGATGGGAGCAAACCATGTGTTATAGCTGTTCGGGCTTATGTTGTCCCTGATAACTGCTAAACAATTTTGCCATACCTTTTCGTAAGAATTCTCCATTCCCGGTGCCTCGTTGAAAAAATGTGAATGACCTAATATGCTTTCGTGCTGATAAACAGGAGAAAAAAATTAACAAATCCTGTTAAAAAGTTTTCAACAAATTTTGGTCAAAAAAAGTGAAAAAAAAAATGTTTTATATCTTGTTTTTAATAAATTTTTGTTGTATATGGGTCGACAGTTTTCTCTCCCGTATTGTGGTTGAAATACACATCCAGGATGCCCATAAACGCGCCTCCATAGCCGGCCTGTGTGACTGCAACCGGTTGGTTATTCTGATTCATGATCAATTCCGGCGGGTCAAGCAGCAGGTGTGTATGCCCGCCTATGATGATATCGGTGTATCGGGTATGCCGTGCAATGAGAACATCGCTGGGCCTGCTGTCGTTGTAACTGAATCCCAGGTGCGACAAACACAGGATCAGGTCACAGCCTTCGCGCCTGTGCAGCCATGCTTCTGTTTCTCTTGCTTTTTCAAGAGGGTCAAGGTATCTTGTTTCAGCTACCAATGCCTGGCTTACCAATCCCCGCGGGTTTATTCCAAGACCGTAAATACCAATTTTTTTACCTTTCCGGTGCAAAATGGTGTAGGGCTTAACTTTTCCTGCAATTACGGTTTGACTGAAGTCATAATTTGCCGACACAATAGGAAAGCCGGCGAATGGCAATACTTGACTGAAGCCATCCAGTCCGTTGTCAAATTCATGGTTGCCGAAGGTTGCGGCATCATATCCCATCTTACTCATCAGCCTGAGTTCGACTTCTCCGCCATAAATATTGAAATATGGGGTGCCCTGAAAATAATCACCGGCATCGAGCAGCAAAACCTCGGGGTCATTTTTGCGGTAGTTATTGATGATTGCAGCTCTTCTGGCATAACCACCCATTCCCGGATAGTTGGGATCATTCGGCGGAAAGGGATCAATCCGGCTATGGGTGTCGTTGGTGTGAAGAATACTGATTTTCTCCAGAGCCGTATCACGGAAGGCTACTGCAGGTAAACCTGCCAGCGTGGCGACGCCCGCGATACCCAGGGTTTTTAAAAAATTTCTTCTGTCGGTCTGTTGCATGATCAGTAACTTATTCTGCCGTCAAGCTTACTTTTAATTTCTTCTCCTTTGCCATGCTGGCGCTGCAGGTGGAGGATTATGGCATCCCTGAGCCGTATCCCCAGATATTCGGTGTTGAGCGGATCAAGAAAAAAGGTCATGTTATCGCCACCGCCGGCCAGGTAATCAGTGGTAAGCACCTTATACGGACGTTCGGGGTCGAAAGGCGCCCCGTTAATACTTACTTCCCTGACCTCCTCATCCCGGATGCTCATCCTTAAACCAGATACCGGCATACCTACACTGGCACTGGCAAGGTAGTCAAACAACTCCAGCGTTTTTTCCGCACTTAGCGTCAACACAACCAGCTCGTTTTCAAAAGGCATCAATTCAAAAATGTTGGCCCTGGTAACCGGTCCTTTAGGTATGGGCGCACGCAGTCCGCCATAGTTCAGCAAACAAAAATCAATGGGCCTCGCATCTGCCGGACGGTATAATTCATGACCCAGGTTTAAGGAAAGGTCAGCCACAAAATTGTTCAGCAGGGCTTCAGGAGTGCCCCTGGTCATGATTTGTGCCGAATAGGCCAGCACTTCAGCCATTTCTTTTTCCAGGTCTGCGCGATAAATGGAAATAACCGAATCAATCAGGTGGTCTTTAGCAGCTGAATGCTCCCGGTCAACAGGTATTAATGTTCCTTCAACGTGCGCATGTTCCTTAGCCGGGGAGCATGCCATTAATGCAAAAAGATAAAGAACTACCCAACCGATATTTGACACCCGGTACGTTGACATGGAAACTATGTGTGTATATGTTTGGAGAAAAAGCCAGACAATATTAAGGTAAAAATTTCACAAAAACAAGCGTAAACACATTAATATTTTCCCGAATTATCCTTATGGGAAAGGAAAGAAAAATGAAACCAACAAAAAGAAATTTTATCTACCTAATTTACAGACCATTGTTCAATCATCCTATAACATATTGATATCTATAGCCTTGATTTTATTCAGTTTACGCAGTACAACATCAGCCTTGCTTTGTCTTACGGAAAAAACAAGCGTACAACTTAAACCAAAATCCTGATGGCGCTGCTCAAGTTCATACTCCTTCATGATCTGCATCACTTCATTCATCACCAGGTAATCAAATACTATCCTGTACTGAGTTTTCAGTGTTTCAGTAATGATGACGTTGTTTGTTAAGGCATCAATGCTTGCTCCTTTGTATGCATTGATCAGTCCCCTGATACCCAGCTTTGTCCCGCCGAAATACCTGAGAACGACAATGAGCAGGTTGGTAAGGTCATGTGCGCGTATTTGTCCGTAGATAGGCTTGCCCGCTGTTCCGGAGGGTTCGCCATCGTCGTTGATCTTATAGCTCGTCCTGCCGTATCCCAGCGCCCAGGCATAGCAATGATGCCGCGCATCGTGGTATTTTTTTCTCACGCTTTCAAGATGCTCCTCAACCTGAACTTCGTTGCTCACCGGAAAAGCAAAAGAAATAAACTTGCTGCCCTTGGCCTTGTATAACCCCTGCGAGTGTTTCCTGATAGTTTTGTATGTGTCCCCGGTTTTCATAAGCAATTTCACTCACCAATTCCTTAAACTGTAGTAACACTCGCGTCCAATCCTTATGTTCTGCTT
>JAVIYP010000096.1:0-5863 GCA_031323845.1 Bacteroidales bacterium | reverse complement strand
TTTACCTATGGCCTGATTACTGCCGTCGGAATGATAGTCCTAACCCTGCTCATGTATGTTTTAAACCTGATGACCGTACAATGGATCTCTTATCTTGCCTACGTCATTATTTTGGCAGGTATCATATCTGTATAAAGTGGCGAAAACCGTGTAATGTTGTCGGTAAACTGTGTCATGTTGTTATGCGAATAATGCTGGAATTAATGCTTTAGCCTGTAGTTCATGCTTTAATTACAAACACCTGTGAGGTTTCGTACTTTACTACCTTTACCTCTTCTCCCTTATCCACAAAGCCTGTTAGTGCGGTAGCGTCGTAAATCTCATCATCTATCACTATTTTACCGCTTGGGCGCAGCATAGTGAAGGCGGTTCCTGTTTTTCCGATCAGTGTCTTCATGGTAGCATCGGCCGAGGTGTACCCTGAACTGGTTTCCTGTATGGTATTCAGCGCCAGCTCGCCGAAACGGCTGGTTGTAAACAGCCGCTGGCCCAGGTAAAAGGAGGCGGTAAGTGAGAGAAAGAAAGCGATGATGACAATAAGAAATGCCCTGACCACTTCAACGGCATAAACACCGGAGAAATCAAAGCCCACATTACCTACCATAGCCAGTGCCAGTCCGGCAATGACAAATATGGCGCCCAAAACGCCGGTGACTCCAAACCCGGGTATGGCAAACAGCTCTACGGCAATAAGGATCAGGCCCAGGACAAAAAGCACGATTTCGTAATGAGAGGCAAGGCCTTCGATGTACAGGGGCGCAAAATACAACAAGGCAGCCGAAATGGCAATCAGCAAAGGAAATCCAATACCGGGCGTCTGAAGCTCAAAGTATATACCCCCCAGGATAAGCATGATCAGCAATCCGCTGACGATAGGACTAATCAGAAACTGTATGATACGGTCTGTAAACGACAATCTTTGTTCGATGATCTCAAACGGGGTGATGTTTGCCAGCTCAAGCACCTGCTCAACATTTTCTGCCATGCCTTCGGCAAATCCCCATCGCATAGCTTCAGAGGCAGTAAATGTCAGCACTTTTCCCTCTTCAATAATCCCTTCAATTTCAATGGACGGATCTACCATGGCCTGGGCAATTTGCGGATCACGCCCTTTGGCCTCAGCCGTGGAGCGCATCATCGAACGCATATAAGACTGGAACTTATCGGGGACCACCTCACCTGTTTGATCCACAACAGTTGCCGCACCGATGTTACCGCCCGGACGCATATAAATGCGGTCTGCAGCAATGGAGATTAATGCTCCGGCCGATGCTGCATTATTATCAACAAACACAATGACGGGGATCCTCGACTGCATAATCCTCGTTCTTATGGAGTCGGCGGCATCTACCATGCCTCCGTAAGTGTTCATATGCAGCAGGATGAAATCAGCATTCAGGCTGTCAGCTTCCTCAAATGCCCGTTGGGTTCTGTGCAGAGCAGGCGGGGCAATGTTTTCCTTGATGTCAAACTTATAGACAATATAGGTTTTTGCGGGCTCCGCAGCCAGTTTCTCAGAAACCCTGTCCTGCCGGATATCTGAAGAAAACACCGACAGGGCTGAAAAGACCATCAGTACCAGCAGCAAATATATGTTTTTCATAGGTATAGAGTTTAAAGTGCATTCCAATACAAAATTATCATAAAATAACCAGAAAAATACATCTTTACGAGACGACTGAAATGAAACGGGACCTGACGGTCATATTTCCTGAATAAAAAAATCAACGATCTTAAGGAACCTGGATGGTCTGTTCATAAAAAAGAAGGGTAAGTACTGATATCGCACCGCTTCGACCGCCTACCCTTGCTACCTTCCGGTCCTGGGGGAGTTAAGCAGGAGCTGGTCGTACCAGACTTACCCGTTGCAAAAGTACAAAAAAAGAGCTTACCGCAATAGGTTATAAAAATTATTCGTTCCGGATATACTCCCTCAGTGTGGTATAAGGTGCATATTCCCGGGAATTATTGCGGCCTGTTTCTAAAATTGAAGTTTGACTAATACTTGCTTGCATGACGAACCGCTTCATCTGTTTATATTTCGTTTTATGTTTGATTATCTGTGTCTTGTGTTTATGCCTAAGATACAGAATAGATGTCAGAGTGCAGATGTGCAGATGACTTCCGGCTTCGACTGCAGACCTCCTAACAGATTTCTCACAGCGTTCGAAATAAACCTGTACCCGAATAACCGGGATCTTCTCCAGGATGTTTAATGCATCTGTGTGTATTTTCGCATGAAAAAAATTCATGTATATTTGTCTGATAAGTTTTTAACCCCAAAAAACAAAACCCATGGAAAAAGAAACAAAAAAGAGCTCACTGGCTTCCTCAGCCTTTACCTATGGCCTGATTACTGCCGTCGGAATGATAGTCCTAACCCTGCTCATGTATGTTTTAAACCTGATGACCGTACAATGGATCTCTTATCTTGCCTACGTCATTATTTTGGCAGGTATCATATGGGGTACGCTTAAGTTCCGTGACGAAGACTCGGGTGGTTTTATTTCCTATGGAAAGGCACTTGGTTACGGTACTTTGTTGTCGTTGTTTGCAGCCCTTATTTCCGGTGTTTTTATATTTGTCTTTTACCAGTACATAGCACCTGATGCCATGGAACAATTAAAAGCAGTTGCCGCTGAAAATGTTCTGGAAGCGAATCCTGAAATCACCGACCAGCAGCTGGATATGATTCTTCGTTTTACCTCTCCGATTGTGATAAGCATTTCGAGCATTTTCTCAACTACATTCCTTGGGTTTGTATTCTCGCTGGTTACTTCCGCATTCATAAAGCGAAAAGATCCGGAAGAGATGTAGTTCGCAATGAGTGCAGGTATAATTTTCGGTTGATGAAACACTAACATGAGGGATGAAAACCGTTTGATCCATGTAGCAATTCCGGCATTGAATGAAGCCGAATATCTGCCTCGCACCCTTGATTGCCTTTCCGCTCAAAAGACTAAAAATGTTCATGTGTGGGTTTGTGTAAACCAACCCGATCACTGGTGGAGTGATAAAGAAAAGATTTCGCTCTGCCAGAACAACCAGCAAAGTCTTTCCTTGCTCCTGAGTATGGGGCACCCGAATTTACATGTGATTGACCGCAGTTCTCCCGGCAAAGGATGGGACAGAAAGTCCCATGGGGTGGGCATGGCGCGAAAAGTACTGATGGATGCCATTAACAGGTCAGCTAACGGCAACGACATCATGGTAAGTCTCGATGCAGATACGCTTTTTGGCCCTCACTATCTGGATTCTGTAAGAGAAGTGTTTAAAGCTCATCCCCTGGCCATCGCACTGTCGAATCCTTACTACCATAAATTATCGGGCGAACCAATGCTGGACCGGGCCATGTTGCGCTACGAAATCTATATGAGGCATTATGCGATCAATATGTGGCGTATCTCCTCTCCATATTGTTTTACCGCTCTTGGTTCGGCAATCAGCCTGCCGGTGCGCTCTTACCGGCGCATCGGGGGTATAACTGCCAAAAAGAGCGGCGAGGATTTCTACTTTCTCCAGAAACTTAGAAAAACCGGATGGATTTGCAACTACAATAATGAGAAAGTGTATCCCGGTACAAGATATTCCGACAGGGTGTTTTTTGGAACAGGTCCGGCGCTGATCAAAGGAAGTCTGGGCAACTGGGATAGTTACCCTGTGTACGACTACCGGTTGTTTGACCGGGTAAGCACCCTTTATAAGCTCTTCCCGGTTCTCTATGAAAAGCCGGTGAACACTCCCCTAACCCCTTTTCTTATAAGGCAATTCCGGGAAGAAGACCCTTTCAGGGCATTACGTGAGAACAGTGCCTCTGTCGGTCAGTTTATTACAGCCTGTCATCAGAAAATAGACGGTTTAAGAATTCTGCAGTATTTAAAAAGCGAAACCGGCAAAAACATACGTTATGACGAGGCCTCATTGATTGATTTTTTACACGCACATTACCCTGAAGTGTTTGTTCATGAAAAGTCAGAAAAAGCTCCATACGGTTTTTCTGATAAGGAAACAGCAGCCCTGAAGCAGCTTGATTTTAAAACAACAGACATAACCTTGTTGAATAAGATCCGTAACTTACTGGTTATCCTGGAAGAAGAGTACCAAAAAAACGACCTGAAATGAAGTCCGGAAAACAGAGGCTTATCGTAATAACCGGTCCAACGGCGAGCGGCAAGACACGCCTGGCAGCCCATCTTGCCAGCATGACGGATGGTGAGGTGATCAGTGCTGACTCCCGCCAGGTGTACCGTGGCATGGATATCGGCACAGGAAAGGATTTGCAGGATTTTTCGGTCAATGACACCACCATTCCCTATCATCTTATCGATATCCTTTCTCCGGGTGAAGAGTACAATGTTTATGCGTTCCAGCAGGATTTTGTGCAAGCCTTCAAAGACATAACAGCCAGAGGAAAAACCCCCATATTGTGTGGTGGAACCGGCCTGTACATAGAAGCTGCGACCCTGGGTTACCGATTGCTTAAGGTGCCTGATAACAAGGTTTTGCGAAAAGAATTGGAGCAGCAAGACATGCATTCCCTGGTTAACAAACTCCGGTCCTTAAAAACTCTTCATAACATTACGGATATTACCGATAAAGCCCGGCTGATCAGGGCCCTTGAAATAGCAGTGTATGAGAAAGAGCACCAGGATCGTAAGATGGATTTTCCGGAATTCGATGCACGTATTTTTGCCATCTCTGTTGAACGGAATCTTTTGCGCCGGCGCATAACGGAACGACTGAAAAAAAGACTTCAGGAGGGCATGATTAACGAAGTCGAGCAGCTCCTGAAAAACGGAATAGCCGCTGAGCGACTGTTGTTTTACGGCCTGGAGTACCGGTATCTTACCCTTTACATTCTGGGCGAATTAACCTATGAAGAAATGTTTTCAAAACTGAACACCGCCATTCATCAGTTTGCCAAACGGCAGATGACATGGTTCAGACGCATGGAGCACAAAGGTTTGAAGATCATTTGGATTGATGGTAATTTACCTGTAGATGAACAATGTGGTCTTGTTCTCGCTAAAATTTGACCAATTAACTCCTAACCTGGACTTTCCAGCTTTAATATTTATGTTTCAAAAAACATAATATTTTCTTAACCCCTCCCCTAATTTATAACATCTTGTTGATAAAAAGTGTGTTTTATTTTATCATACCCCTTAAAAAATACACTACATTTGCATTTTTAACCAAATTAATAAATAATGAACAACCGATTTGAAGCTTTAAAAGCAGCTCTAAGCCACAACACTGAACCAGCTGCGGGAACAACCTCAAATGTTTCCGATTATTTTGGGGAAGATGTTTTTTCACTGGACGTAATGCGTGATTATTTGCCTTCTGCCATCATCAGTAACCTGGCTGATCCGCCAAGTCTTACGGGTCAGTTAGACCGTTCGCTGGCTGATATGGTTGCTTCAGCCATGAAAGCCTGGGCATTGTCGAAGGGTGCTACTCATTATTGCCACTGGTTTTTGCCGCTTAACGGTTCCACTGCCGAGAAGCATGACGCATTTTTCTCGCCTGCCGGCGCCGACGTTTCCATTGAACAGTTTGATGGATCACGGTTGATCCAGCAGGAACCTGACGCCAGCAGCCTGCCAAGCGGTGGTTTACGCAACACCTTTGAAGCCAGGGGTTACACGGCATGGGATCCATCATCTCCGGCATTTATGCTGGACAATACCCTGTGCATTCCCACCATATTTATTGCTTATACGGGTGAAGCCCTTGATTTTAAGACACCTCTGCTAAAAACCCTATCATTGGTTGATGAAGTGGCAGTTTCTGTATGCCAGATGTTCGATAAAAGCATTACCCGGGTTTACCCGACGCTGGGATGGGAACAGGAATATTT
>JAVIYP010000095.1:0-6175 GCA_031323845.1 Bacteroidales bacterium | reverse complement strand
GTATTCGAAGGGTTCCTGACCCTCAGGCCATAACCGGCCGGTGCGTCCAGGTGGGCGTTCAGGGTCGTGCCGTCCGTCCTGTCCATATAACCCGGCCCGGACCCCGGGTAGGTAATTTCGGCCTCACCCGGAAATACACTGAAGTCAGCCAGTACCCCGGTGAAATAATCTGCATCGGGCAACTCATTAAAGTGCCAGTAGTGAATAACTTCATTTTTGAAATGAGCGGTAAGCGTGATGTCATCTTCCAGGAAAATGCTGGTACGGCCAGGAGTGCCCTCAGGCAGGCCTTCCCAGTGGCTGAAGATCATACCCGGCGCGGGAACCGCCTCCAGCTCAACAGGCAACCCATGGAAGTAAAGTCCGGTCCAGTCTCCCGCATCATGGACACCCGGAGTGGATGACACGATATCTATGGTGTTTATACGGATATGTCCCATGGTGGTGTCCGTTTTTAACGTAATGTCGCTGTGACCGGTCAACCCGAAAACATCCATAATCTCATTCCTGATCCTCGACGGACGGTGTATGGCGTAGCTCTGAAGATGATGATATGAAGGCACGGGGCTCCTGTCCCAGCGAGCTTCATCGTGGGCGATTTCGCTTTGTATCGCTTCATATTTGTTGTGAATCGTGCCCAGCACATGCTCCGGAAGAAAATGCGTATTCAGCAGGTCAGCAAAACGATTAATGAAGCGGTTTTTGAAGTGTTCCTGCTCCATCATGTTCAGCAACAAGCGTGAGGGCTTATTGTCCGGATCCATAACGGTAGTCAGCAGGGGTTGGTTAAAGTTGGCAAATCCCCCATCGAAATCCCACACCATAACCCTCCATTTTCCATCATTATAAGCTTTGGGCGATGTTTCACGTGCGCGCCAGAACCTGAAATGCTTTGTACCCGGGTTCTCATGTCCACCCCAGTCATTGGCCGTCAGGTAAATGAACATAACGTAATAGTCAATATAACTGTCTATATCAATAAGCTCCCTCAGTTCGCGATAATGCTGAGGGTCGGCCATGTTCTTGCCGGTTACAAAGCTGAAAAAATCATTAAAGAGGTTTATGTCGGAAGGAATGCCTTCTTCCAGTTGCTCGGCATCAACGTTTGTCCAGGGTGAATCTATGATGATGACATTCTCCGGATCCAGATCATAATTAAAGGCAATATGGTAGCGGTCCTGGCGATCACGGATGTTTGCCAGTCCCCAGTAAGCGCCATTGATGAAATGTATTACCGGCGTGGTCCTCTGGGTGCCGACGCTTGTATGTTTCATCAGCGCCTGCGCTGCAGCATCCCTGATCATGTCGCTGTCGTTGCCTCCGGCCCGGAACAGCACCCTTTTGAATGTCCCTGTTGGTTTGCCGTCAAGGGGCCTGCCGTCATCAGGAAAAAACACATAGTCAATTTCGTTGGCGACATCATAAATATTTCGGGCGTAGATACGAAAGGATTTTTTATGATTGGAGCAGCTCCATCCACCATGTATGCGGAACCCGAAATTTTGTGACAGTTCGGTGCCGCCCTGGTTGTCAAACAGTTCAAGATGCATGGCCCGCTCCCATTCAACACCTGAATATTCCCAGTTTCCGGGAGCTCCCGGCCAGATTTCGCGGCCGGGGTTGTTTGACCGCCAATCGTCAAACCTTTTACCGGCCACATAAATGCCGGTATTATAATCAAAGAGGGAAGTGTCGGGCATGACGACAGATACTACAGGCAGTTGAAACCTGTTTTGAATGCCTTCCTGCACTATATAGGTGTTGCTGATAATGCGGCTTGGCAGGTAGCCCTCCTTTGTTGCCACAGCCCGGACCACAGTGCCGTGAAGCACTTCTTCATGGGGTGCTGGAGGATGCGTGGTGAACGATGTATTGATCTGGCTGATCTGGTCAGGATAGCCGGTCTGGTCGGTGATCCAAAAAGGATTCTCATAGATAAAACTCCGGAATGACCTCTCAAGAAAAGGACCAAAAGGGTCACCTGGGTTTTCCGGATAATTGTTTTTGTACTGAAAAACGGAGCCGTTCAGGTTAGCCGGGTCGGGCACCGAGCCGTCGAGTGTGTAATACAGGCTTACACCGGGGATGTCCGAAGTAATTGTAAGCTGAAAAGGATGTTCATAAAAACCTCCAGGGTGAGAAACTACCGGAGGTGGCAAAACGCCCGCCCAGGCGGTGCTTGTATTTGCGAAGCCCGGTGTGGGTTCATCAAAAAAATACCACGATTGCAGGTCACCCGGTTTTCGACCTGCGGAGACATCCGTGGGAAGCTCCACGGGTGCCAGTTCATCCAGCCTTGTTCCGTCGGGTGCTGTCAGCAGCACTTCCTCGCCTGCCGAAGATATGGAAAAGCCTGTATGCAACTCACGGGCAGGGTTTCTCCTGTTCTTGCCCGACGCCCAAACCAGCAGAAACTCACCGGGAGCAAGGACCACATCCGGGAAATACCACCGGAAAGGCTCGTCATAATCGTCGCTGAGGCCAAAACCGGCCAGGTGAATGCTTTCATCACCATAATTATATAGCTCAATCCAATCTTCATAATCACCATCCTCATCAGCGATGGTAGTGGCATTGGAAGCCATCACTTCATTCAGTATCACAGTCTGCCCATGGCAGTAAGCGCCCAAAAGAACCGTAAGCAGAAGGGTAATAAAACTGTAAAAATTCTTCATGGGTCCCCTTTTTTTCAACCGTGATCAAGCTAATGGGAAAGACGCTTCTCGCAGGCAAACATTGTAATACAGTAACTCTTATCGGATGATGAATATTTTTTCAGACGTTAGTTTTTTTTCTGTTCTCACAGAAACTACAAACAAACCGTTCTCCAGGTGACGTAAATCCATATCATGAACGGTCGAGCCGATGTTCTCACGAAAATACACCCTGTTTCCTGTCAAATCGCTGACTTCTATAGCTTTAATGACATCAAGCGAAGCGACACTTAACTGACCTGCGCATGGATTCGGATAAATAATTACCTCGGTTTCCCGGCTTTCAATAAACCCGGCACTAAGCTCAAAACTCACATAAATACTGTGATCGCTGGTAACCTGTTCAAAGGTGTAGGTAGCATGATCAACTTTGTCCGTCAACTCATGCGTAACGTCTTTACCATCCACAAAGACACCGGATATAACATGATTCTCTTTAGCCCTGATAACAAATTCCTGATGGCCGAATTCAACAACAGGGACAGTTCCTGATGGAATTATCTGGCCGTTACGTCCGGATGCTGCATGGATTTGAAAAGCATTGAGCACCACTCCATCCAGGCTAAGGTTATTAAAAGTGACCCTGTTGCCTGCATCCTGCCACATGTGTTCTCCGGCAAAACGTATTCTAATTTTGAAAAACGGATTGTCGGATACGCCGGGAATGTCTGAAAAATCGATTTCATACAGCTTGTACCAGGAATGCAGTGGCAATGTGCTGTCAGTTAAACCGGCAGTCAGCCACTCATCTGCCGCCTCTTCCACTGAGTAATCTACAATAAGATGGTCGGCGGCTCCTTCGTCTTTTGCAGCAAACCGGAATACAACATCAGCGAAGCCGGTGGTTGGCAGATGAATAATCATTGTGTTTTCCCTGTCGTTTTCGGCAAAGGGCTGCCTTACCTGCAGTCCGCGTATATTACTGTTTTGATAAGGGATGCCGTTGTTTGCTTCTGAGCGGTAATTCAGGTGTGTCGGTTGATTACGGCGCTCCATTGAAGCCTTTCGCCAATTGGGATGTCCGGGTTCGAAAGGGTATCCTTCTAAACAGGAAATATACTGAATACCGGCGTGACCGGGCAAAATACTGTAAAAAGCATCAAGCTGCTCAAGAGGGGTATCATTGGGCAGGGTGGTGTCAAAAAGCCAATAATGCATCAACACCTCTTCGTCGGTTCGGGTAAAGTATGCTTTTAAGCTGACAGGTTTTTCCGGGTTCAGGTTTAAGATGGGAGCAGTTGAGCTCTCGCTGCCCGCCCAGTGCGAAAACACATAGCCCGGAGACGGCACGGCCTCCACTTCAATGGGGACATTCCTGAAATACATCCCTTTCCACGGATATGGATATGGGTCAACTCCGGCTGTTTCCGGCACAATATCAATAGTATTGATGCGGATATGACCTTTCAGCTGGTTTTCAACATCCAGTCGTACTGCAATGGTACCATCCAGGTCAAAATACTCTTGAAGGTGTTTTCGCTGGTAAAATGGCCGGTTATTCGCAAAATCAAGCATCACACCCACGTTTTCATTCCAGATCTCTTTGTGATCAGGATAGCCCCAGCGGGCAAAATGATCTTCAATTTCTTCTGCTATCATGTTTTTCATCGAAATGATGATAGCGGAGGTTCTTTCCGCTGAGAGTCCGGTATTGAGCTGGTCGGCAAAACGGTTGATGAAAGCGTATCTGAAATCTTGATTTTCAAGGAAGCTTCTAAGCAAAAAAGTTGACCAGGGCGGGTTAGGCCATCCCGGACCGTCGTTTTCGGTTGCAAAAGCAAGTGTATTAAAACGGTAGGAGTCTGCCCCGCCGCGCAGGCCGAAACCGAAATCGGTATCATATACCAGCCAGCGCCACCGGCCGTCGTGCCCGTGGGGACTGTCAGGCTGATAGGAGGACGTCCGCAAACGCCAGAAATCAATGTTGTTGCCGGGCCAGTCGGTATTGTTGGCAAAGATGTTGGCAATCTGATAGTCAATAAAGTTTTCGACGTCGATCCTGGTGTTTATATAGGTATAATGGAGTGCGTCCTGCAAGCCGTGCTGCTCAATGTAATGAAGTGTAGCCAGGTAGTGTTCATGATCCCCTTCCTGCGCCTCATGAAATCCTGTAAGAATATCGACATTTTCAGGGTCCACACCATAGACCCTTTCCAGGAAGTGCCTGTCGTAACGCTCCCTGATATTCAGGATCCCCCAGTATTCGCCATTCAGAAAGACGATTGCAGGCTGGTACGACTGGGTTTCGACATGCATGTGACGCACTATTTTCTGGATCATGGCATCACGAAACATGGTTTCATAGGTTGACCAGGGATCGACGCTGGTGGGAAAATCGTTGCCGGAGTTTCTCAGGATCAGCCTCCGGTAGGTGTTATGCGGTCTGTTTTCAAAAAAAGGATAATAAAGATAACTGTCACCATAAGCATTTCGGGCATAGATTCTGAATGACTTCATCGGGAACGCCCGGGTGGCTCCTCCGTGGATCCTGAGGCCTACATCCTGGGCCAGCTCCCGGTTGCCGGAAACATGGTCAAAAAACTCCAGATGCGCAGGATATTCCACCTCGTCGCCACGCCGGCGATAATTTCCAGGGAAAGGCCATGAATATTGGGAATTTGGATTGTTTAAACGCCAAAGGTCAGCATCCACACCCGGAGTGTAGATCCCATAATGGTAATCAAACAGCATATCCTCCCGGATGGCAATGGAGATCACAGGAAGCGAATACTTATGTGCTTCATGCTGTTGCAGGAAATAAGAGTGCGTGACGGTATTGCCTGGCAGCATTCCTTCAGAGAAAGCACGCGCACGTACAACAGTGGCCACCGGCAGCGGAGCATCCGGAAAGTAATACGGGGGATGTACCGTTGTGGTCTTCCTAGCCAGTCTGAGATCCTCTGAAAAAACGGTTTCCACCGGTATCGCACCCTGATACAGGTACGAATGGTAGTGATCTTCCAGTAATTCACCCAGGGGAGTTCCAGGTTCAAAAGCATAGTCGTTTTTATACTGGTAAACAGATCCGGATAAATTTTCCAGGCAGGGTTCCGACCCATCAAGGGTATAAACGATGGTTGCATTCGGGTCGTTGCTGCTCAGCTCAAGGAGAAACGATTCTGAATAAAACCCTCCCGGAATAGAAAACTCCGGAGGATCGACAAATCCGGGATATCCTGTCGTGGTGTTGGCTGCCCCCGGTGTGGGCTCATCAAAAAAATACCAGTCATGGCTGCCATCCGGTTTCCGGCCATAAGAAATATCCGTTGGTATAACGATCGGTGCCAGTTCATCCTCCCTGGTGCCATCCGGACGTGTAATCAGCACCTCTTCTCCTGCCTGGCTGATGCTGAAATTGGTGTGAAGCGGCTGACCGGCCTGGGTACGGTTCTTCCCGGAGGCCCACACCAGTAAAAAGTCACCGGGTTGCAGACTAACATCCGGAAACACCCACCTGAAAG
>JAVIYP010000094.1:0-6425 GCA_031323845.1 Bacteroidales bacterium | reverse complement strand
GCATGGGCGGTTTTCTGGATGCGATCAAGAATCATGCGTCTCTGAAATGGGTGGTCATTATCACAGCCTGCTACGTGTCTTTTGCCATCGGGTCAAACAACATGGCCAATGCGGCGGCTCCCGTTCTGGCGATGGCGGTGAACATGCTCCAGGTGGAGGTGGGAAGTGATAATTTTATGATGCTGATGCTGATTCTGGTTTTCATGCTGGCGCCCATGTTTGGCATTGGCAGTTCCCTGTTTGGTCACCGTGTGCTGCAGACCACAGGCAGGGAGATCTCCCGGTTTGGTCCGCTCGGGGCCAGTTACATTTCGATCATCACAGCTTCCATATTGCTGGTTTCTTCATTGTGGCGCGGCATACCCACTTCGCTGGTGCAGATGAACACCGCAGCGATCATTGCTCTGGGTATGGTCAAAAGTGGACACGTTCATATTTGGAAAAATGCACCATTAAAGCGTATATTTGTCATCTGGATTGTTTCACCCATGATCGCCATGGCATTGTCGCTGTTTTTTACGTGGCTTGCCGATCTGGCGGGAATATTGTAACAGGCATTGAAAGAGAACGGTCAAAATACACAGACACAAGGTAAGGAGAAGGTATGTCCTTCTTGCGACACCCGTTTCCTTTGTTTGCACAATGAATCTTGCTGGTGTATGGATTATACCTTAACTGCAGAGCAACTGGCATACATTCGTAACAATTACGATGATTGTTTGTGTCCGGCCTGTTTGGCGCAACACGGAGAGCCCGTGAATGATCCCCGGAGCGTCCCTTCGCGGAACTGAATAACCAAAGCACCGCCCTTATTGATTCAGGCTTTTTCTTCCGGGATTATTGATGTGTGAACCGGGCTGCCGGCCCTGCATCCCGGTGGTAAAAAGCTTATGATGCTTCGGGTGTTTTTTCCTGAACAGGGAGATACACCTCGTTTTTATGCACGCTTAGGATCTTTTGGTTGCGTGCTTCGGACTCTTGTATGTGTCGGCTGTTGTGCAGGTGTAACGGTGGTGTTTTTCCCGGAAATACCGGAAATTATTTTTTGATGCTGAGATTAAAAGTATTATTTTTGCCATCCCTTTGATGGTCTCGTGGCCGAGTGGCTAGGCAGAGGTCTGCAAAACCTCCTACAGCGGTTCGAATCCGCTCGAGACCTCGAATATTTACCTAACCCCTTGATTATCAAGGGGTGTTTTTTTACTTTAAAGCCAGTTTTTGAGCCTGTTGGGCAAAAGCAAAAAAGTAACCGGTTTTTTTTATTTCCCGTTTGGTCTTTCGTGATAGGTTTTATGCTGTACTCCGGGCCTTTATGCTGTTTTGCCTCGCTAACTGGTTGACGATGTCAATTAACTTTAGAGTACAAAGCATTACGTCAGATCAATATGCCGGGTGGACACCTTTCGTGCTGACAGATCATACCTTGCGGTCACACTTTTAGCAGGTCGGCTTTTTTGTCGTGAAAACCGGGTTCTTCACATTATGGATATCTGTTGTTTCGGGTAATCGGGCTATTCTGAAACCATACTGGAGACTTTTGACGATAATGTAAAAAAATTATCATACATGAATTGTTTTTCTATGTATATTTAGATCGTCTTTTTGCTTCCGGTAGTGGATGTTTTGTGCTTTTTTGGCTTAACTGTGATAGAAGATGGTATGGGGGTGAACGGGCGAAGCTGTGAAGATGTGCAGATGTGCAAATGTGCAGATGTGAAGATGTGAAGATGTGCAGATGGAGCCTTCGCGTACTTTGCGTCTTCGCGGTGAAAAAATAACCGCAAAGGCGCAGAGGTCGCAAAGAAAGACACAAAGAAACCTTCGCGTACTTAGCGTCTTCGCGGTGAAAAAAGCACACCCCCAATGCTCAAACTCATTCAAAACCCCGGCTCATACTTCTCTTTGACCGCTGCGCGCCGGCAGGCAAAATAACGCAACCATCCGAAAAAGTACACTATCTTTGAAAAAACACCATCTATGCCCGAGAATATTCATGCACTGATACTGGCTTATCTGCAAAGGGTGCGGCTGGCAAACAAGGAGGCCACTAAAAAAGAAGCCTTCAAAGACTTGCTGAACCGCCTGTATGCCGGTGACAAGGAGATCGAACGAATCATTGACAAGATCTCCGGCGGGGCAGAAGCCTCGGTGCTTAACATCCCCCGCACCGACAGGCTGCACCGCGGCAGCGCCGATACCCTCTACAACAAAATCATCATCGAGTTTGAGCGCGACCTTAAACAAAGCCTCAAGCATGCCAAAGAACAACTTGCCGGATACCTGCTCGGACAGTTCAACTCGGGCGAAGGATACAACTTTACCCTCATCGCTACCGACTGCATCACATGGAAAGTGTTTGCCCCCGATATCTCGCAGCTCGACCGCCTGGAAACCATCACCGAAAGCGAACTGATACTGAATGAGGTGGAAAGCGCATCCATCATCCTCACCGAAAAAAATACCGAAGACTTCTTTTACTGGATTGACCGCTTCCTCTTCAGGGAAGAAAAACAACGCGCCACCCTCAGGCGCATCGAAGAGTCGTTCGGATACCACAGCAACGTTTTTATCGAATCCACCAGGGAACTGAGACACCACTTCGGCGAGGCGAAAAAATACGGCGAGGTGCAGGTTTCGCTGGAACAGTGGAAACGCTTTCTGTCCATCGCTTACGGCTCCTTTGATGCCAGCGAGGAAACCTTCCTGATACATACCTACCTGAGCATTTTCGCCAAAATGCTTGCCTATGCCGTGGTTAGCAACGACGATTATATTGATGATGACGAAATGGAAGGCATCCTCACCGGCGACATCTTCTATCGCTTTAATCTTCAAAACTTTATTGAAAACGACTTCTTCCACTGGGTGGTGGCCGAACGCAATTTCAAAGGACTGAAAAAGGTGTTCCGGCTGATCGCCCAGGAAATATCGGCCTATGATTTCAATGATGTGGATGAGGATGTGCTCAAAGGGGTGTACCAGGAACTCATTGACCTGGACACAAGGCATGCCCTGGGCGAATACTATACCCCCGACTGGCTGTGTGAAAGGATCGTTAACGAATTCCATTTTGAGCCGGACGACAAAATCCTTGACCCGGCCTGCGGCAGCGGTTCGTTTTTAAGGGCCGCGGCCCACAGGGTCAAAGATCTCAATCCCGGCATGGATGTGGAACAGATCAACAACAATATATATGGCATTGATATCCACCCGCTCAGCGTCCAGATTGCCAAAACCACCATGCTGCTTGCGCTGGGCAAAGAGGTGATCACCGCGAAAAAGCCGGTGCAGCTCAACATCATTATGGCCAATACGCTGCTTGCCCCGGTGGGGGTGATGAACCTTTTTGGCGGAGAGTTTTCCATGATGATAGACAGGGAAAAACTGTGGCTCAATACCAAAATGTTTGAAGATGTGGCGCTGTTTGACCAGTCTCTTGACCTTTGTGAGAACCTTGCCGATCAAACCGCACATCATAAAAAGGAATCATTTAGTGATTTCTCTTCAGCGCTAACCCGCCGCTATTCGCGGGGTGGACTGAGCGAAGACATTACCGAAAGCTTTTACAAGATTTATGAGTCGCTGAAAATTGTGAAGGAAAAGGGACGCGACTCCATCTGGAAATTCATTATTCAGAACCTTTACAAGCCCTATTTCCTTAGCGGGATGTTCGATTATGTGATCGGCAATCCGCCCTGGTTTACCTACAGCTCCATTAAGAACGAAGAATACCAGGACCAGTTGAACACGCTGGCTGCTGAATACGACATCAAACCGGAACGGGTGGCCAATTTCCCGCACCTGGAAATTGCCGCCATTTTTATGGGACATTGCAGCAGCTATTTCCTGAAGGACAAGGGAAAGCTTGCCTTTGTTTTGCCGCGCAGTTTTCTCAGTGCCGATCACCACGACAATACGCGCAAAGGCAAAGCCAAAGGATTCCGGCTCACCGGAATTTGGGACATGAACGGAGTCAGTCCGCTGTTTCGCATCCCGAGCTGTGTGCTGTTTTCTGAGAAGGCGGCGAAAAGCAAGGGTTTTCCGGCATCCGGAGTTGTCGGGCTGAACATCAGCGGCCGGCTGCCTGTGCACAACTGCAATTACCGGGTTGCCGCTGAAAAGCTTACTGAAGAGGGTGTGAAATGGTATTATGTGCAGCTTGGGCGGTCGTCGGCATTTTCCAATAAAAAATCGGCCGTGCAGAACAGCGAAAACCCTTACAAGCAGGCATTCAGGCAGGGAGCCACCATTGTGCCGCGTGCGTTTTATTTTGTGGAGCTCGACATGGGATTTAGCGGCAACTGGCAGGAAGGCTTTGACTGGAGCGATCGTTTGCTCAACATCCGCACGTCAGAAGCGGTGCTGGCGGATGCCAAAAAACCCTGGAAGGATTTGGAGTTTAAGGGACGCATGTGGAGCAGTTTCATTTTCAGGACGGCCTTGTCGAAGAGCATTCTGCCGTTTGCCCTGTTCCGTCCCGACCTGGTGGCGCTGCCCATCATGATACACACCGACGAAAACGGCCGAAAGACCATTAAGTTATATACAGCCGATGAGTTGCGCAGCATGGGCTATCCGGATGCGGCGCGCTGGTTTAAAAATGCCGAGAATATTTGGGATATTCATCGTACTGAAAAGAACAGGAGTATCTCACTTCAAAACTATCTGAACTGGCAAGGCAAGCTTACAAGTCAGAACCTCAATGCGCAGTATTTGGTGTTATATAATGCCTCTGCCAAGGATGCCAATGCAACAGTGGTGAACCGTGAGGACATTGATTTGGAATTCATTGTCGAAAGTAAGGGTTATGTATTTTTCACTGATAATCAGGAAGAGGCGCATTATCTCTGTGCGATTATCAATTCAAACACCCCCAATCTGTTGATTAAGGACTTCCAAACCAAAGGTTTATTTGGTGCGCGTGATATTCACAAACGCATCCTTGATGTTTATTTCCCTCGTTTTGATGCTTCGGATGCGCGTCATCAGCGTTTGGCGCAGTTGGGCCGCGAGGCACATGTTAAGGTTCGTGAATATTTGGATGCCATTCCGGCTGATCAGCAGATCACGACTTCGCGGTTGGGCCGGCTGCGGTTGGAGATCAAGAAGCATTTGGTAGTGGAGTTGAGGGAGATTGATGTGGTGGTGAAGGGGGTGGTGGGGGAGTGAAGCAGTTTTTTATGTTTGTAGATGAGGGAGTTGGGGGATTTTGTACATTTGGGAAATCGATGGTTCGATGGAATGTGAATATGTTTCTGCCTGATTTGGAAATAAAATGCAGCTGAGGCTATTGAATAAAATGGGAAAGAAAGCTTCTTAAGATAGGTTTATATTTATAATAATGCGGCTCGTTTAGGTAGCAGTTCTGCACTTATTTTTGATTCTCAGAAAACCCATCGGGCTTTATTAAATCAAATCTTATGTTAGACACTATAAGCTGTAAAATTTATTTTATGTTTTTTGAGTCCTTGTATGTTTTTAAGGCCGACTATTCTCGCGGTTGTCAGCGGCAAACTAAGTTCGAATAAAACACACAAATTAAACCTATAAAAAAATGATGACAGTAGATTACCCCAATATTTTAGACTTAATTTCTGACTATAATATAACAGGTCGGACAGAAAGTGCCGCATTTTTAATGTGGTATCTCGAAAATTATTACCGATTAAGTCAAAATGAGTCTATTGATAGTGTATGTGATCAATCAGGTGACAAAGGAGTTGATGGGATTTATCTTAATGAAGCAACAAATACAATTGATGTTTTTCAAACAAAGATTTCCCAAACACCTGGTCGCACAATCGGAGATGCCATGTTGAAAGAGTTTGTCGGAACTCTTGCTCAGTTTTCTTCAAAGGATAATCTTCAGCATCTTGTTGACACGGCAGGAGATGCACAAGTTGCTGGTTTAATTAATCGTCTGGACTTGATAGAAAAGTTAGAAGCGTATAATATCAAAGGAGTATTTGTCACAAATATTGACATTGATTTTAATGGAGAATCATTTCTAAAAGCATCACCAAACATAGAATTTGTCGGTAAAACGATTCTTGAATCAACATATATTTCTTCAAGCAAAGATATTCCAATAGGAAGATCTGCTGATTTTGATATTTCTGGTATATCTACGACAAAATATCACGTAGACACAAACACAAAAGCAATAATTGCGCCTATTAAATCAACTGAATTAGTTCAAATGCAAGGTATTGCTGATCAGTCAGTGTTTGCATACAATGTAAGGGGGCCTTTGGGAAAGACCAATGTAAACAAAGACATTGAAAAAAGCATAAGAGACTGTAATGGTCTGAAAAATTTGGACAGGAATTTATAAACCTTTAAATTTCTGTCATGAAAAAAACCAGAAGAAAATTCAGTTCTTCCTTAAAGACAAAGGTGGTTCTGGAGGCGCTCAAAGAGCGTTA
>JAVIYP010000093.1:0-6458 GCA_031323845.1 Bacteroidales bacterium | reverse complement strand
AATCTGTGGCGTTTTTTGGACTTTTAGGAGTGGGCTCAAAGATTACTGGCTCAAATGTACAGGATTTTTTCATGCGTAAATTCACACAGACGCATGAAAAAAGTATGTTAATGCGAAACGCTTGCCTTTGTCCTGATAACGCAGCGGGAAAAATGACATCCATCGCACATCTTAGTATAAATTCTAAACGCGTAGGATCAAAAAACAAAAAACTGTATCTTCGTTACTCATTAAAATGCGATGATCACAGCCGATACCATAGACAAGATCATGGATGCCGCCCGTATTGACGAGGTGATTGGCGAATTTGTTCCTCTGAAAAAACGGGGTGTGAACCTGATTGGCCTGTGTCCTTTTCATAATGAGAAAACACCTTCGTTCAATGTGTCTGCGGCAAAAGGTATTTATAAGTGTTTCGGGTGCGGGAAGGGAGGCAATGCCGTCAGTTTTCTGATGGATCACGAGCATTTTTCCTACCCGGAAGCACTGCGTTACCTGGCTAAAAAGTACAGCATTGAGCTTGTGGAGGAAAAACCTTCCGAGGAACAGCAGCAGTTGCTGGATGAGAAGGAGAGTCTCTTTAACCTGTCGGCCTTTGCGCAGAAATATTTTGAAGAACAGCTGCACCAGTCAGAAGAAGGTAAGGCCATAGCGCTCAGCTATCTGAAAGAGCGGGGTTTTACTTTGGAAATGATAAAGAAATTCGGGTTGGGATACTGTCCCGGAAAATGGGATCAGTTTTCGCAAACGGCCTTAAAAAACGCTTACAAGAAAGAATACCTGCTCAAGTCGAGCCTGAGTAAGACCAAGGATCAGCTCTTGTATGATACGTTCAGGGGTCGCGTCATGTTTCCCATTCACAATCTTTCGGGGAGAGTTTTGGGTTTTGGCGGGCGTCTGATGTCGGATGAGAAAAACAGGCCCAAGTACATCAATTCGGCCGAGAGCGAAATCTATCATAAAAGCAAGGTGCTTTATGGATTGTATTTTGCCAAGAGCGCCATGGTTTCCCAGGACAATTGTTATCTTGTTGAAGGGTACACCGATGTTATATCGCTGCATCAGGCCGGAATAAGCAATGTAATTGCCACATCGGGTACGTCGCTCACCGGCGATCAGATAAAGCTGATCCGGCGTTACACCACCAACCTGACGTTGTTGTTCGACGGTGATCCTGCGGGAATAAAGGCGGCTTTCAGGGGCATTGACATGATTTTGGAAGAGGGGTTGAACGTACGTATCGTATTGTTTCCTGACGGCGAAGACCCTGATTCTTATGCCAGGAAAAACCGGCCGGTGGAGGTTCAGCGTTTTGTTGAAACACAGGCCGCCGACTTTATATCCTTCAAAACGGAGCTGTTGCTGGCCGAAACCGCCAACGATCCCATCAGAAAAGCAAGCCTGATCAAAGACATTGCTCAAAGCATTTCGCTGATTCCAGAGGCTATAACCCGGACGCTGTATATTCAGAAGTGCAGCAACCTGATGCAGGTTGATGAAAAGCTGATGGTTGATGAGATCAGCAAGCTGAGGCGGCAGCGGTTTCTGAAGAGAAAGCAGGCAGAGAGCTCCGGCCATCAGCCTGATGAAGGCCCGGTGATTGCAGACAGAAAACCACCGGTTTCCAGCGAGCTTACCGAGCAAAACGATTCACAGGAAAAAGAACTGATACGTTTGCTGTTGCATTATGGTGAAAGAGAGCTGCGGTTTGAAGTTGAAAACGAAGATAAGCAGATGGAGGAGGTTGAGGTCAGTGTAGTTGATTTTGTTGCAAGCGACCTCCGTGAAGATCAGCTCCAGTTTGACAACCAGGCCTGCCAGGCCATTTTTGAGCTGTTTGACGCCGCCAGGCAGGAAGATAAAACACCCGCCATAAAACAATTCACAGAACATCCCAGCCCGGAAATCCGGACGCTCGCGGTTGATCTGCTCTCAACAAGATACAGCCTGAGCAAAAACTGGGAAACACGCCACAGGATCTATGTGGTTGACGAAGAGGAGAACCTTCGCGCTGCCGTTATGCATGCACTCTATGCGTTTAAATTAAAAAAGCTTGAGGAGATGATCAGGGAAACCCAGGAAGCGATCAGGAGGCTGGCATCCGAAGTGCACATAGACGAAGAAGATATGCAAAGGAAGATGGAAATGTATCGCGACCTGACGTTTAAACGACAGCAATTTGCCGCTGCACTTAACAGAGTTGTTACCAAATAGTTAACCCACCAAACCTTAACACAATTATCTATCTCATTTAAAAAAGTATAACTTTTTTTGGTTTTTTTGTTGCAGAACTAAATGAATGGCACTATATTTGCAATAAAAATTCAAAAAAAGAACTTATGTCTATCTACAACGAACGTATAAGCTTTATTGAAGAAACGGGTATTTTGCTTGAGAGTATGGGCACAACCCGTATGTCAGGAAGAATCCTTGGTTACCTGATGGTTACGGACAAGGAGATGGTCTCCTTTGATGAGTTGTGCCAGGTCCTGCAGGCCTCAAAAAGCTCCATAAGCACCAATGTAAAAACCCTGATTACTCTTCATTTCATCAAACCCATAACACTTCCCGGTGACAGAAAAACCTATTACATGCTGGCTCCTGACCTTAACTGGGCGGAATATCACATAAAGCGCATAGAGCAGCTTAAACACATGAACCGTCTGTTCCGGAAAGCCCTTGAGCTGAGAGTCAATAAAAACGACAAATCATCGCGCTGGCTTAAGATGTCGGTTGAATTTTATGAATGGGCCACAGAAGGATACAAAAACTTTCTGAAACAATGGACAGGGAAAAAACCCAAAGAATAACTGACAGCTTAGCTTCGGTCCTTACCGAACTAATCAAATATAAAAAAGAAAACCTCAAAAACCTTAACCGATGAAAACCCTCAAAACAAAAATAAAAGTACTCGTCGTAAGTACATTTCTGATTTTTTTAGTGCTGGACGCACATGGGCAGGATGCCCGTGAAATCATTAGCCGGGCTGAAAACAACATGCGCGGCGATGCCTCCTACACCGAAATGAGCATGCAGGTTGTCAGGCCCCGTTATACGCGGGAGGTAAGCATGCGCGGATGGTCGCTGGGCAACGATTACTCACTCATTTATATTACTGCCCCCGCGCGCGACCAGGGAACCGCCTTCCTGAAAAGAGGAAATGAAATATGGAACTACCAGCCCAATATTGACCGGACCATTAAAATGCCTCCGTCAATGCTGTCGCAATCCTGGATGGGCTCCGACTTTTCGAACGATGACCTGGTAAACGCCAGCTCTCTTGCCGATGACTACAGTCATGAACTTTTGCGCGAAGAAGAGATGGATGGTCATCTGTGCTATGTAATTCAATTGAAGCCCCACCCCGACAACCCCATCGTTTATGAAAAGGTGTTGTACTGGATCAGCAAGGAATATTATTTGCCGGTACGGGCTGAAAACTTTGATGAATACGGAGATTTGGTGAACACCATGCATTTTCGCGATATAAAAAAGCTTGGCGGAAAATACATGCCGGCTATTATGGAAGTGATTCCTGCCGACCGGGACAATCACAAAACCGTAATCACCACCCACAGGGCAGATCACGACATTGAGATCAGCCGTGACTTTTTCACAACGCAAAACCTGACCAACATCAGGTAAAACGGAGAATTCCGGATAATCCGGCCGTTGTAATCGAAAAACTATAATCGAAAAACTGTACTGAGGCTAATGGCCTCCGTCAAAAAAAGAACAAACCATGAACATGTTAATAACGCTTGCATGGCGAAACCTCTGGCGAAAAAAGCGCAGAACGCTGATCACTGTCAGCTCGGTGATGTTTGCCACCATACTCGCGATTTTCCTGATGTCTATGATCTCGGGAATGAAAGACCAGATGGTCGACACGATAGTGCGAACCAGCACAGGATTCATGCAGATACAGGATGTCCTATATTTCGATGAACCCTCCATGGATCATGCTCTTGAACTGACCGGGGAGGTTGAGCAGGCTCTGGAAAAGCATTCAGAAAGGATCAGTTTCACCGTGCCGCGAATTCAGGGTTTTTGTCTGGCCTCCAAAGAGATGGGTGCGCGCGGGGCTTTGCTGACCGGCATTCTTCCTGAAAAGGAGGACAAGATGAACAACTTGTCCTCAAACATTATCAAAGGAAGCATGTTTGGGCCTGATGATCAATATGCGGTGGTGGCTGAAGGGCTGGCACAACAGCTTGCCCTGGGCATTGGCGACACGATTGTACTGCTCGGACAAGGTTTCCAGGGGATGACCGCTGCCGCGAAATACCCGGTTGGAGGCATCATCCGGTTTTTTATGCCTGAAGAGAACAACGTGATGGTGTACCTTCCACTGCGTGAAGCACAATGGTTCTTTGTCGCAGAAAACAGGCTCACCAACCTGATTGTGATGACAGAAAATGAATCAGAGGTGGAGGCGCTGGCTGCAGCCCTGCAAAACGATCTCGACGCCGAATGGTATGCCGTGAGAACCTATGAGGAGCTTATGCCCGACTTTATGATGGCGTTCGAAGTCAGGGAGGCCCAGGTGAAAATCATGGCATGGGTGCTTTATATCGTTGTTGGTTTCGGGATATTCGGAACTATCGTCACTATGGTATACGAACGAATGCGTGAATTCGGAATACTGCTGTCGATCGGACTCAAGCGCACCCAGCTTGCCCTTGTTTGCCTGATGGAAACCATCATCATCAGCCTGCTGGGTGTGGCAGTCGGCATAGCAGGAGGGTTTCTCCTGATGTATTATTTTTACGTGAGACCCATCCAGCTGAAAGGTGAACTCGCCGATGTGATGATCGATATGAATTTTGAACCCGTCCTCTCCTTTTCCATAGCGCCGGGAATATTTATTTACCAGGCCATTACCATTTTTGTTATTGCGATGGTAGTGGGCATATATCCCATAAAAAAAGCATTCCGACTGGAGATGGTGAGTGCGGCCAGGAAGTGAGCAAATAAGCCCGAAGGCGAAAGCCCGAAGGAAAAGAAGAATAATACAGCATATATGATCAGTAAAGACAATGAACGAATTGTCTCAATAACAAGAAAAACAACCAACATATGAAAACCCTTATAAAAATATCGTGGCGAAACATCTGGAGAAACCGCACGCGCAGCCTTATCATTATCGTTGCCATTATTCTCGGTTTGATGGGAGGCATCTTTTCCGCGGCGGTCAGACTGGGGACAGAACAGCAGCAGTATCGCGAATCTGTGGAACACCAGATCTCGCACATACAGATCCACCACCCTGAGTTTATCGCCAATCCTGAAGCCCGTTTCAGAATTGAAGATGGTTTTGAGATCGCAGAAGCGATCAACAAAATGGAGGGCATCAGCATTGCTTCCGCGCGCACCGTATTTGACGGCATGGTGGCATCGGCCAGCATGAACAGCGGTGTCCGTATCAAAGGCATCGACCCTGAGGCCGAAGCCCTGACAACCAGTCTTGACCGGCTGATCACCGAAGGGAGCTATTTTGAAGCGGAAGGCAGAATGCCATCGGTAATTATTGGTGAGGCTCTTGCAGACAAACTCAATGCAGGCGTCGGCTCCAGGATCGTACTCACCTTCCAGGATGTTGACGGTGAAATCCTCAGCACTTCATTCCGTGTGGAAGCGCTTTTTAAAGTATCCTCCACCAGGTTTGAAGAGAGAAATGTGTTCGTAAAAAACACGGAGATCAACAGTATCATCGGGGATGACCATGCTGTAAACGAGATCGCCATCCTGCTCGACAATGGCGACGACTACCGCAAGATCACCAACGCTTTGCGTGAAGCATACCCCACGCTGGAGGTGCGCAACTGGGCCGACATCATGCCTGCGCTCCTTTATGCCCTGGAATTCCTTGATCAAAGCCTCGTATGGCTGGTGGGAATCATCATCATGGGGGTTTCTTTCGGATTGCTGAACACCATCCTGATGTCGGTGCTTGAGCGGATCAGGGAATTTGGCGTGCTGATGGCCATTGGTATGAAAAAAACCAGGGTCTTTGGGATGATCCTGATGGAAACAACGATGGTTTCGCTCATAGGCGGCATCGTTGGCCTGATCTTTTCTTTTGGAATGGTGGAATATTTAAACAAGAGAGGGTTGGACCTCAGCAGCGTGGGAGGCGACGGAATGGCTGAATTTGGATACGCCTCCGTGATCTATCCCAATATCGATCCGGGATTCTATTTCCAGATCCTCGCCGTGGTGGTGGCATTTGCCATACTCGCATCCATTTACCCGGCGTGGAAATCAATACGGCTCGTTCCCGCGGAAGCGGTGAGAGCAGAGTAAAAAAGCTGGAAGCTCGAAGGAAGAAAGAGAGGTCGGAAGCTTGTTTCGAACGCAGTGAGAAATCTGTCAGGAAGTCGGAAGTCAGAAATCAGAAGTCAGATTTTCTTGCTAAAAGCTAAAAGCCAAAGGCCAAAAGCAGATTAAGTGAAAAA
>JAVIYP010000092.1:0-6590 GCA_031323845.1 Bacteroidales bacterium | reverse complement strand
TGATAGGCCTGGACAATAGGCTGCAAATCCTTAAACTCCTTATTGAGGCCGATATAGCGCTTCATATCCGACATTACGCCGGGGTCTGCAATCATTTGCTCCACCTCTTCGCACCTGTCCTTGATGGCCTTTAATTTTTCCAATAGCATGGCATCCTGAATTTAGCATGCAAAATTACAAAAAATAAGGCGAATCCTTACAGGAAGTATTCAAAGTTACCGTTGACTCCCAGGATAGTCAGCTTTTTGCTGTCTGAAGGTAAGACACGGCCAACCTTTCTTGCTTCCAGTTGAAATGCCCCGCAGAGTGAGATGATTTCATCCGAGACTGACTCGGAGGTATAAAACTCAAGGCGGTGACCCATGTTAAAGACGCGGTACATTTCCTCCCAGGGGGTTTGGGAGACCTCCCTGATGAGCTGAAACAGCGGAGGTGTGTCAAACATGTTATCCTTTAGCACATGCTGGTTGTCGAGAAAATGAAGGATCTTGGTTTGTCCGCCGCCGCTGCAGTGAATCATCCCATGGATGTGCTTTTTAAAATGCCTGAAGATCTCTTTCACGACCGGAGCATATGTCCTGGTAGGACTCAGCACCAGCTTGCCCGCATTCAGGGGCAGACCCTCAATGATATCCGTAAGCATGTATTTTCCTGAATAAACAAGCTGTTTGTCGAGGTCGGTATCGTAACTTTCCGGGTATTTATGTGCATACACGGGATGAAAAAGATCGTGGCGGGCGGAGGTCAGTCCGTTGCTGCCGATACCGCTGTTGTATTGATCTTCGTAGGAAGTCGTGCCGAAGGATGCCAGTCCGGTGATCACCTGGCCGGCCCTGATGTTTGCATTGGTAATGATTTCCGATCGCGGTATTCGTGCGGTTATGGAAGAATCCACAATGATGCTTCTGACGAGGTCGCCCACATCGGCTGTTTCGCCGCCTGTAAGCTTCATAGGGACGCCATGATCAATCATTTTCTGCAGGAAGGCTTCGGTGCCGTTTATGATGGCGGAAATCACCTCTCCGGGGATGTGTCTTTTATTCCTGCCAATGGTGGAGGAAACCAGCATGTTTTCAGTCACGCCGGTACACAGCAGGTCATCCAGGTTCATAACCACCGCATCCTGGGCAATCCCTTCCCAAACGGATAAGTCACCGGTTTCTTTCCAGTACATGTATGCCAGGGAGGATTTTGTCCCGGCGCCATCGGCATGCATGATGTTGGCATAAAGGGGGTCGTTGCCCAGCAGGTCGGGAACGACCTTGCAAAAGGCATTCGGATAGAGTCCTTTGTCCAGCTTTTCAATGGCTTTATGGACCTCTTTTTTTGAAGAAGAGACGCCTCTGCGGTTATATTTTAACGGATCAGCCATGGATTGCGGGGTACATGCTATGGGCGGGATCTGCCGTTTGTGTTTTGTCCGGGTGGCCGGTCATTTCCGTTGCCGCGATCCCGTTCGGGTTCAGGCATGTCATTGGAGGGTTCCGGCACGGTTTCGGGCTCTTCGGGGTATTCAAAATCTTCGCTCAGCACCCTGAATTCAGTGCGACGGTTCATCTGATGGGCTATTTCCTGTTGTTTTTCACCGTCGAGACTGTTGATGAACTCTTCGGTAAGCACGGTGCCTTCCTCAAAGGTTACCCCATTTCTTTCCATGGTGGATTCTATCACGCGTGGATTGCGTTTTCCGTAGCCTACAGGCACAAGGCGTTCGCCGGCTATGCCCTGTGCAATAAGGTATTCTACCACGCCCCTTGCGCGCCTGAGCGAAAGCGTGTCGTTGTATTCGTGCGTACCCCTGCTGTCGGTATGCGAAGCCAGCTCAATAACCAGGCGCGGGTTATCGAACAAGGTTTGCACCAGGCCGTTGAGCGAATCCTTAAACTGCGGCTGCAGCGCCCAGCTGTCGAAATCATAGAGGATCTCAGGCAGCTCAATGGCGGTTTCAGGTATAGGGGCAATGCTGAGGTCCACAACGAACGACTGGCTTCTCTCCAGACCCACGGTTGATTCCTGGGCACGGCTGGAAAAATATCCAGGCTTGTTCACCAGTATTTCATAGCTGGTGTTTCCTCTTACCACGGATGCGTCGAACAGGTATTTCCCTTCCCTGTTGGTTTCTGCGTGTCTCAGGGTGCCGTCGGAACCGAGCAGCTGTACGCCGGCTCCCGGAACGGCAAGGCCTGTGCTGTCGTCCAATACCGCGCCTGATATCATAAATTCGACGGGGGGTAAATAGAAGGAGTAGATATCATAAGTGCTGGCACGTCCCCGGTTGGATGTAAAAAAACCGCTTTCCCTGCCGGGCTCGTACACGATGCCGAAGTCGTCGGCGGGGCTGTTTATGGGAGGTCCAAGGTTTACGGGCTGTGTCCAACCGTCAACGGTAAACTCCGACATAAAAACATCGAGGCCGCCGAGACCGGGATGGCCATCGGAAGAAAAAAACAGGGTGCCGTCTTCCCGCACATAGGGAAACATTTCGTTGCCGGGCGTATTTACCGGCTCTCCCAGGTTTTCAGGCTTTCCAAATTCTCCGCCCGGACTGTTTCGCTGAACCATCCAGATGTCCATTTCCCCGATACTGCCTTCCATATCCGAAACAAAGTAAAGCGTGAGCTCATCCGGGCTTATGGCAGGATGACCTACGGTAGTGAGGCTGTCGTCGGTTAAATTGATCTCACGGGGGTTCACCCATTGAGCACCATCCCTGCGTGCCACAAAGATCCGGCAGCCCATGTCGGCATCCGCTCCGCGGGTGCACCGGGTAAAGTACATCTCTGTCCCGGAGCGGTTCACAGAGGGTGCACCTTCATTGAATTCCGTATTGATGGGACCTTCATCGAGTAATGAAGGACGCCCCCAGGCGCCTGTGCGGTCCTTATAGGCAATGAAAAATGAGCTGTGTTTGTTGCCCGTCCACGGGTCGGTACCGCGGCCGAAGGCTTCGTCCCTGCTGGAGGCGAAGATAAGGCTGTTGGCCCTCTGATCGGCAAAAGCGGGAGTGAAGTCATCCTGCCGTGAATTAAACATCCTGACGGCTTCCACCTGGTAGTCTTCAAGCTCATCCTTCAGCACCATGGCCTTACCGGCAGCAGCCAGCCCTCTTTGTCCGCGCCAGTCATCGGGCTTTGCCTCCAGGTACCTGGTGAACTGCTCCTGTGCTTCCTCATACTTTCCGTTGTTCATCAGGGCCTCGGCAAACAACAGCCTTGCCCGCGGATCCGGGTAGTTTGAGCGAACGGCCCTGTTAAACCAGGCTTCTGCAGCCCTGTGGTTGTTGAGGTATTTGTGGCATAAGGCGATCTGGAAAACAACCCGGGCCGCCTCCTCCCTGTCGCGCCGCCTTACACGGTTGTAGGCACGCTGATACAGCTCAATGGCATCACTGTATTGCTTGAGCTCAAAAGCTTTATCAGCCCGCGCCAGCCTGCGCCCCTGTGCCGGAGATTCAAGCGGAAGCGCCGTCAGCAACAGCACTGTAATCCAAAAAATATATCGCGTGGTGTTCAACATAAGCAACCTTTAACTTCTCTAATCTGCATGATCAAACTATAAGCATTAACGCCTGCAACGAAAAATAATTGCCAGACCCTCCTACCCTTCCACATCCTCATCCTCCCTGCGTTCATAAGGATAAGGCACCTGATCCTTATCAGCATCCGCATCATCAGGCGCTGGCGCCGAAGCCTTATCCTGGCCGGAAACCGTTTTTTTCAGTTCCGCATCCATTTCCCTGGCTTCCTTTTCAATATCGGACGAATAGCGGTGGATCTCCGTATTTATATCCCTCTGAACCTTCTTCACCTCGTTCATGGCGCGTCCGATCATGCGTGCAATCTCCGGAATTTTGGAAGGGCCGAAAAGCAACAGTACCAGCAGGAGCAGGATGAGAATCTCTCCGCCGCTGATTCCGAACAAAAAAGGATACTGAATGATCATAAACGATTGCTTTCCACAGGCAAAAATAAAGCTTTATTGCTTACTGCCAATAAACGGCAGGTGAAAAAAATATCTGATTATATATGGATATTTGTAAATTTACAGCCATATTTCAGCAACGATGTAGGAACAGGCACCGAACGCTGATCCTGTGTTATTCGGTTGCAGTTTATTAAACTGATTTACAATAATTTAATTATAAAATTCGATTATGCTCCCTTTCCAGAAGAACCTCAGCAAACCATTTTATGCCCTTTTGAGCCTGCCGGCTACGGCCATGGGTTTCGGGCTTGCCGTACAGATTGCCGTTTTGAGCTGGCTGTTAAGTACAAAATACGGTCTTGACACCAGGGATATTGGCCTGGTGTGGGCCATGGGACCTTTGGGAGGTCTCATCGGTCAAATTGTCATTGGCATCATCAGCGACAAGGTATGGGTATGGAACGGTCGCCGCAGGGCTTTTATCTGGATTGGCGGTGTTCTGGCGGCGATGGGATTGCTTTCGTTGCCGAACATCGGCATCATTCAGTCTGCCCTGGGTATTGACGGGATATTGGGCGTGGCCGTGGTAGTATCGCTGACCATTGACCTTGCCATCAACGTCAGTTTTAATCCCACCCGGTCGATCATTGCCGATGTGACCCCTGAAGGCAGACCGCGCACCAAAGGATACACCTGGATGCAAACGATCTCGGGCTCTTTTGGCGTTCTGGCCTATCTGATCGGTGCCGTCTGGGGAAACTACGTCCTCATCTATTTCGGAGTCATCCTGATATTGCTTTTTTCCATCATACCGCCCTTCTTCATCAAGGAGCCCCGTTACCTGGGTCACTACGGCAAAGATGATGATGATGCCGCAGAAGCAGGCAAGGCAGCCAGGGCTCTTGAAGGTAAAAAGGAAGCCACCCTGGTTGAGATTGCCAAAACCATCATGCCTCTGTGGGGATTTTTGCTGTATGCCTTGTATGGGATCTTCGGCAGAGTCGGCCTGATCCCGGTAATTCCCAATTACGGTTTCGAACTGTTTTGCCTGGTGCTCACCATTGTTGTGATGATCTATACCATGTCGCGTAAGGAGCGCGGCATCTCGAAGGAAAAAGACGGTATGATCGGATTCAGGAAGATACTGGCGGCACACTCCTTTACCTGGATCGGCATGCAGACGATATTCATATACCTCTTCGCCTTTGTTCGTTTCCGTATCCCCGAACTGGCCGATGTTCAGATCGATCCTGCGCTGCTCGGTGAAGACACCCTGGTTGACCCTGCCAGGACAGCAGCCATTGACAATACTGTAGGGCGCATTGTAAACTGGAGTTTGTTTTCGCTGAACCTGGTAGCTGCCATCATACCGGTGTTTATCCTTGAACCCATGGCTGCAAGGTTCGGCAGGGTTAAAACACATGCATTTTCCATAGCCATTATGTCGTTCGGGGCACTGAACATCCTGTTTTTCGGATATTCACCCGTCATAATTTACCTCCTGATGGCGGTGGTGGGCATAGGCTGGGCAGCCACCATAAGTCTTCCTTTTGCCATCATGTCGCAAAAAATACCGCAAGACAGGATGGGCTTTTACATGGGGTTATTTAACCTTTCGGTTACTCTGCCCATGTTTGTAAGCAGCTTTGGCATGGCCGAAATCGTGGATGCGGTTGACAACAAAGGCATCATTTTCATACTTCTGGCGGTAACAGCCGCCCTGTCGGCCATACTGTGGGCTTTCGTAAAAGAGCCGAAAGACGTATTTACAGAGCATCCCGTGCTTGCCGCTGAGTCTGCCGATTAGCAATGCCGGCAGGCTTTTTTCGCAGTATGTTCTGATATATTAAGCCATTTTTGATAAGTCATTTGGTACCATGTCCGTACTTCAAATCTTTATCCAGTTTCTTAAGCTTGGAAGCATTGCTTTTGGCGGCCCTGCAGCACATGCGGCACTTATGGAGCGAAAGCTGGTAAGTGAAAGGCAGTGGCTTAAGCCTCAAACCTTCCTGGATTTTCTGGGAGCGGTGAACCTGATCCCCGGACCAAATTCAACGCAGCTTTGCATGCTGACCGGGTTTCATCTGAAAGGCTTCAGAGGGATGCTGGCCGGCGGTGTAGGATTTATCCTTCCGGCCATGTTCATTACCATGGCTTTGGCCTGGTTATATGTAAATCTGGGTCATATACCTTTGATAGAGAGTTTGTTTTCAGGCATTCAGCCCGCAGTTATTGCTGTGATTGCAGGTGCTGTTGTTTCGCTGGGAAAAAAGGCCCTTAAAACAACCTGGCTGGGTGTGTTGGGTGTAATTACACTTGGCGCTAACCTGTTGGGAATAAACGAGATTACCGCCATACTCGGAGCGGGGGCCGTTGGTATGGCTGCCTATGCGATACGCTCCGGATTCAAAGGCTGGAAAAACACGAACAGTCTGATACCTGTGGTGTTGCTGCAGGCATTGGGTGCAGGCATAGGCAGTTACAGCTCAGTAAAATTGTTCTGGATATTTTTTAAGATCGGGGCAGTGCTTTTCGGCACCGGTTATGTGCTGGTGGCCTACATGGACGGAGAGCTGGTGGAAAAGGCAGCCTGGATCACCCGCGAGCAATTGCTCGACGCCATAGCCATAGGCCAGTTTACCCCCGGACCGATTCTGACGGCCGCC
>JAVIYP010000091.1:0-6993 GCA_031323845.1 Bacteroidales bacterium | reverse complement strand
CAAACGCAGGGAAATCGCACTGAAGGCTACACGAATATCCACGAGCCTCTTTTTCGTTTTTGCCTTGCTGGGTGGTCTGATCTTTCAGCTGTTTGGCATTACGCTGGCGGCATTTCGAATAGCCGGGGGTATCATTCTTTTTGGAATCGCCATGGGAATGATCAGCAGTCGCAGCGAAAGCAATGATTCGTCGGAGAAGCCCGAAGGACAAATAGCGGATGACATTTCTGTTATTCCCCTGGCAATACCCTTTATCAGCGGACCCGGCTCCATTGCCACCGTCATGATACTTACCAGTGAGGCACCAACGATTTACCATACCGTAATCGTATTTATTGCCGTGCTCTTCACCACCATAAGCTGCTATTATTCCATGGTATATTCCAAGGTGATTGTGCGGTACCTGGGTGATTCCGGAAGACAGATCATTACCAAGGTGTTTGGCCTGATCCTTGCCGTAATTGCCGTTCAATTTGTGGTTAATGGTGTGGCGAACGTGCTGGTTGATTTCGGACTGTATGAAATTCCGGGCGTTGAACCCGGCGGCGGATTGGTAGCTGAATAAAGTACCAGGAAGCACAACTGCGGTAAATCAGATGACCGGTTCAATGCTGTCATTCTCGGGATTTGTGAGCTAATCCCTTAAGCTGTTAATAAATCCATAAGACTTCTGTACTCAGGGCATTATCCCACTATATGTTGTACGTCTCCTTTCAAGGTGCTTACCAGCATCCTGCCTGAATTTCCCTGACTCAGGTGTTTCTTTTATTTCTTTCCTGGTGTATGAAGCACTGCAATTCACACGCTGCTAAAAATATTTGTTTGGCCACTTCTGGCATAAACCCCGTTGGATTATAGCTGAACTTTCCAAATATAAAAAGTAAACAAAAATTTTTTTATTTAGATTGATTCTAAAATATTTACATCATAAGAAACATATTAAATATAGAGTTAAATTTACTGATAAAAGAGAAAAAGCAAAAAATCTCTATAAAAAAACATATATTCTCTATAAAAAATAGATAAATCAATAATTAAAACGTATATATTTATAGAATTAAGACACTGCTTTGATTTCAGACAGCCTCGTTTTTTTGTCTGAGCATCTTAAATTATATGATAAATCCTTCATTACCAATATAATAGGAATATTACAGTATTAACTCAACTTATAGGAGCATGACATTATGAAACATTTTGATCAGAAACTATGGATTATTCCTTTAATCCTGGTTTTACATGCAATTACTGCCTGTGGACAAACCTATGTGAACAGGCATTACTACTGGAACGAAGACAACAACCAGTGGCAATACTACATTGCGCCAAGGCACTTTGCCAGCGGCAGCACAACAAGCTGGGGCCTGAATACGAACAATGGCCACAACGGTATTGGATCACCCTATATTTTTGAATCCGCCGTATATGTGGATGCGGGTGCCCATCTTAACATTGAAGCAGGTGTCACCGTATTGGTAGGAGCCTCTAATTTCCTGCAGGTACAGGGTAACCTGCTGGTAGACGGTACAGCCGCAGATCCTGTGAGCTTTACCGGTTCGAGCGAGTCTCCCGGCTGGTGGAGGGGTCTCGTGGTTAGAGAAGGTGGTTCGGCCACGCTTCATTGGGCTGATGTGAGTTATGGAGGTCATTGGAATGTTCAGGACAACATCCAGCGTTACTTCACTGTGTATAAGCAGGGCAGCGGCACCTTGAGCCTGAACAACACGGTGTTACGCGACAGCAATGGCGATGGCCTGATGGTATGTAACAACAGCGGTGCTGTAACCCTGACTGGTAGTGGTTTTCACGATCACCCGCAGGCAGGGCTCCGTCTGCTCAATTCGGGTCTTGTCACGGCCCAGGACTGCTCCTTTGGCGACAACAACTACGGGGTATTCCATGAGCCCGATGATGCTTACAGTTCGCTGGGCAATACTTATTACAACAATGCATCGGGCCACATCGGCGTTAACGGCGGTACGATCACCACAGATCGCAGCTGGTATGATGACGGTGTGCCCATCCGTATCACAAATAATCTCACGGTTGGAGAAGGGGCTTCGCTGACCGTTCATCCTTCCGCAGTCATTGAGTTTAACAAGAACCTGCAAATGGTTGTTTTGGGCGATTTGCAGGTGCCGGGAACCGAAGAACAGCCTGTGTCGTTTACCGGTTCAAGCGAATCTCCTGGCTGGTGGAAGGGTCTCGTGGTTAGGGAAGGTGGTTCGGCCACGCTTCATTGGGCTGATGTGAGTTATGGAGGTCAATTTAATACTCAGGACAACATCCAGCGTTACTTCAACCTGTACAAGCAGGGCAGCGGCACCTTGAGCCTGAACAACACGGTATTGCGCAACAGCAGCGGCGACGGCATGATGGTATGTAACAACAGCGGTGCGGTAACCCTGACTTCCAGCAGTTTTAATGACAATATAAACTCGGGACTTCGCCTGTTAAATTCTGGTCTTGTCACGGCCCAGGACTGCTACTTTGGCGACAACAATTACGGGGTATTCCATGAGCCCGATGATGCTTACAGTTCGCTGGGCAACACATACTACAACAATGCATTGGGCCACATCGGTGTTAACGGCGGCACGATCACCACAGATCGCAGCTGGTATGATGACGGTGTTCCCATCCGTATCACAAATAATCTCACGGTTGGAGAAGGGGCTTCACTGACCGTTCATCCTTCCGCGGTCATTGAGTTTAACCAGAGCCTGCAAATGGTTGTTTTGGGCGATTTGCAGGTGCCGGGCACCGAAGAACAGCCTGTGTCGTTTACCGGTTCGAGCGAATCTCCCGGCTGGTGGAGGGGTCTCGTGGTTAGGGATGGCGGTTCGGCCACGCTTCATTGGGCTGATGTGTGCTATGGAGGTTATTGGAATGTTCAGGACAACATACAGTACAACTTCAACCTGTACAAGCAGGGCAGCGGTACCTTGAGCCTTAACAACACAGTGCTGCGCGACAGCAGCGGCGACGGCCTGATACTTCAGAGTCACACCGGGCAGTTGTTCCTGACAGGGAATCAGTTTGTGTCAAATCACACGGGAATCAAAGTAAGGAATCAGCCAGAATCCGTTGTTATTTCCGGGCAAAGCATCATGGATAATTCCGCTTTTGGAGTGATCAACCAGACGTCAGCCGTGGTGGATGCACGCTACAACTGGTGGGGCCATGAATCAGGCCCTTATCATGCAACACTTAACCCTTCCGGTCAGGCAAATGCCGTTAGTAATGGTGTGCTGTTTAATCCCTGGCTTGAAGAAGCTGTTTTTGATTTTCATGTCATTTCTGCTACCGCTGCTGAGAATGGCAGCATTGATCCCTCGGGTGCTGTCATTGTATTTACCGGAAACAGCCAGTGGTTTTTTATGACCCCTGATGAGGGCTACTACATTGATGATGTGCAGGTTGATGGTCTCAGCGTTGGTGCTGTGGATGCGTTTGAGTTTCATAACGTAACCCAGGATCACAGCATACATGCCCAGTTCGCCATAAATACCTATGTAATTACGGCCGTACCTGAACATGAAGCATTTGGATCGGTGACCGGCGAAGGTGTTTATAACCATTTTGACATGGTAGAGCTCACGGCCACACCAAATACCGGTTACCACTTTGTTAACTGGACAGAAGAAGGAGACATTGTCATGGATGGTGATGACCCCGCAGGAGCAGTTTATACGTTCATGGCAGAAGCTGACCGCAGTCTGATGGCTCATTTTAGCACCTCAATGGTAACCGTGACCTTTGCCGTAGAAAACCAGCATGGCGATTACATTGATGATGCCATCATAACCATAGACGGCACGGAATATTCCCCCGGAGAATATGTGTTTGAATTGTTTGCGGGATCCTATCAATACCAGGTTTATAAAGCTTGTTATCTGACAGCCGCTGATGAATTTTTCGCAGCATCCGACATGACCGTCACTGTGGTTCTGGAAACCCTTCCGGGCGATGCCAGCGGCGATGGAGCGGTCAATGTGCTTGATGTCATTGCCATAGCCAATTACTATACCGGAGTTGATGTTGACCCCTTCTGTTTCAGCAATGCGGATGTTAATGGCGATGATGCTATTGATGTCCTTGATGTGATCGCGACGGTGAACCTCTTCATTTCCGGCAAAACAGCACCTTATACGAGTTTGCTGTCGGGTGCCGCCCACCTGTATCTGAATCCGGAAGGTGTTTACCTGGAAAGTGACGGTACTTTGGCAGGTCTTCAGTTTGAGCTGACCGGAAGTTTGCTGCAGGCATTGGATCTGAAGCTCCTGCTTCCTGATCACCAGATGGTGTATGCTGTTGATAATGATGTGCTGCGTGTGATGATCTTCAGTCTGGACAACACACCCATCCCCGCCGGGACAACCGGGCTGGTGATGCTGAATGCCCCTGAAGGCTTGCTGCAATTTGGTGAGGCCCTGGCCGGAAACCTCAATGCCGAAAAGGTCGAGCTGGTCACGCACAACTACGACGCCACCTCTGCAGGCCTGAATCCGGAAGACGCCGGCCTGAGATTTTATCCCAACCCCGCTTCCGGTGAGTTGTTTGTCACCTTCACGCATGCGGGTGATGCACCGGCAGTCTTGTCGCTGGTGAACCTGCACGGACAGGCGGTGCTGTCTGAAACGCTGACAGGTCGTGGTCGTCATGAAACTGTGCTGAGCCTTGAGGGACTGACCCCCGGGGTTTACATGCTGCGACTGGAGCTGGGCAACCACCTCTTTATTGAGAAAGTAGTGATTAAATAAACTTCCTTTGTTAGTTTGTGTCACACCCGGGAGACGTCGTTTTTCTTTGTTTCCCGGGTGTATTTGTTCCTGTAAGGTTTGTTGGTGTTTTAGTGCTTCTGAGGCAGAAAAAGATCAATAATCAGCCGGTTTCCAAATAAGTTCTTATTTTTATAAGATGTAATTTGCCGAACCATTCTTATGAAACCGTACCTGTTTCTTCTTCTACCTCTGTTTTGCGCACAAATACTATGCTCCCAGGAAACATACCGGGATGGCTTTCTGCCCAAATGGCTTACGGAAGAAGAAAAACTTCGCTTGCATGAGATTGATCATGACAGGGAGGCTACCGATCCGCCTGCTCAACCCTCACGCAACATTGCGGAGTTTGAACCCATGAGCGGAGCCCTGATCCGGTACCCGCTCGGCATTCCATATTCGCTTGTAGCACTCCTGTCAGAAACTGTTGAAGTTGTAACAATTGTTGCCGACGATAACCTGAAAATTGCAGCATAATCTGCTTAGCTTGTTCTTTTTTGTTATAAAAAGTTTCCGCCTGAAGTGGTCGGATTTAAGAATACACCAGGTTGGTTATCCAAAGCGAAATATTGATCCAAACAAAACATCCCAATGAGCATTAGTAACCATCGAAGAATACCTGGCAGTATGCCAAAACAACTTATCGGGAACATCATCAGTTATTCTTTCCTGGCCCTGTTATTATTACTTACAGCATGTGATAAAGATTCGATTGAGAGTGATACAACGGGTGACAAGTTGCAGACAATTTTAGAACAAGCAGTGGCAGACGAAAACATACCCGGGGCTATTCTTGGTGTGAAAACTCCGTCAGGCGAATGGTTGTTAGCAGCGGGTATGGCAGACATGGCTTCTTCCGGGGCAATGCATAAGGATATGCAAATATGGCTTGCGAGCGTTTCCAAACCTCTGACTTCTGCTCTGACATTAAAGCTGGTTGAAGACGAAATACTGTCACTGGATGACGCAGTTGAAACATGGTTGCCTGAACTAATACCCCAGGGTGATCAGATGACCGTTAAAATGTTGCTTAATCACAGCGCAGGAATCCCAAACTTTACAGAATGTGTTTCTTTCTGGGAAGAATTATTTGCCAATCCATACAGGGAGTGGACAAATGAGGAGATTTTGTCACGCGTTGTGCAAAACACCCCTGTTTTTCCTCCAGGAACAGCCTATGGTTACAGTAATACCGGTTATTATCTTTTAGGAATGATCATGGAGGCTGCCACCGGAGAGACCGTAGCAGACTTATTCCGGCAAAAAATAGCAGAACCTGCAGCGCTGTTGCGGACGAAACTAAGCAGGCAGGGTGCGTTGGAAGAACCCCGTGCCAATGGATATACCTGGCTTTTCACCACAGAGGAAGTGGTTGACATCGCCGGTTGGAATTTTTCGTGGGATTGGACCTCAGGCGCAGGTGTGTCAACTGCCGAAAACATGCTTCAGTTTGCTGACCAATTATTCAATGGAGAAATTCTTCAACATGAAACCGTTACCATAATGACTTCATTGGATTCATCCGCTCCCGGATCGGCTATGGGCTTGGGCATTGGTATTTTGCCTGCTGATGCTGCAGGAAACATATTTGAAACGAAACTGCTAGGCCATGGTGGAGCGAACCCCGGGGTCGCAACCGAATGGTATCATTTCCCGGACTATGGTACAACCATCTTCATTGCCGTAAACAGAAATGACATCCCCGAAGGCCCGGAGGGGATCATTCCGGTGTTCGGGCCGGCCACCAGTTTTGAAATCCTTATTCAGACATGGGAAATCATCAAAGAACACCTATAACAGACACAGCCGTTTCAACAGCTTAAAAAGCCGGCAAAGCATCCGTTTCTTAGTGCTCAGGCTTCCGTACATCTCCCTTCCATAGAAGAATAACACAAAAAAATGACGTATTTTTACGTTACTTTTGAAAATATGACGTATATTTGCGTCATAATATCAGTAAGATGAAACCGGCATGACCAAGTTTTGACACACACTGGGGGATGATTATGAGAGGTCTGAGTTCGGAAGTCGGAGGTCGGAGGCCAGAAGTCAGAAAGCTATTGTTGAATTGTTGAATCGTTGAATCGTTTATTGTTGAATCGTTTATTGTTGAATCGTTGAATCGTTGATGGGGTTTGTGGCGACCGCATGGAAAAATCTGTCAGGAAGTCAGAAATCAGAGGTCAGAAATCAGAGGTCAGAAGTCGGAAGT
>JAVIYP010000090.1:0-6998 GCA_031323845.1 Bacteroidales bacterium | reverse complement strand
TCGAAGGTAACGAAAGTAAAGAATGAAAAATGGCTCATAACTCCTGGCAACTTTTCTTGCTAAAGGCTAAAAGCCAAAGGCCAAAAGCAGATTAAGTGAAAAATGAAAAGTGAAAAGTGAAAAATCAACGAATCAACAATTAAACGATTAAACAATAATCTTACATCTGCACATCTGCACATTTTCACATCTGCACATCTGCACATCAACCCAGCGTCTTAACATAAATGCAAAACACAGAAAACTAAACACATAATCAAACACAAAAAGATGAAACGAAAAATTGCAATGGTCTTTACAGCCCTGATGCTCAGCGTAGCCATACAGGCTCAGCAGATCAGGGTAACCGGAGTGGTGACATCGGTTGACGAAGATGACATCACCCTTCCGGGAGTTACCGTGATGGTGCAGGGCACGACACGGGGTACCGTTACCGACATGGACGGGCGTTATGAAATACAGGCGGAACCTGATGATATCCTGGTTTTTTCGTTTGTCGGTATGATGACAAAGAGCATTCCGGTTGAAGGGCGTTCGGTTATTAATGTCGGGATGCAGTCTACGGTTGCACAGCTCGGTGAAATTGTAGTAACGGGTTACAGCACCGAGTCGCGCAGGCTGATTTCCGGCTCCGTAGGTGTTGTAGGAGACGAAGACATCAGGGAGTCTTCCCTGCGCACCCTGGATGGCGTTTTGCAGGGTCGTTCGGCCGGCGTCCAGATCACTCAAAGCTCCGGAACCCCGGGTGCTGCCAACGCCATTCGCATCAGGGGGTCAAGTTCCATCTCGGCGGGCAACGCACCGCTGATCGTAGTTGACGGCATTCCTGTTACCACAGGCAACTTCGGCCAGGTCGGCTTTTCGGGCCAGGGTATAGACGCCTTGTCCGATATCAACCCCGGCGACATTGCCTCCATCACCGTGCTGAAAGATGCGTCTGCAGCGGCCATCTATGGAGCCCGCGCCACCAATGGCGTTATCCTCATCACCACCATAAGAGGCGCCCAACAGGCCACCAGGATCCGCTTCAATGCAACCTATGGGATCCAGGACATAGAAAACCGCCTGGAAATGCTTAACGCAGAACAGTGGCATGAACTCAAAGGAACCACACCTCCGGCCGATATGGTTGATACCGACTGGCTGAGCGAGGTTTTGCGGACGGCACCGCAGATGAATTATGAGCTTTCTGCCTCCGGAGGAGATGAGAAAACACAGTTTTTCGTTTCGGGAAACTATTACCTGCAAGAAGGCGTACTGATAGGAACCTCTTATGAGAGGCTGAGCGGGCGTATAAATCTTGACCACAAAATCAATCCGCGCTTCGACATAGGCATGAGTGTTGGTGTATCCTATGCGCTAAACCACAGGGTAGAGGGCGACCAGTCGCTGAATGCCCCGCTGGCAAACGCGATTGCCAACCCGGCCATTTATCCGGTGTTTAATGAAGATGGCAGTTACAACGAGGATGCCCCGTTTGCCAACCCCGTGGCTATTGGCAGAGAAGCCATCAATGAAGCACACTCGTACCGCACTCTTGGCAACATTTTTGCCAACTACCGCCTGTTCGACAATGTGACACTGAGCACCAAGTGGGGCTATGATTACCTGAGCCTCAGGGAGCACAGCTACGACCCCGCCACCACGCGGCAAGGAGCCCGTTCAAACGGTATCGGACTGGAGGCACAAACCAACGTACTCAACATCGTATCGAACAACACTGTGCGTTATTTAAACACGTTTAATGATATCCACAACCTGGAATTACTGGGAGGCTATTCTTTTGAAATGTTTAAGCGCAGAAACTCTTTCATTCGAGGCGTTGACTTCCCCAACCCATATTTCCAGTATATAAGCGAGGCGGGCACCATTACCGGGGCCAGCGCCAACGCCACCGACAGAGGGATCAGTTCCCTGTTCGGACAGATCCGGTATAATTACGACTATCGCTATATTCTTTCGCTGACAGCCCGCTATGACGGTTCTTCACGCTTTGGAGAAGAAAACCGCTACGGGTTCTTCCCGGCGGTATCTGTGGCCTGGAGGATGTCGGAAGAAGACTTTTTCAAACAATGGAACACGCCTGTGAACGAACTGCGCTGGCGCGCCGGCTACGGAATCACGGGAAATGATGGCATCCCGGATTTCGCCTACCTTCCGCTCTATGGAGGCGGCGCAAACTACCTGGGCCAGGCTGGCATCTTTCCCAGGGGGATCGCAAACCCCGACCTCAAGTGGGAGACAACCTATCAGTACAATGCCGGACTTGACATCGGGCTGTTCAGAGACCGCATTGAGCTCAGCATTGACTATTACTACAATCACACCAAAGACCTTCTGTTCAGCAGGCCCATCTCCTATACTTCCGGATTCGGAAGCATTACCTCAAACATCGGAGAGCTTGAAAACCGCGGAATAGAGTTCAGCCTCAGTACGGTCAATTTCGAAAACAACGCGTTGCGGTGGACCAGCTCACTGAACATCAGCCGGAACCGGAATAAAATCCTTGCCCTGTACAACGATCAACCCCTGGACAACATAGGGCGGGGAAGCAACAGCGTAAGAGTGGGCGAACCTCTGGGTGTATTTTATGGCTTTCTTAGCCTCGGCGTAGATCCCTCAACCGGCGATATCGTGTTTGCCGACATCAATGGCGACGGCCAGATCACTTCGGAAGACAGGACAAAGATCGGAGACCCCAACCCCGATTTCATCGGTGGCTTCACCAACAGGCTTTCCTATCAAAACTTCGAACTGAGCCTGTTTCTTCAGTTTTCTTACGGAAACGACATCTTTAACGGCACCAGGATTTATATTGAATCAATGAAAGGCTCTGACAACCAAACCACAGAGGTCCTTAACCGCTGGCGCCAGCCCGGCGATGAAACACACATCCCAAGGGCAACAGAACTGGATCCAAACAACAACAACAGAATATCCTCAAGGTTTATAGAAGACGGATCATATTTGCGCGTCAAAAACCTTAGTATTTCATATGTCGTTGATCAAAAATTAGTCAACCGTCTGGGCGTTCAAAGCGCCCGGTTATCCATCAGCGGCCAAAACCTGCTTACGTTTACCAATTACAGCGGCATGGACCCGGAAGTGAATTATGCTGGGCCCTCTGACCTGGTACTCGGAACGGATTTCTTTACACACCCCCAGGTGCGCACGATTTCATTTGGAATCAGCCTGGAGCTGTAAATAAATTATACAAAACTAACCAAACCGGGGCACCATGACCCGGCAAGTTGTTTAAACTATAATCACAAAACAGCTATAAAATCAGGGATTTCGGGCAAACATTAAAGAATTAGAACGAACTTATAAAAGCAACACAATATGTTTAAAACAGAAACAAGCAAGCCCCTTTCTGCAAGGCAACGAAAAGGGTTTATAAAAGCAGTAACTATTGTCTTTCTGATGATCTTTTTCAACTCGTGTGATGTGCTTAATGTAGAGCCTTACCACAGCATTCCGGCGGAGCTGGCGATAGAAACAAAAAAAGATGTTGAAAGTGCTATAACGGGAGTCTATTCTTCTTTACAGTCGGCAGGGTACTATGGCAGGAACTATTTGGTTGCTGGAGACCTTGCGGCTGACAATCTGAACTGGACGGGCACAACCGCAGGTTATAATCAGATGGACAACAACAGCATCCTTGCAGACAATGTAATTGTTGAAGGGATATGGAGTGCGCTGTACAGCACGATAAACCGCGTGAACTATACCCTTGAGGCCATTCCTGGGGTATTACAGAATGATGAGAACATGACCCTGGAGCATGCCAGAGACTTTGAGGCAGAGCTCCGGCTGATCCGAGCCATGGCGCATTTCGACCTGGCGCGCATGTTCGGACCTGTTCCTGTAAGGACGGCCGTGGCCACCATCTCAGAGGAGGACCTCAACGTACCGCGCAGGCCGCTGAACGAGGTATATGCACAGATTTTTGAAGACCTTCTCTTTGCGGAAACCCACCTCAGGGATCAGATCGTTAGGGGAAAGCTTTCAAAGGCTGCCGCAAAAGCATTGACAGCCCGGGCTAATTTGTATAAATATTCAACAAATCCGGACCCCGGTTTTCTTACAGCGGCTGTTGACTATGCCACCATGCTGATCGACGATCAGAGAATTGCACTGGAGCCTGAATTTGCCACACTTTTCGAGGGCACCCCCAACAGCGAGTCCATTTTTGAAGTAAATTTCGGCGAACAGGACAGGAACCGCCTCGCTGAGTATTTTTTCCCGACGGCGCTGAGCGGACGGCGGGAGTTTTCGCCCACGGAGAAACTCTACGATGCCTTTGAAGAAACAGATGTGCGCAGAGATGTGTCCATTGCCATGGACGGCAATAATTTATACGCTATTAAATATCATGACATAGAAACCGGAACCGACAATGTTTATGTGCTCAGGCTGGCAGAGATGTACCTAATTCGTGCGGAAGCACTTGTGTTGCTCAACACCTCTCTCGAAACAGCCCGCGACGACATTAACGCTATCAGGGAGCGGGCCGGGCTTGAAGCGTTAACCACTACCGATCCGGTCCTGCTTGAAGAACAGGTCATGCTGATGAGGCAGCTCGAGTTTGCCTTTGAAGGGCACAGGTGGTTCGACCTCACAAGAACAGGTCGCGCGATAGACGTTCTCGATGGGGTGACCGATGAATGCCAGTACCTGTTTCCCATTCCCCTCGGAGAGCTGCTGACCAACTTTCACGAAGGGATGTACCAGAACGATTGCTATTAATAAGCCCGAAGCTGGAAGCCCGAAGGAAGAAGGTGAAAAGTGTAAACACAATTCAGGACGGGTCAACGGGTCACTGACAGGAAGAAAAAGCAATTGCATTACTCCCGAGAGCCGGGCACCCATCTCCCCTGGGAGGAGGGGCCGAGGGTGGGGGTTGATAAACCCGAAAGAATGAACACAGAGACAAAACAATAAACCCAAACATATTGATGATTATGAAAACAACAAAAACCTTAAGCGTACTGTTTTTTGCATTAATGGCAGTGGCTTTGACGTTTTATTCCTGTTCGGATGATGAAACAGATGTTCCTCCGCCAAGCGCCCAGGCCAACTTCACGTATGACGTGGAAATGATCACCGATCCCGGAACCGGCGACATACACTATGAAGTAAGTTTCACCAATTCCTCATTGAACGCCGTGGGTTATCATTGGGATTTCGGGAACGGCAACGAGTCAACGGAACAAAACCCGGTGGAGGTGTATACAGAAGATGGTGTTTATGAGGTTGTGCTGACCATAACTCCAGAGCAAGAACTTCATTACAACAACCTGGAAAAAACCGAGCGCCTGACACTGGTGTCCACCCTGTTTCGTGAATCTTTTGAAGACACCGACCTGGAAGAAAACTTCCCGCCGGAGGGCTGGACGCTGATAGATCTTGACGGTGACGGCCATAACTGGTACTGGGGAAGCTCTATGGGCGATGATGAAATGGAGTACTACATCCTTTCCGACTCATGGCATTCGAGTTCCGGGCAGGCATTGGAGCCCGACAACTGGATCATAACCCCCCAGGTTGACCTGTCGGAGGTTTCCGGGGCTGCGCTCGAGTTTCAGGTGACGCCGCGCGCATCCGGCCCGCAATACCGAACAGAAAAGTACAGCGTGCTGATTTCTGTTACGGGAACAGAGGTGGAGGACTTCGTGACCATTTATTCTGAGCGCCTGCAGGAGGATATGGAAAACTGGGTGTGGATGCTCCGGACTCTTGATTTAAGCGACTATGCAGGTGAAAAAATTCATATTGCCTTCCGGCACCACGAATCTACAGACCTGTGGTCGATCGTGATGCGCGACTTTCATGTGTACATCACGGGGAAATAAACAGCGTAACATGAAAAACATTCTCTTTTTATCCTTGCTGGTACTGTTCTGCGCCTGCAATGGTCCTGCGGAAAGAACAGCCAAAGAGACGGCCGCGGGTTCTTTGTTTATCATTGGCGGTGGCAGCCGGCCGGCTGAAATGGTCGCCAGGATGGTGCATGAGGCCGGGCTTCACAATGGCGGCTATGCCGTGATCTTGCCGATGGCCAGCGCCCTGCCCGACTCGGCCATCATCTGGTCTGGAGAGCAGTTTTTTGCCCAGGGCCTGGAGCACATTACCGGCTATAACTTCCTGCCGGATGAAGCGCCTCCTTCGGCATGGGTTGACTCGCTGCGCACGGCTTCGCTGATCTACATAAGCGGGGGAGACCAGAGCCGCTTTATGGAAATTGTGTTGAACACACCCATTTATGATGCCATACACCAGGCCTATCAGAACGGCGCAGTGATCGCCGGAACGAGCGCCGGTGCCGCCGTTATGAGCGAAAAAATGATCACCGGCAACGAACTGCGACATCCGGATTACCGTTCCACGTTTCCGGTCATCGAAAGCGAAAACCTGGAACTGGCTACCGGACTGGGACTGCTTACCACGGCCATCATCGACCAGCATTTTGTATGGCGCAGCAGGCATAACAGGCTCATAACCGCCGTGCTCGAACACCCGGAGCTGCCAGGTATCGGCATCGATGAGTCAACGGCCATACTCGTCAAAGGCAACAAAGCCGAAGTGGTGGGCGAAGCGCAGGTGCTCGTGTTTCGGAACCCGGGACAGTCAATGTCGTTGTATGGTGAAAAAATGGGAGGACACGGACTGCGCCTGGATGTGTTCCTGCCCGGCGAAAGCTTTTTCATCACAAAATAAAGGATATGAAACGCCCATGTTGAAAATCCCGACGATCCGGGAACAGATTTTCAACACACAGGAGGATGATTATATTAGCTGGAAGCTGGAAGCTGGAAGCTCGAAGGAAGAAAGAGAGGTCAGAGGTCGATGGCCGGAAAAATATCGTTTAATCGTTTATTTGTTGTTTTTTTTGTAGAGGATTAGGTTCGAAGCAGCTCGAAGCTCGAAGCTGGAAGGTTGAAGGAAGAAAGAGAGGTCGGAAGCTTGTTTCGAACGCAGTGAGAAATCTGTTAGGA
>JAVIYP010000089.1:0-8045 GCA_031323845.1 Bacteroidales bacterium | reverse complement strand
ATATTGACGAGGCTTTCGAAAAGTTCATCCACATTGGTCAGGTTAAAGTTGCCGGCGATCATCAGGTTTTTCGACATCCAGTTGTTCTCCCGCTGCAGCGGATGACAGTTTTCGAGCTGGTTGCGGCCAAACGTACCATAGCGCAGATGGCCAAGAAAGAGCTCCCCGGTAAAGTCCAGCTTCTCCTTAAGCCACTGAACATCCCTGAGGCGCTCCTTGTGGCCGTTTGATGCAGTATCCAGTTTTTCGTGAATGCGTTCAAAAATATGTTGTATGGGATTGCTTTGGTTGCTGCGTAACCGGTTCATGTAGCGGGATCCGGGCGGCATGTCCAGTTTTATGCAGCCCACCCCGGCGCCGTCCTGGCCCCGGTTGTGCTGTTTTTCCATCAGCAGATACAGCTTGTTTAGCCCGTAAAAGGCCGAACCATAATGCGTTACATAGTACTCCAGGGGCTTAAGCAGGCGCAGCAGCACAATGCCGCACTCGTGTTTTATCTGATCGCTCATCGCAATAGGATTAAAACACAAAGGTAAAAAGAAAGACCGTTGTTTTCTCTATTTGGCGGATTTGCCTCCCTCCTGCCCGTCGCTGTAGTTGTTGATGAGTTCGATGGTTTTGTGTTTGGTGTCGCGCAGGAACCATTTTTTGTATTCAAACGGTATGAAGGCAGATTTGATGCCGTTGATCACAACGTCGAGGATGTTTTGCGGGGTAAGGCCGAAGTTTTTATAGGCCAGATAGTATTCATCCGTCATTGTGGTATTGGTAACCAGGCGGTTATCGGTGTTCAGGGTTACGCGAAGCCCCAGGTCAAGATAAAACTTGAACGGGTGCCTGTCGAAAGTCTTTGCAGCCTGGGTCTGGATGTTGCTTGAGAGGCATACTTCAATGGGAATGCGGTGGTCGTTGACATAGTTCAGCAGGTCGCCGTCTTCCTTGAGGCGCGTGCCGTGTCCAATGCGGTGGGCGCCGCAGTAGTGCAGGGCCTGGTGTATGCTGTCGGGGCCATAGGCCTCGCCGGCATGAATGGTAACGTTGATGTTGTTCGACAAGATCAGGTTAAAGGATTCAAGGTGGTCGCGGGCCGGGTAGTTGTATTCCGCTCCCGCCAGGTCGAAGCCTACCACGCCCCTGTTTTTGAAGGCAACGGCAAGCTCGGCCATCTGAAGACTCACCTCCGGCGAAATGTTCCGGATCCCGCAGACAATCACACCGCTTTTGATGCCGAAATCGCGCTCGGCATCCTTCAGGCCCTCAACAACCGCCTCAAGGATCACCGTGACGGGTAATCCCTTTTTGGTGTGAAGAATGGGAGAGTACCGCACTTCAATGTACTGAACATTCTCTTTGGCATTATCCTCGGCCAGCTCGTAAGCGGCCCGGTAAAGTGCGTGCTCGGTCTGCATCACCTTCAGGGTGAGGTCAAAACCCTGAAGGTATTCGTTGAGCGACGAATGCATTTTTCCGGGTCCGAGCTTTTTAACAAGCTTTTCAAGAGTGTCGGCGCCAATGTCTACCTTGTCTTGCTCGGCAAGCTCCATAATGGTTTCCAGTCGCATGGACCCGTCAAGATGAACGTGCAGGTCCGTTTTGGGCAGCTTTTCAAAAAAGCTTCTGTCAAAAAGTTTTTTTGGCGTTTTCAGGTCGCGGTCGACGGCAAAATATTTTTCTTTCTGTTTCATTGCCTGTGCTTATTTTAGAAGGACTGCCTTCCCGGATCATGCATCCGGGGCGGTCCGTTTTTTGGTTTGCAAAGATAATACAAGGAAACCACGCCTGCAAAAGTGCTGAGGCATGGTTTTTTAACGTTTTACGGATAATGATGGAAATGGTTACACAAATTTTCGCAAAATCGCTTTCACGCTACCAGGGTATGAGCCGCCAAAAAGGTTGACGTGCACCATGAGCGGGTAAAGGTTGGCGATGTCCAGGCTTTTTTGCCACGATGCCTCCAGGGGAAAGGTTTGCGCGTAGGCGTCATAAAAAGCAGCCGAAAAGCCCCCGAAGAGCTTTGACATACCGAGATCCATGTACCTGTGTCCGTAATACACTGCAGGGTCAATGACGACAGCCTGACCGTCGTCGCCACACATATAATTGCCGCTCCATAAATCACCATGCAAAAGCGCGGGCGGTTCTTCAGGAAAAAAATCGCCAAGATGGCGGCTCAGTGCGTCAAACATGCTGACCAGGTCCGCCCCTGCCTTGCCGGTGTCTCGCGCGCGTTTGAGCTGCGCTTCCAGCCGTTCCGCCATAAAAAAGTCTGTCCAGCTTTCGTGCTGACGGTTGCTCTGTGGCAAGCTGCCAATGTAGTTGTCGTGGTCCAGCCCAAACGATGGTGCGGCTTGTTCGTCACCGCCGTGCCGGGTGCCCGGTTTATGCATTTTTGCCAGGCCAACGCCAAAGTTGATCCAAAAATCCTCTGCCCGGGGGGCGGCAGCAATGTGCTCGAGAATGAGCAGTGCATCATCGCCGGCGGTGTCATAACCAATGACTTCCGGAACGCGTAAACAGCCTGCGCCCGCAAGCAGCCGAAGACCCCGGGCCTCAGCTTCAAACATGCCCGGATAACGATGGGCGCTGTTGTACTTCATAAAAAAAGTCCCGGCGCCGGTTTCGATCCGGTGCGCGTCATTAATGCACCCCCCTCCCACGCTTGAGGTGTTGTTAACAGCAATCCTGCTTCCAAAATGACGCGACAACACCTCTTCGCAGCCTTTAATGATCTCCTTTGACAACATAGGACGTGAAAATTTAAGGTTTCAATAATAGTCTCTTGTGCATGAACAGCCTCAGGCACCCAGCTCCCAGCGGTTAACTGTTTTATAAACCGGGCCTTCCGGACGAAGAATGCTTTCATAAAGGAAAAAACTTTCAATCCGGCATGCTCCAAATACAGTGTTGCTGTATGTGTCCAGCAATGTGTTTAACGGGGTGTGGTTTTTTATCTCTTTGATGCGTGCAAACGTGAGGTGCGGAACAAAGGTCTGCCTGTCGGGCTGATAGCCCAGCGGCATGAGCGAGTCATTCACTTCCCCGTAAAGCCTTGTAAGCCCGGTGATCTCCCTCGCGCCAATCCATAAAACACGCGGCTCCCGGGGTGTGCCAAAACTTCCGCATCCGTGCAGATAAAAGGAAAAGCGGGCTGATTTACCTGCCGCCGCGCCCAGGGCTTCAGCAATCAGGGTCTGGCGGCTTTCTGTGGTGTCGCCGAAAAACTTGAGCGTAAGGTGTATGCTGGCCGGGTCCACCCAGCGAATGCGCTCACCGGTGAGTGTTTCCCGAAACTCCCGGATCATCTCTTTTGCTTCGTCAGGCAGCCTGGCATGTATGGCGCAAAACAGTCTATTTGTCTTTTGTGGCTTCATGGGTTTATAATTTCTTAGATGTTTGGTATTCTGTGTTTTGCGTTGATGCCCGAGATACTGAATAGATGTGCAGATGTGAAAATGTGCAGATGTGCAGATGTGCAGATGTAAGGTTATTGTTTAATCGTTTAATTGTTGAATTGTTTAATCGTTTATTTGTTTAAATGTTTAATCGTTCAATTGTTGAACCGTAGATATTTCACTTAATCTGCTTTTGGCTTTTAGCATGATAACCTGCCAATAGCCAGGAGCCAACAGCTAATAGCTGTTTTCATTTTTCACTTTTCACTTTTGAGTCTACTCCTGGGACTTTTATTTGATCATTATTTATTTTAACCCAACTCTATGTTAATGATTATAAGGGAATTAAAAAAATAGCCAGCATTTTAATCTGTGAACCGAACGAAGTGAGCTCGTGAGGACCTTTAAAGTGAATCCTTGTTCATAATCTGTGGCTTTTTTCGACTTTTCGGAGTGGCCTCAACAAATAAACGATTAAACGATTAAACGATTCAACAATAGTTTTCTGACTAACCTCCAGCCTCAGGTTTCCTATGTGCATTGTTTTTCCTCCACGGCGGCAATGTCACGGTGGATGCCTGCCGCCAGGCCTTTCTCACAACATTATTTTGCCAAAATAAGAAAAGATATTAACTTTGCACTTCCAAAACGGGGAATTAGCTCAGTTGGCTAGAGCGTTTGACTGGCAGTCAAGAGGTCACCGGTTCGAGCCCGGTATTCTCCACACAAAAAGCCCGGATATTTTGCATTCCGGGCTTTTTTATAGTGGTCAGGGTCTTGCCCGTCGCGCTGTGTTTTTTGCCGCTCATGACAACCGCTCATTCTCCTTTTCTTTGATTCGGGTTGTGTTCCTCATAGCTGTCCCTGAAACTTCTCACAGCTTTGGGCAACACGCGTCTGTTGCCCCATGATTTTCTAAGAAACAGGCTTATGATGATATTTTTCAGTTTTGGCGATGGCATGTCGAGCCACTTCCTGCTGGTCATGATCCTTTTGTATGCCTTAATTGAAAACCGTTCCAAACGGCTTGAAAGCTTCATTCGCTGGCTGAGTGCGCGGTTGTAGAGTAATTGATGGTGAAGGTCTATGCCGACCGGACATACTTCTGTGCACTTTCCGCAAAGGCTTGATGCAAAGGAGAGGTGTTTGTACTCCTTTATTTTTCCAGTCATGTGAGGTGTGATCACTGCGCCTATCGGGCCGCTGTAAACCGATCCATAGGCGTGGCCGCCTATGTTTCTGTAAACGGGACAGGCATTCAGACAGGCGCCACAGCGTATGCAGGCCAGGCTGCGGCGTTGTGGGGTAGCTCCAAGCAGGCGGCTTCTGCCGTTGTCCAAAAGCACCACATACATATGCTCGGGTCCGTCAGACTCTCCCGCCTTCCTGGGGCCGAAAATCAGGCTGTTGTAAGCGCTGATCATCTGTCCGGTACCGTGCGACGCCAGCAGGGGCCAGAACAACGCAAGATCTTCCAGTCCCTGGGCGATCTTTTCTATGCCCGCCACAACAATATGAATCTTTGGCGATGAAACGGACATCAGCCCATTGCCTTCGTTCTCGGTTAAAGCCACAGCACCCGCGCCGGATATCAGGAAATTGGCGCCGGTAATGCCGGCTTTTGCCTCTGCAAAGCGTTCACGAAGCGTGGTTCTGACAAAGTCCGTGATCTCTTCCGGGCTCGCTTCTTCAGAAAGCCCGAACTTTTTGTGAAAAATGCCGGCCACATCGCGCGCAGACAAATGCATGGCGGGCGTTACGATGTGGTAGGGCCTGTCGTCCGAAATCTGTACAATGTATTCGCCAAGGTCGGTTTCAAGGCATTCCACACCGTTTTTCTCAAGATATTCCGTTAAGCCTATCTCCTCGGTGATCATAGACTTCGACTTAACTGCGAATTTAATGTAGTGCTTCTCCAGGATCTGAAGTATCGCCGTCCTGGCTTCTTCAGCGTCCTGGGCCCAGATGACCCGGCCACCCCTCGATGTAAATTGATGCTCGAAGGCTTTGAGATGGTCTTCAAGGTTTTCCAACACATAATACTTGCGAAGGGCCGCCCTTTTGCGCGCTGTTTCCAGATTAAGAAACTGGGCCTTGCCGTTGACGACGGCTTCGTCATAGCGTTTCATATTGAAGGCAATGGTAGACCGGTGCGCTTTGTCGAAAGCCACACGCTCACTGTCGCGCAAAAATCTTGTATGGGCCGTATATGCTTGTTTTACACTCATCAGGCTTATATCTTTTTAATCCTGTTAAGATGTCTTCCCCCTTCAAATGCGGTGTTTAAAAATACATCAACGACTTCAAGGGCCTGCGGCAAGTCAATGAAACGGGCCGGCAATGCCAGTACATTGGCGTCATTGTGTGCCCGGGCCAGGCGTGCAATTTCAGGCATCCAGCTTAACGCCGCCCTAATGCCGGCGTGCTTGTTAGCCGTCATGCTTACACCGTTACCGCTGCCACAGATAATGATGCCTTTTTCGTGCCTTCCTGAAACCACAGCCTCCGCAAGGGGATGAATGAAATCCGGATAATCTACGCTTTCTTCGCTGAACGTGCCGTAATCCCTCACCGAAAAACCCTGATTCTCCAAATGCCTTACTATAACACCTTTTAATGAAAAACCCGCATGATCGCCGGCTATTCCTATGGTAGTCCCCCTTTTTTTCATAGTATGTTCTCCATATTTCCCGTGAATGCTCCGATCAAAAGTACATCAGTTTTTTAAACTGACCGAATTTCCAAAAGGATTTCATCTCTCAAGACTGGCTGTATTTTGTTAACAAACATTCGTTCAAAAACCGGTAAAAATTGTTAATAACTTTTGATATGTTTTTCGTGAATAAACAAAATTCCCCGTGCTTAGCAATTAATTGGAATTCTGCAAATTTAAAACAGGGATTTTATAAATAATTTCAAACACGATATTAAGATTTTATATGCTTTATGGGGGTGTTCATACGGCTCATGTTTTCTACATTGTAGCTTGTGAACAATTTGTTAATAATTTATAAATATCGCTTGATTTCAAGGGGTTAATCCCTTAATTTTGGTTAAAAGTATGTTCATAATTCTTCATAAATCATATTGTCAAGCTTTTCCCGGTTTTTTTACTAACAGTATAAACAACCTGATGAATATGTATTTTCTATTTATTTAAATATTATATATCAATATTCATAATGTTTAATTGTTGATTTCATATGCGTTTTTTAAGAAATCCTAATTCTGACCTTTCCCGGATGATTATTGTGAGGATTCATTCATATATTGAAAAAATATTGTAAATTTGAAACCCATTACACGAAAACGAACAAATAAAAGCATCTGAAAAGCGATTTAGTTACGTATTCGTAAATCAATTAAGTTCAATAAACAGCCAAAAAACTCATAATCATGGCAAAGGTAAAAATACTTATCATCGAGGACGAAAGCATCGTAGCAAAGGACATTCAGAACAGTCTGAAGAAACTTGGCTACAACGTTTCCGGAGTGGTCAACAGTGGTGATAAAGCTATCAAAGAAGTTGAGGAAAACAGACCCGATATGATTCTTATGGATATCATGCTGAAGGGATCAATGACTGGCATTGAAACTGCAAAGATCATTAAAGAGCGCTTCAACCTTCCTGTAATCTTCCTTACGGCTTATGCTGACGACAACACGGTAAACAAAGCCAAGATCACCGAACCCTATGGCTACATAATCAAGCCCTTCAAAGACAAAGAGTTGCAAACGACCATCGAAATGGCACTCTACAAATACGAGAAGGATGAAGAACTCAGAAGGGAGCGTGATTTGTATCACTCACTCATCGAAAACAAGGAGTCGAAAGATTCCATCTTTGTCAGGGCAGATTATCGTCTGAACAAAATCAATTTTGATGATATCTTTTATGTGGAAGCATTGAAAGACTATGTGGTAATCAACACGTCCGACAACAGCTATACCACACATACCACCATGAAGGAAATGGTTCGCATTCTGCCGTCCAAGGACTTTGTGCGCATCCACCGCTCATTCATTGTGAACCTGAACAAGATCTTCTCAATTAAGTATCCTGATCTGGTCATAGAAGGTAAGATGAAAGTGCTGCCCATCGGAGGTTTGTACCGAAAAGAGCTCTACAGCCGTCTTAACCTGGGGTAGTGTTACAAAAAGTGTGTCTCTGGGTAGGTTTTCTTCTTCCTGAAGTTTGCATGATAAAATTATGCATTTTTCTTTTTATTCCTAATTGTTTAACAAACTCAGCAAATCTGGTTGATCGTCAGGGAACAGTTTTTTGTCCCAGTCAATAGCGGGCAATTCCCGCCTGTATGCTGTTTTATCCATCGCTGTTTTGGCCATCAGCACTATAACCGATTCATCACTGGGCATCGCACTGCGCATTCGCAAAACCCTGCGGAAATCACGCTGCAAGCGTTCAATCCAGTTGGTGGTATAGATCATTGCCTGGATCCTGTGATGATAGTTCAAGTACGTGAAATAATACCTGTAGGTGGGATCGTCCCGCATCCTTTTAATGCTTCGATAGTTCTGACCCCACTTATCACACATAGACTGCCAGGCCGACCAGGAAAGCTCCGGGGTATAGTTCCTGTCGCCCGTGCGGAACACCTCACGCAAGTCCTCGGCCAGCTCTCCCTTGTCTCC
>JAVIYP010000088.1:0-8064 GCA_031323845.1 Bacteroidales bacterium | reverse complement strand
ATTTCGAACGCAGTGAGAAACCTGCTAGAAGCTGGAAGGAAGTGAGAAATCTGCCAGGAAGTTGGAAGTCGGAAGTCAGAATTCAGAGGTCGGAAAACCGACATCTGCACATTTTCACATTTGCACATCTTCACATTTGCACATCTTCACATCTGCACATCCATTCAGCATCCTGGGTAAATAGATAAAACACAGAATAGCATTTATATATGTAAATATATTCACACAACAACAGATGTTCTGACAGGAATGGCTTACAAAGACACCAGGCGGTCATTTTTAACTATGGGAAGGCAGGATGTCGTATTTAACTCCAGGCAATAAGGGATCACATCATCGAGGCCAAGTTTGCGGAGACGATGCCTGTGTGCTGTCTTCTCAATAAAAGAAAGAAGATCGTGCCTTGCAATATTCCATAATTCGGCACTGGCGATGGCAGCATCACACATGGTGTGAAAAGCACCCTGACCCCGCTCAATAAGCTCAGTAACAACAGCACCGGCAAAAAGGCTGTCTTCAGTGCAAAAGCGGTCTTTCCATCCTGCACAAAAAATGATGATGTTTTTATGTTGCCTGAGGGCATAGTTGATTACGGCATCAAGGTTGCTGAACGCCCCTACGATAACCACATTATTTCCTTCTGTGGCTCTTTTAATGGCTCTGGTGCCGTTGGTGGTGTTCATAACGATGGTTTCTCCCTTCAGCCCCGGATCCAGGAAGTTAAAAGGCGAGTTGCCGAAATCTGCACAATCAAGGGTTTTACCGTCACGTTCGCCGGCACATATAAATCCTTTCTTCTTGTATGCTTCACTTTCGCTGATGGTTTCAACAGGAATAACAGCCGACACCTCATTGTGAAATGCTGCGCAGATGGCGGTGCTGGCCCTGAAGATATCCGTAATGATTACAAGTGTGTCGTCCTGCCTGAACAAAGGCCATAACAGGGGAGAGAAACAAACCTGAATGCTGTGGTCTCCTTGCTCTGAATACATAATTCACCTGGTTTTCTGAAACGTTCAGTTTATTGACGCCTTATGGGCAGTAACCGGGCTAGTAAAAGCTTCTGAAATCTAAAGATTTATCACACAGCGCTACGCTTTTTTATAGAAAGGCAGCTTCACTACTTTAGCCTTCAATGCTTTCCCTCTGATTTCCACAAAGAGCTCCGTATCTGATTTAGCAAACTCTTTCTGCACATAAGCCATTCCTATGGGTTTTTTGAGGCTTGGCGACATCGTTCCCGAGGTAACCCGGCCTATGGTATTCCCATCAGCATCCAGTAAGTTATATCCCTGTCTCGGTATTCCTCTTTCCAATACTTCAAAGCCGATCAGTCGCCTGGAGATGCCTTCCGTTTTTTGTTTCAGCAGTTGTTCACGGTTAACAAAGTCTTTATCGTCTGTAAATTTTGTAGCCCAGCCCAGTCCTGCCTCGATGGGGGAGGTGGTATCGTCGATATCGTTGCCATAAAGGCAAAGGCCGGCTTCAAGCCGCAAAGTGTCTCGTGCTGCCAGTCCAATTGGTTTGATGCCGAATTCACGGCCGGCTTCGAGCACAGCCTCATAAATACTCAACCCGTCTTCTTTCCGGAAATAGATCTCACAACCTCCCGATCCGGTATATCCGGTCGTAGAAAAGATCACGCCGTCAATGCCTGCAAAGCGTAACTCTTTAAAGGTGAAGAATGGCATATGTTTCACATCCTCCCCGGTGAGTTTCTGCATGGCTTTAAGCGCCAGCGGTCCCTGCACCGCAAGTTGAGCTATATCATCCGAGGCATTCGTGAGTTTTGCCCCTATATGTTTGTTCTGTTTGTTCAGCCATGCCCAGTCTTTTTCAATATTGGCGGCATTGACAACAAGCAGGTATTTTTCTGCATCAAAGCGGTACACCAGGAAATCATCCACAATACCGCCTGTATCGTTCGGGAAACAGGCATACTGCACTTTACCATCAGTAAGCACAGAGGCATCATTGGAGCTGACCCATTGTACCAGTTTCAGGGCATTGGGGCCTTCAACCCATACTTCTCCCATGTGCGAAACATCAAATACGCCGAGGGCGTTTCTGACAGTTTCATGCTCAGCGGTAACTCCTTCAAACTGCACCGGCATGTAAAAACCGGCAAAAGGCACCATCTTGGCACCCATCTCTTCATGTTTTTCTTTAAATACAGTAGTTTTCATTGAAAGCTTAATAGGATTATGTTGCGAGTTGATGCTTTTGTCAACGCAAAAATAACAAAATTAAAAGGACAATTGTTTGCCTTAGAATGCCTGAGGTGAAAATATAAAGGGGTGATCATGATGTCACCCCTTTACAAAACCTTAACACGGTAAAAGTTACTGTCTGTCTCTCGGACCTTCGATCAATTCAAACTGTGGCGGATCGCCGGCAGCAATGCAGACATATTCTGCTTCAAGATAACTTCTGGAGAAGTTGTCATTATAGGTTTCAAAACCTACAATATAATGCACATCGATACCACCCACCTGGGGTTGTGCATCGGGATACCTGTTTATAAGAACTTCTATCAGTCCTTCCTCCACAATTCTCCTGAACATTTCTGCCACTGTAGCCTCCCGGCCTTCGTTCTCAAATATTTCACCAAGGGCTTGATCAAGATAATTGCCATCAGCATCTTTTTGAACTCTCCTGGCCTCCAGGCGCATATCGAAGTTGACAAAATGGGCGCTGGCTCCGTAATAATATCCGAAATCATCGAATACCGGGTGCGGTATCGGGTCAATAACGGCAAGGTGCATGTAGTCGGCACGACCCATGATGAAGCGTGTGGTTGGATCAAAGGCCCAGCCTTCGGCACCGAACACATATTGTTCTGTAACGGTTTTAAAATAAGAAGTTCTGTTCCATTGAACCCCGTCAAAAGCATAGTGAGCAATTTCGTTAAATGTTGAACCTGAAAACACTCTGTACTTTACCACCTGTTCTGTACCCTGGATGGCAAAAGGAAACTTGTTTTTCAGCCAGACGGGCACATGTACATCCGCCGGGTCAGCATCGGAAAAGTTGTTATACTGTGCAATGGACCCGCCAAAGTGCGCATAATCCTCTTCCGTAAACTCATAACCAACATAGGGGATATGTTCACGCCTTTCTTCGAGTATCCAGTTATTCTCTTCAAAAACATAGGTGTCGATATTCATGTACACCTCGATGCCGTCGTTAAAGTTATAAATGATCTTTTTTGAATCTCCTTCAACGGCCTCAGGATATTGTCTTTCGAGAAGCACGGGTATGTTGTCTTCCGGAAGGTTGTCAGGCGTAAATGCATTGGCAACCCCCAGCTGAGCGTAGTCTGCAGCTGTCAGTTCATACCCGAAACCTGCATCGTACCAAACGGGTTCTTCCATAAAATAGTTAAAAGTAACCATGGCACTGCTTCCGAGATTGAGCGCCAGGAAATTTCTCCTCAGGATCCGGGGCACATGGGCCATGGCAGGTTCCTCTTCTGTGAACGCCTGGAGCGTGCCTACGGTTCCACCAATAAAGTTATAGTCAGCTGTAGCAAGTGTATATTCAATAGATTGCCGGTAGGGTTGCTGCAGTGCGTCAAGGTCTTCGTAAAGTTCCTTGTTGGGGTCACATGCATTCATTAGGAATAGTCCTGTCAAAATGCTAAATAATGTCAGATTTCTCATGATGAATTTTTTTTTTGTGATTAGCATTTAGAAATTGATCCTGAACGACAAACTCCAGGTTCTCCCAAAACCATAATACACTACTGCAGTATCATAGTCAAAAGACGCACCGTCAGTTGCATCCGCTATGTAGGAAGTATCCAGCAGGTTGTTTACGTTGGCAAACATGGACGCATTTAAATCTTTAATCCTAAAGCGATACCTGAGACTTAAGTCAACCACCTGATAAGCAGGCATTTGCCAGGCCTGAATTCCTCTTTCCTCAAAAACGGTCCGGTTCTCAACGTTGAAGTCGGCAAACAACCGGTCAAAATGAGTGAAGTCGAGTCCTATAATTACGTTTGGTAAGGCCTCATAATCAATGGAAAATCCTGCGGTTGTCTGTGCCGAATTACCTACCATCAAATCGCCTGCATATACTTCGTGTGTACCAATTAGTTCCTGGAATTCATCATATATATCGGCAATAACGTCATCTGTCCACCTCCAATCACCAATGGAAAACATTCCTTTAACTGTAAGTCTTGGCAATGGTTCAGCGATGAAGTCGATTTCAATACCCTGGTGCAGGGCATTCAGGCCGGTCATGTTGGCCATCATATCACCGATACGGCGGGTAAGTGCCTTATCGAGCCACTTGGTACGGTATAACGTAAGGTTGCCTGATAAATGGCGACCGCGATATCCATAACCCAATTCAGCTGACAATACCCGTTCGTGCTTTACGCCGATATTTACTTCGTTGGTAAAGCCAATAAAGGCATAACGGAAGAAGGGTGCACGTGTAAAATAACCGCCGTTAATAAAGACGTTGTGCTGCGGATCAATGTTGTAATTGGCACCACCTTTGATGCTGTAGGCGTTAAAATTGACCCAGTCGGAACGCATTTCCGGGCTGTCGGTTTCATAGAGGAAATAATCCGTCCTGCGGTATCCGGTATGTGAGGTCGTAGCCGAGAGAAATGCCGAATATTGGTCAGTTACATACTCTGCCTGGGTAAAGATCCCGGCCCATCTGACCTCACCAAGGTCGTGATAGTTGATTTTGTCGCCTTCAAACAGCAGTGTATTCGGATCTCTGTTGATGTTCCTCGAATTCCCACCAGAGGTTACATCCAGGAAATATTCGCCACCCAGCAGGTTGTCTATTTCCTGGTAATGGTAACCACGGTAGTAACGCAGGTCCAGACCACCGGTCAGTTTGAGGTTACTGATATCATGGTTAACGGTAGAGAGCATGCCGTACCAGTCGTGCTGGTTTATTGCGTTGGAAATGAAGGATCTTGATCCGGTTTCCGAAGCTGCATTAAGTGCCATGATACCATGAAAGTCGATGTGACCATCCGGTGTGAGCATGGTCATTTCCGTTGGGAGGCCTGTAGTGCTGTTGAAACGCATCCAGCCGGCATCATCACCCGACTGTCTGCGGCCACCACCTGATGAAATGGACACATAGGCCGAGGTGGAAACTGTCGTCTCCGGACTGACTGACCAATAATGGTTCAGCGATATTTGCGGTTTGTGATAAAAATTGTAGGATGTGGTATAAAGCTGGCCATTGATATATCCGATCCCAGGGTTAAAACGCCGGTAATCAGGATGGTCTCTGTAGGTCTGGATCAGCTGCCTGGGCCATCTCTGATTGTGTCTTTGCGGAGCACCAAAGGCCGTCAGCGACAGTGTATGGTTTCGGGCCAGCTGGTTTGAAATGTTGATGAAATACGACCAGCCTTCGTAATCCAGTCCGTTGACATAACGGTTACCCACATTTCTGGAGCCGGAAACCGTAGCTGCCCAGCCATTGTCGAGCAAGCCGGTTGACAGCGTTAGCGATTGCTTGCTGTACCCGTCGCTGCCCAGGGCAGTGGAAAAAGAACCGCGCCTTGTAGCGTCAGTCGACCGTGTTATGATATTTATGGTACCACCCACAGAGCTGATCGCCAAACGCGATGCACCAAGTCCGCGCTGGACCTGCATCGTGGAGGTCACATCTGACAATCCGGCCCAGTTCGACCAGTAAACACGTCCGTTTTCCATATCGTTAACAGGTACGCCGTTGATCAGAACCCCAATGTTGTTGGAGTCAAAACCCCTGAGGTTGATCCTTGAGTCACCGTATCCGCCACCGTCCTTGGTAGCATAAACACTGGGCGTTAACTTTAGGATCTCCGGAAACTCCTGTGTCCCCAACCGCTCCGTGATAATCTCAGCGGAAATGTTCGAAATGGCCACTGGCGTTTGCCGGTCACGGGCATAGGAAGAAATAACCATAACTTCCTGCAGACCGATGACATCCTGCTCAAGAGTTACGTCAATCCGGGTATCACGCCCAACAAACCTTCTGTATTCAACAAATCCAATGTAGGTGAATACTATCTCTGGATCGTCAACATGCGGTGGTATACTTAGTCTGTACTCCCCGTCAATGCTGGTGACTGTACCTAAAGTGGTTCCCGCCAGGCGGACGGTAACCCCGGGCATGGTTTCACCATGAGAATCAATTACGGTACCCCGTACTTCGGAGGGCGGACTTTGCCCCCAAAGTACAGCCGGGTACAGAAATATCATCGCGATGAAAACAAGGCTGAGTTTATAGAGTTTTTTCATAATGATCAGTGTTTGTTTTCCTTGTACAAAAAATACCTCTTAATTCCGTAACGAACTACTTGTTTATATGTACTTTATGAACGACCACCTGGTTGTTCATAATGATTTGTACCATATAAATGCCGTTTTTCATTCCGGTAACATCCATCTTAACCTGCCCGGTATTGGTTACTGATTGTTCCGCAACCAATTGACCATTAAGGTTGAACATACGTACGCTGTCGATCTGCCTTTCGTGGCTTTCAACATAAAAATGCGTAGAGGCCGGATTCGGATAAAGTACAATGTTGGCAGGATCAATATGAGGAACACTTGAGGGCTCCATAAAGTCGGCCAGCATACGTGGTTGCAGCCTCACTACTTCAAAACGCTGATGCAGCACACCTACAATGTCTTTGGGAGTGGTGGGAACAGGGGTCTCGAAATAGTCAAACAAGCCTGCCGAGTTAGGTGTTCGAATTTCACCTTCACCGGTATCGTCGAAGATATAGTAGGACTGGTTATGAGTAAAGTCAGCCGGGCTGGCATCCAGGTCGAAGGACACATTTCTTACCAGTACAAGCAAACCCTGGTGGTCAGATGTAATGTCGGCCAGGGTGATCTCCAGAGGATCTACGACATTGTTATGTGATGTCGCTTCACCCGGATCTTCTGTTGGAAGTACCTGCAGCATATCCTGAAATGCTCCCAGTTTACCTGTCAGTCCTGTAATACCGTCATAGAGATCATATTCCGTTTCAACCACAATGGGTGCATCATCGATAAGGATAGCACCGGAGGCATCCTGAACATAGAACTGATTTCTGTAGGCACGCTGTAATACGGTAATGACCACCTCTCCAGTGATACGGTATACCAGGTCAGGACTTATGGTTTGCTCTTTCAGAGTGGCGATATCGGGTACTTCTATGGCTTCGGGTGCAAAATCTATCATGATGTTGTCTACCCACCAGCGGTGTGCATACTCACCCTGGTAAACGAAGGCAATATAGATCAGTTCGCCGGCATAATCTGCCAGGCTGACCATGGTCTCTTTGGATCCGGTGATCGGCTGGCTCGATTCATAGAGCTCTACGAAGTGACCATGCTCGGGGTTGCCGCTTCCGTTTGACACCAAGACACCACTGTATCCGTAGTCGTCCATGAACTGGTTTCTTTCGAGGAAACTCAGCAGCATGACATTTTCTTCGGGCAATTGTATTTGTGTGGTTACGAGCCAGCTGTCAGCTTCCTCGCCTTCGGGAGTAAACGTATGATGTGCCCAGCCGTCAACCAGGCCCCAGTCGCCTGTATCACCAAATGAATATTTTTTCCAGCCCGCAGGAGGGAATTCGTCCCCGTCAAAATCCTCTGTCCATGGAAAGTCGGTAATCATGTTTTCCTCATCCGGCTTAACCATGATGATCAGAATTTCAATATCCTCTTCAATCAGCATACTTCCCGTCACGGTATTGTAACCGGCCCGCGCAACACTGTAGCTGTATGTTCCTATGGCAACATCTTCAAAAACATAGTGCCCGGGATCCATGGTTTCGCCGTCAAAGGTGATCACGGCATCATCTATGGGAACATCACTTTCATCCTTAACGACAAAAGTGACGTCAAACGAGCCTACGGCAATAAAGTCCGCAAGCGAGCGCGGCATTACCTGCATGGTTTCGTTAAACTGATTTATAACGGCAATGATGTCTCTTTCTGTGGAAGGAATGGGCGTGCCGAAGTAGTCCAGACCCGCATTCACGTGGGGAGTTCGCAGCGTGCCCTCACCACTGGCATCTTCGATGGTATAGCTAGT
>JAVIYP010000087.1:0-8269 GCA_031323845.1 Bacteroidales bacterium | reverse complement strand
GGGCAGGAGGGACGGTGGGTGGGCGTATTTTTTAATTTGTTACATTTCTCCTGTAAAAAACATCTTCATTTTGTTGCAACAATATACAAAATGAGATGTACAGGAGGAACCGCTTCGCTTTCCCATGAATTTTTTTCATGCGTCTGTGTGTATTTTCGCATAAAAAAAATTCATGTACATTTGCGGTTAAAAGCTGTTCCATGGTGTTCGCGTTACTTTTTTTTCTTGCTTTTTCCCTGGTGCCTGATGAGGATATGGTGCGCTTCAGTTATCCTTATGCTGTCGCAGATGCTGAAGTGATTGATTTGGGTAAGATCACCGCGGGCAGCCGTGCTTCCGGTGAGCTGAAGATTTATAACCGGGGACATAAGGACCTTTTCATTGCCCGGGTCAGAAGCTCCTGCGGGCTTATGATTCCCACCTGGCCCACCGAGGCCATTGGCCGCGATGAGGCTGCGGTGATCAACTTCAGGTATAACAGCAGCCGGCTGGGACCTTTTGAGCGCAACATCATCGTTCATACCAATGCCTGGCAAAAGACAATTATCGTAAGGGTTGTTGGAGAAATCATACCCCCGGAGAGAGCAGAGTAGATGATTTCCCGCCATAGTGTTGCAAACATAGCTAAATCACCCGGCTGCGCGGGTGGACATGCAGGTGTCAGCCCTTTTGAAACCGGCATGTAACCGGTATGGCAAAGAACACCTTTACTTACAGCAATACCTGTAAGCCCAGGAGGAAGCCGTATTGTGCGTCACCGTTTTCCGGGAAATAGGCGTCAAAGTTGATCAGCAAGCTCTTGAGGCTGGTCAGCAGATGTGTGGTACCTATGGTGAACTGATGGTCACGGAAGTCTTTTACATCGTAACCCCAGGATTGCCATCTTGCCAGGGCCATAAAGTTGTTGGAGAACCAATAGCCGCTGCTCAGATAATACCCTGAGATAAGTTCGGTTTCATTGGGCAGTTCCATCAGTTCCAGCTGTCCGGCAAGGTATTCTGCTGCCAGCATGAAACCCCTGGCCTCCAGCCTGGCGTCGCCGCCGTAAATGCTTCGCTTGCCACGCAGCACAGGTCCGAAGCTGCCGCTGGTAACCCCCGGAGATTCCCCGTGAGAGGCATTTACGCCGAGCCTGAACATACCGTCGTCAAGGACCGGAAACGTGTACTGTAAACGTCCTATCCCGTAAAACTTGTTGTTATCGTTGTTGTTTGCCAGCCTGGTGCCGTTAAACAAGCCTGCATAGTAGTAAAACCCACCGATATCGCCTTCTGCGGCAACGCCGACTTCGCGCGACTGAACCAGCAAACCGGTGATGTTGGCCCTGGTGATAAAGTCAGTAGCCCCGGGATGAGGAATGTAATCCTGTGTCTGACGGGGTTTCATCGCTCCCAGGCTGACACGGATGCCTTCGTGAAAGTAATAGCCAATGAAGGCATCCAGCAAATTCGGCTCATTGACCAGGTTAAACTGCACTTTGTAAAAAAAGCCGCCATCAATGCTTCCATGAAGGCCGATACGCGCATTGGCCGCTTCAAAGCCGCGCCCGCCAAAAAAATCATCATCATTCAGGGAGTAAGCCAAACCGGTTTGCAGCAATAAGTCCAGGGAAATGGCTTCGTGCTTGATCAGCTCATTGATTCTGTTTGCCAGCGGTTCTGCGTCCTGATGGTCGTCAGCTATTGCGTTTGTAATACACGTTAAGAAAGCAAGCATCAACCATGCAGCTTTCATTGCTCCGGAAATCATTGGTTTCATGTGTATGTGTTTTTATAACTGTTAGAAATGACTGCTGTCTTAAAAAAAAATGCGGCATTTTTCGTGTCAAAACCACTTTCTCTTTCGGAAATACCACACCATCCCACCGATAATTAAAATGAAAAGTCCCCATACTGCTGCGTAACCGTATTTCCAATCCAGTTCAGGCATGTAGTGAAAATTCATCCCATAAATACCTGCAATAAAAGTAAGGGGAATGAAGATGGTGGCTACCATGGTCAGTGTTTTCATTACCTGATTCGTTCGATGGCCCTGGATTGAGAAAAATAAGTTGGTGCTGCTTTCCAGTGACGAAAGCAGGTCATCGCAACTGTCCAGCAAGGTCAGACATAGGTCTTTAATTTCTAAAAAATATTTCAAATGCCTCTTTTCAACATATTGATTTGCACCGCGTTCAACCATCAGCGTGAATTCTTTCACGGGCAAAACGGCTTTCCGGATGTTATGCACGTGCTTTTTATAGTTTTCTATCATGGCCAAAGCTCCGGGTGACAGATCCGGGCCCGACTCAAGGAAATTTAGCTTGTCCACATCCACATCCAGCTGTTGCAGCGTCTTAAAGTAGTTATCGAGAATGGCTTCAAGCATTGTATAGAGCAAAAAATCCGGACCCCGCTCTCTCAGCAGTCCCTTCTTTTCTCTCAATCTGTGCCTTAAATGCTCAAAATGATCTCCTTTTCGCTCCTGGAAAGAAATCAGAAAGCCGCTACCGAATGCAAAACTGATCTGTTCGACAATCAGTTGCTTGTTTGATGGCACAATCGATTTAATGGTGAGGAAGGAAAATGTTTCATACTCCAGGAATTTTGGTCGTTGATTGATGTCAAGGATATCCTGGATGGCCAGGTTGTGTATGTTTTGTTTTTTACAAATATGGGAAATAAGCTCAGTGTCGCTCAGCCCGTGGATGTTTAGCCAGTGAAAGTGTGCGTTGCCGGTAAACGGTTCAATATCCTCCGGTTTGATGTTCTTTATTTCAACACATTCTTCGATGTTGTATTTAAAGAGCTGGATATCAACACGCTCATTTTTATTCTCGCCGGTAAATACAAACGTTCCGGGATCGGTTTTTTTCCTGTTCAGAAGCGCTCCCCTGGTTAGTTTCTTGATGCTTTCCATAAGATGCGATGGTTTTATACTTCGGTTTTGCCTGGCTGCCTGTAAATCTGTTCGTTTCGTAAAAATACTGTCATTCAGCGTAATAAATGATTTTCCTGATGAGAACGCGACAACTGGTTTATAGACCGCTTGCTGCATTCAAAGTTAGTATTTCTCCTGACAGATGCTTCTGAAATGTTGTTTTTTGTTTGTTTTGATGTGAAATTTCCATCAAGAAAGCAGGTTTTTCTGAATACCCGACAGGTTATGCCTTAAATCAATGTGTTTTTTAAAATATTTCGCGTAACAGTCAGTTATTTGTTAAAATATCCGTATATTTGTGCAATTAAGTACCTTTATTCTCATTATCATGCTAACATAAATCTAATCAATACATTTTCAGTTAAATAAAAGTATCCACACATAAAAACAGTAAATCAGATGAGTACTTTCGAAAAGAGCACGATCATAAATTTCAAAAAGGACATCAGCTATGCAGCAAACGGTATTGTGAGCAAGCGTGTTTTGGAAAAGCCGGCCGGCAACATCAGTTTGTTTGCCTTTGACAAGGGGCAGCGGTTAAGCGAGCACACGGCACCTTATGATGCCATGGTTCAGGTTGTTGAAGGCCGGGTTGAGATCATAATAGCGGGTGAGTCGTTCATCATGGATGAGGGGGAGACCATCATCATGCCGGCTGACATACCGCATGCCGTTATTGCCACGGAGAAGTTCAAAATGCTGTTGACGATGATCAAGGCGAAGGGATGAACGTGATCTTCAGAGTCTGGATAAAATGATTTCAGCCTCCATCGCAAGTTTCGAAAATGCAAACCATTTCTTTCCCAGATCTTTAAGGTTGGCCCCGATGTGGTACACCTCATCGTCAATCATGATAAACCGGTCGTGACTGTCTCCAAATCTGGTAATCTGGAGTCCGCCATGTTGATGGTTAAACTTGTCTTTTGCCAATAAAAGCTTTTGATTAAGGTTTTTGGTGCAGATCTTTACGGATACTTCACTGTTCTTATCGGAAAACAGCTGCAGGGTATTTTCGTCCACATAGTTATCAATCAGCACAATACGGCTTTTAGCTGTTTTTATGAGTTTCGAAATAAACACAAAGGCATCAAACACTTGCCCGTTGAAAAAGATGCCCTGGTTGGGTGTTAACTTCTTTTTCTCTAATGCATCAAACAGCTTGCTGAAGTTTTCATCATGTTGCAGGAATTTCTGATCAATTTGGTGAAACTTTTCAAAAACAGCAGCGTTGTTGACCAGAAAACGTCGCATTTCAACAAAGGCCCGCATGATCAGTATGTTAATTTCGACAGCTTTTTTGCTTCTCAGAACTGATGAAAGCATGGCTACACCTTGCTCTGTGAAGGCATAAATTGCATATCTCCTCCCACCGTGTGTGCTTGAGGTCGCAAAATGCGACCTCAAAAGATTGAGCTCGTCGAAGCCTAATTGAAACATAAAGTCCGCGGGAAAACGGTCATTATTCCTCTTAACCTGTTCGTTCAATCTTTTTGTTGATACACCATACAGCTCCGCCAGGTCACTGTCGAGCATTACCTGCACACCACGAATGGTGTGTATCTTGTTTTTTATCAGGAGGTCTGGTTTGTTCATATTGGTTGATAAATCATGCTCTGCTTTGGCTTCTGACAAATGACCATAGATAATCATTTCCTTTGCGCTCTTTGCGTATTTTTATCTTTGCGCTCTTTGCGAGGAATAAAAAATTCCACGCGAAGCTCGCAAAGTATCCACGCAAAGGCCGCAAAAAAACTAAAGGTTGTTTACAACTCTATGAATGCTGTTTTTCAGCACTTTGAGTTAAAGTAACAGCTTTAATTTGGTTGACACGTGATAATTTATGCTAAATAAATGATTAATTAGATAATAAATAAATTAATTTATCTAAAACAAAATAAATAAGGTCTGAAAGCTGCGTTTTGTTCACTACGGGAGTTACCTGCCTCATTCGGAACAAGCAGCGTAAGGTAACTGCAGTTTTCCCGAAAAAGCAGAAGCAAGTAAGGCATGGTAACTGAAGTCTCTGCGAAAGAGCAAAGTTTTTAGTGTTGCACCGAGGAATATAAAAAAGCGATCTCCTCCTGCCATTTCTCCGGCTCCGGCGTTTCCAGGATCAAGGGTATGTTGTCGAAGCGCGCATCGTTCATGATGCGGGTGAAGACACCGGCCCCCAGGGTGCCATGGCCGATGAGCTCGTGGCGGTCAACCCGTGAGCCAAAATCCTTTTTGGAATCGTTCAGGTGCATACCTTTCAGGTAACTCAGTCCGATGACACGGTCGAACTCCTGAATGGTTTGTTCGAAGCCAACATCGCTTTTTAAATCATAGCCGGCCGAATAAGCATGAGCCGTGTCGATGCAAACACCTACCCTGGATTTGTCTTCAATGTGATCGATGATAAATGCCAGCTCCTCAAAACGCCGCCCCATATTGGTGCCTTGCCCGGCCGTGTTTTCAATTACGGCCATTACCCCGCGGGTGGCATCCAGGGCGAGGTTCACCGACCTGGCAATGGTTTTAAGGCAGCTTTCTTCATCGGTTTTGTTGAGATGACTCCCCGGATGGAAGTTTAACCTGTCAAGTCCCAGCAACTCACAACGCTGCATCTCATCCAGAAATGCCTTGCGCGACTTATCCAGGGCGGCTTTCTCCGGATGTCCCAAATTGATCAGGTAACTGTCGTGAGGCAGGATCTGAAAAGCTGCAAAACCATATTGTTCACAACGGCTTTTAAAGGCCCTGATGCTTTCCTTAGTCAAAGGTGGCGACACCCATTGCCGCTGGTTTTTGGTAAACAGTGCAAAGGCCCTGGCTCCAATGGCATGGGCGTTCAATGGAGCTTGCTCCACTCCGCCTGCCGTACTTACATGGGCTCCAAGATATTTCATAATTGTTGCATTTACAGCTTGTTCATGATAAACTGTAATCACAAAGATAAACTAATTTTTCAGGCTGATACAGAGCCCGTTTCTGCATATTTGGTTTATGAAAAAACGCTGCCTGATTTATAAAGTTTTGACTTTCACATAAAAAAATGGTATTTTGCCGTTCGCAGCTGCAAGACGTCGTTGCAGGAGGCTCAGGAATCGATAATTGTTTGAAATGTTGTGATAAAAAGTTGGTTTTTCAGACCGGTAAAAGTTTTAAAGAGCTTTAGATTGTGAATGTTTTGGATGCTGATGATGGATTTAGTAGGCATAAGAATAAGGTGTAAGCTTTGTTGCCCCGCGGAATATTAAGGATTATGAGTCCGGTGCTGAATCATTTTTGACCATACAGATGAGCCTGCCCTAAATGAAATACGGTTTTGAAGGCAGATGTTAATTTTATTTGTATTTTTGCTTGGCTGATGGCTTTTCTATTTATATTCACGATTGTAATAATGACCGGTTAACATAGTTTTTCTATGAATAACGAGTCGATATATTTCCGGCATCTGTTCCAGGGTTTGCCCGCAGGTGTGGTTTTGCTTGACAGGCACGACTGCGTCATTGACTGCAATCATGGGTTTGTCGATCTGTTCGGATATACCTGTGAAGAAGCCCTGGGTAATAAGATCAACGATTTAATCGTACCCGACCATCTGAAAATTGAAGGCCGGGATGCGACATCAAGGGTTGCATCGGGCAAAAGTGTAGACTTGGAAACTGTCAGGAAAACCAAAAATAACCGGCTTATTCATGTTTCCATAACAGGCAGGCCTTTTACGCTGCAGTCAGGAGAATTGTCCGTAATTGCCATTTATCAGGATATATCCACAAAAAAGCAAACAGAGTTAGCGCTCCGTGAAAACGAAGAAAAGTTAAGGACGATATTCACTAACGCCAACCTTGGGATCAGTATAACGGACAGGCAGGGGAAAATTCTTTTCAACAATAAGTGGTACCGGGATTATTTGGGGTACAGTGCGGAGGAGTTAAAACAAAAGACTATTGAAGACCTTACGCATCCCGATGATTTAGCGTTTACCCGGAAGTATTTTCTCGATCTGGTTGAAGGTAAACGTGACAATTACAGGCTGGAGAAGAGGTATGTCCGCAAGGACGGCCAGTGTGTCTGGGGTGATTTGTCCGTTTCCGTTTTGAAGGATTCAGACGGGAATGTGAAGGAGGTAATCGGAATGATTACGGACATCACAGCAAAAAAGAACGTTGAACTGAGCTTAAAAGAGAATGAACAGAGGCTCAAGGAACTCAATGAATCAAAAGACACCCTGATCTCCATTCTATCACACGATCTCAGAAGCCCGTTTAACGGCATTCTGGGATTTGCAGATATTTTGCACAACGATGTTGATTCCTTAAGCAGGGAGCGCATAAGGGAGCTGGTTAACATTATCCGGTCACAGGCTTCGCACGCCTACAGCTTACTCGAAGACATTCTGGAATGGGTTATGCTACAGTCAGATAAGGTGCCTCCCAAACCCGGTGAAACTGATGTGTTGCCGATATGCTCATCCGTGGTCAGTAACCTTAAACCAAAAGTTGATGAGAAGCATATCTCCATTAGCTGTCCGGCAGCTTCGTCGGGAAAGGTATTTGCGGACGAACACATGCTGTACACGGTGCTTAATAACCTCGTTTCAAACGCCATAAAGTTTAGTCACGAGCATGGCCGCATTGACATTCAGGCTGAACCTGACGGTAACTATATGGTATTTTCAGTTTCGGATAACGGGGTGGGTATCAAGCCCGATGATTTGCCTTTAATATGGGATGTTGCTGAAAAGTTTACCACCACTGGTACCAATGGCGAAACGGGAACTGGTTTTGGCTTGCTGATCTGCCGTGAACTTGTCGAAAAACTGGGTGGACGCATTTGGTTTGATTCGGAACCGGGTAAAGGCACAACCTTTTATTGCACAGTTCCCCTGGAGCAAACTTCCGAACCTCAGGCAGAGCCCCGGTGATATGCAGACACTGGTTTTCGTGTAGACTATCCGAGGTAATCCGCACCTGCATTCGCAACTCGTTTTTACAATTTTTACGTGTAGTCTTTTAAACAGTATACTCCACGCTTCCTTTTTCCGGGCTGACCAAACTTCACCGCGAATTTTCGGGTAAGGCATAAAAGTATCTCGTAACGGGGGTGCGTCAGCGTTTGAGTTAACCGCCCTGCTTTGGAAAAAACAGGAGGTTTTCTTATATTAGCGTGCTGAAGAGGGTGAATTCTCTTTGTGTTTAATAAAAATGACCATTGAAATAACCGCAATTGAATTGTTAATTGAATTACTTTACGCGTTATGGAATTTATTGAATTACTGCAAACTACCTTGTCTTACCTGCTCATCACCATTGCAGGTATCTTTGTAATTGTGAACCCACTGACGACGGCTTTTGCCTTCCTGTCG
>JAVIYP010000009.1:0-68854 GCA_031323845.1 Bacteroidales bacterium | reverse complement strand
TCTTTCTCAGTACTTTCAAACCATAATCAATGTCCTGGAAAATCTTTTTTCTTCCCAAATACATCCCGACAAGAAAGAGGGATACAGCTACCGGGATCATAAACAACATGTTGTTGAGCATGAAAGTATATTCCTGCAGGCGGACGCGGAATATATCGGCATAACTTCCGGTGCTGTATGTGATAAGGGCTTTTTCACCCATCTCCTGAAGCATTTGATCCTGTATCTCAAAAGCTTCAGCCATCAGGTCAGCTGCCTCGGGCAAACTCATGGCCAGGTTTACTATACCGACAAGTCCTGCTATCATAATCAGAGGCAAGAGTATAAACACAATGGCCCAGATAAGGATGGTTTTGTTTGATCTTTTTTTGAACCAGGTCATCACAAATCCTGATAAGGCATATAAGATCAGGATGTCACCATTCCAGAGTAAAGTAACATGCAGAATCCCGAAAAGCAGCAAATACAGCAACCTCATCCTATAGGTGAAGACCACCGGATTCAATGAATTCTCAGCTTTTTCAAGGAAGAAATAAAAACCAATGCCGAACAACAGCGAGAACATGGGGTAAAACTTGCCTTCCAAAAACAGCCAGTTGAACCATCGGGCAATAGTATTGGGTAAATCATCCCACAGGGCAAATTCGGGGGATATTTGGGCCACAAAGGGGGTATTGAAAAATGCCATGTTGACCAGCAGAATTCCAAGCAGGGCAATTCCCCGCAAGAAATCAAGGATCTCTTTTCTTTCCGTGCCTTTCACAGGCTTGACAAAAGTGCTTGTTTTCATGATTTTGGTGCTTAATCCAGTAATCAGGGGTTATCAGGAAAAATTTTTCAAATATATAACATTGTTTTAGATGTAAACCTGTTTGAAAAATGAATTTGTTCAAAGAAAGGTTTTCTGGACCATCCAGCTTGAGGCCATTATATACAGCATACTGTTTGGATTATTGTCGGCCTGGTTGCTGATATGATTCTGCCGCTACATCACCAGCATCTCATCAGTCATCAAAACCTTCAGCAGGTTTTCCGCAAGCGTAACATTTCGCAGGAGGAGTTTAAACACGGTATCCAGGCAGGAACATTGCACCTGGTTAGGCGACAGTATGTTCTTTGTGGCCCTAATGCTACTGAATTCCGTGATCAGGGTTGTTGCCTTTTGCGTGGCGGTAGGCTGAATGGATGTACGTTACATAATGCCCAGTCCCGCTTCATGGGAGAGCCGTAAATTTCCTGCTTCAGGATGAGGATATCAGAGCATTTCACGTGCCTTTTCAAGATAAGGAAGCGGTGAAATCAGTTCAAATTCCCAGGAAGTTTCGAAGAGTATATTCAGTAAATTGAGGTGATCAGCGCCTGTGATCAGCAATATCCGGTCATCCGGACTGCGTGGAATTCTTTGTACGTTACGGAAAATCCGAAGGTTCCGGTTAAACCACCGGCCACTCTCGAAATCCACCCCGGTATAATCCCCGGGCTCCTCTTCGTACCGGAATGCAATGTACAAATAGCTGGCTAAAGAGTTCCTGATGTTTTCCGGCTGGTTGAGCCGGACGAGTTCATCAATGATCGAGGATACCTTTGGTGCCGTCATCGGAAAAGACAAATCTTGCATGGTCTTTCTTATGTGATCCCCCAGCCTGTTACTTCTTTCTTCATCATCAAAGAGCTCAAGGATATTGTCGTAGTGACTCCCAAAATCATCTATACAGTAGATCCCGGTCACCCCTGCCAATCTGCCGATGCGAAAGCCCAGCTGGTATTCCTCCCCGGTTGGCAGTTGATAATTGTCAGCAAGATATAAAAGATACAGCGAGTCAATGGCAGTTTGCCGGTCGGAGGTTTGCTCAATGGCAATGAGGGTGGGTTGAAACTCCAGGATGGCTTTGCTGATGGCAATGATCTCTGACCGGAAGGGCTCGTCCAGCACCGAGATCTGGTCTTCAGGCCTTGTCTGCACAAAATCAAGGTTGGGGTAGCTGAAATGAAAGGTGCCAATGGTCATTACCGGCACGCGTGGTAACGGATCAACGGGTTGTCCGAAATGGGGATGAGCCCATAAAAGGCATAATGCCAATAAGATAAGCTTTCTCATCTGTTTGTGTTTAGGTTTGACAGGTCCGTTTATATTTTGTGACAGGTCAGGTACTGTCATTACATTTGGATGTAAGACGGTTAAGGGGCCTTATAGTTACATAATGAGCCATAGCAAAGTACGCGAAGTTTTTTTGCATGTTTCTATCTCACAGATTGAACATTCTTAATCATAAAATATGCACACAAAACGGTTATGATGTTGAAAGAAGGTATGATAAATATTGACGGAATAACATTCACACCGCTCATGGCCATGGCGATAATTTTTGCCGTCAGGGCTGTCATCAGCAATGATAAAAAACCCAGATAGATGGTTGCGTAAAGGTAGCCCAACCTCTTTTTGCGGTAAAGCATCAGTCCGGCCACAAAGCTTATTGGCAATAATAAACCGAGATCAAAACCTTGCACGATCAGCGTGGTGAAATGGTTCAGCTCAACCGGATATATGGTGCCATCAATCAAGGGAGGTACAACGATGCCCAACCAGAGAAATGCAATGGCAATGGCATTGACCATCAAGAACCCTCCTACTGTTTTGGCGGGTGTTTTTTCTGAGAAGCGGTAGTTGCTCATCTGCTCCAGCTTCCTGGTTAACAGAAATACCCCAAAAAAGGACAGGCCCATCAGCGCCACGTAGCATAAGAACATGAAATTGTACATGCCCATGGCTGTATAAAACCAGTAGGTTACAAACATGTAGCCGAGCACACCGCTTAACAGAAATTGCAGGCGGATGGAATTTTTCAGGTATCCGAATAGTGAGATCAACAAAAGCGGTATCGCAATAAACAAGGTAACGTAATCATGGGCGATACCTTGTATGGCCACGTCAGAGGGCATGTGGTGATAGATGCCCTTTCCGAATATTTCAATTTCAAGTCCGCGAATAGACTGATAGCTGAAGGGACCGTCGCCAAAGTCCCAGAAAATGCCCATGATGGCTGCAGCACCGGCAAGCACGGTAATGGCGATCACGATCACTGAAATGATTTTCCTTGTATTCATGGTTTGCCACATTTTAGGTAATGAGAAGGTAAATTTAATAAGATCAAGTGGACTCCTTTGCGACCTCTGCGCCTTTGCGGTTATTTTTTTTTCACCGCGAAGACGCAAAGTACGCGAAGGATTTTCTTTGTGCCTTGCTTTGCGACCTCTGCGCCTTTGCGGTTATTTTTTTTCACCGCGAAGACGCAAAGTACGCTAAAAATTGCGGATATCCGAACTGCCCGAAGTCCTCACCTTGATGACCGGCGACCCACTTATATGAAGATCTGAAGAACCGGATAAACTGCCCCTGACTTCTTCCCTGATAATGGCATACATATCGGATGAGCCGCTGAGATAAACCTCAGCTTCATCGCAGGTAAATTCTTTTCCCCTGAAATCGCTTGAGCCACTGGCTGAGACCTTTGCATACCTTGAATATCCGCTTATGTAAATATCGGAAGACCCTGAGCATCTAACAGCCAGATTATCGAGACTTACCTGGAGGTACACATCACTCGAACCACTGGCGCTGACAGACAAATCAGACTGGACGATTTCAGATTCAACGATTATTGTTGAAGCACCTGATGCAGCTATTTCGTTCAAGGCAGGCATAACAACCCGGATAAGCACCTTCTCCGTTGGGCGCAGATTGACCATTTCCCTGTTTTTAATGCGCAAAGTTCCGTTTTCCACAGATAGCTCAACGTATTCGTGCAGGTTGTCGTCTGTAATCAGTTCGACGTGCCAGTAATTATTCAGGGTAATCTGAACATCCGATGCCCCTCCGGCCTTTATAGCGTCAAAACCTGACAGATCATGAACCTCGGCAACGATATTTCCGCTGCCCTTGATGGAGTCAATCAGTGAGCAAGCCCCCATTGTCATTATAAATGCAACCGACATAAAAAAGATGATTGCAGCTTTCCGTAAATGATCACATGTATTTTTCATTTTCTTTTGTTTTTAATGAATAAGATGATTTCTTAAAATTCAAGTTTGTTTGTATTTGTTGATCGGCAAAACTTACATACAACACTCATTTAAGCAAATAAGAAAGCAATAATTCAACATAATTACTTGCACTAAATGCAATGAAGGAGAAAAGCAAACTTCCGGTGGCTAACCGTATCCTTGTGATCAAAGCCGTGGCTATGATCCCGTCGCACATTAATCTGTTTTCCCGTCAAAAAAAAAACAAAAAACACCTCCGGCTCAATCCTTAAATCTTCACATCTGCACATCTTCACATCTTCACATCTTCACATCTGCTCAGAAAGCTTCCGGTGGCTGGCAGCTTCAATGCCGAAGGACTATTCAGCCTTCAGACTATGCACCGGGTTCGTCCTGGATGCCGCCCAGGCCTGCGAAAAAGCAGCCAGGGTGCCAACCAAAGCCGCCAGGGCACCCGCTGCAACGAATAAATACCAATAGTCAAAGACGTTAATCGTGAAGGCAAAGTTCTCCTGCCAGCGCAGCACCACATAAGCAGCCAACGGCCAAGCCACTGCGCATCCGATGAGTACCCACAACCACATATCACGAAAGAGAAGCAGCAGTATCCGGGGCAGCGAAGCGCCTAAAACCTTACGGATGCCAATCTCCTTGATCCGTTTTTGTACACTGAACGAGGTCAGGGCAAAAAGCCCCATGAACGAGATCAGGATGGCAATGATTGCCGCGGCAAGGGTGAGCTTGTTGATGTGTTCCTCGTGCCGGTACATGCCCGCAAAAAGGTCATCCACAAAAAAATATTCAAACGAGTAATTCGGATCCGCCTGCTCCAAACGCTCCTGTATCCGGCTCATGGTCTCGCTGATGTTATTGGGCTGGAAGCGAATGTTGATGCGATTGATCCACGGGTCGTACATCGTGAAGGCGAAAGGATCTATTTCGTTGTGGAGCGACAGAAAGTTGAAGTCGGCCACCACGCCGATTACCCTTCCGGTATGCTGCCAGATCACGATCTCTTTGCCAATGGGGTTTTCGAGCCCAAGCTTTTGCACAGCCGTTTGGTTAAGAATGATGGCGGCCGTATCTGTTCGCATTTCCGGATCAAAATCGCGTCCTTCAACGATACGCATGCCGAAGGTCTCAAGGTAGTTGTGCCTTATGCGGTTTTCGTAGATCATGATGGAAGCCTCGGGGGTATCGGATGACCTGCGGCAGTTCTGGAAGCTCATGTTTTCGCCCGGTACGCCCTGAGATCCGCTTACATACAGAATGTTTGGGTGCTGCAACAGTTCTTCGCGAAGCACCGGGTAGGCATTGCGGATGCTCTCAGTAATACCTCGTACCGAAACCACATGTTCGCGCTCAAAACCCAGGTCTTTGTGCTGCATATAATGAACCTGGCGGTTGAGTAACAATACTGTTGTGATGAGAAAAATGGAAATGCCAAACTGAAAAATTACCAGCACCTTGCGTATGAACAAGCCGGCAACCGAGCTCCGCGTAAGCCCTTTCAATACCACGATGGGCTGAAAACCGGAAAGATGCAAAGCGGGATACAGTCCGGCAATGACCCCGGTAAGCAGTACCAGAAGTATTATAGAGACGAGCATTACGGGATTGTACCAGTATTCATGCCTCAACGTCACATCCAAAGCAGACGATACCTCATTGATAAGTAACTCGTTGATCACGAGTGATAGCAGGAAGGCAACAACCGCCACCAGCACCGATTCACCGATAAATTGCAGGATCAGGTCTTTGCGGAATGCTCCCATGACTTTCCGCATGCCGATTTCGCGCATGCGTTTTTCCGATTGTGCCGTTACCAGGTTTACGAAGTTGAATACTGCTATTACGATGACAGCCAGCGCCAGGAAAGCAAACACGTAAACATGCCGTATGTCGCCCCTGGCGGCCATGTCGAAGTTGAAGTCGGAGTGCAGGTAAACCTTGTTGAGGGGCTGAAGGCTGTGTTTGCCGGCAATTCCGAAGGGTTCATAGCGCGTGTTGAGGTAGTGGTCGGCCACGCTGGTGGTTTTCGTTTTGAACTGCTCCGGATCGGCGCCTTCTCTTTTCATCACGTACGTGGGAAATGAGATGCCGCTGCGCTCAACGATATCGTACCCGGGCCGTTCGAGCGTGTGAAATGACACAAGTATGTCAAAACGTATGTGCGAGTTGGCTGGCGGATCAGGCATCAACCCGGTAATGCGGTAGTCGAGCCCCCTGATGCGCATGCTTTGGTTAAGCGGATCGCTGTCTGCAAAGTATTTTTTTGCGGTTGATTTGGTGATGACAGCACTGAAAGGTTCCCGGAGGGCTGTAGCCTGGTTACCTGTTAGCCATTCGAAGGTAAAAACCCTGAAAAAGTTTGAGTCAACCCACAGCACTTTATCGTTGGTAAACCGGATGTCGTCAACGACCACCTCAGAGATTCCCCAATCGTACACGCGACAGGCTTCTTCGGCTTCGGGTACCTCTTCTGAAATGTGATAGGCTGCCTCTCCGGTGGTTAGTGCCGCCGACAGCACCTTGCCATCGGCCATGGAGCCGGTAACGGTGAGCCGGTATATGCGGTCGGAATTTTCATGAAAGGTATCGAAGCTGAGCTGGTGATACACAAAGATCATCATCAGTACTGATACCGAAAAGCCCAGCCCCAGTCCAATAATGTTGATGACCGTGTGGGTTTTGTTTTTAAGAAGAAAGCGCCAGGCAATCTTGAGGTTTTTTCTGTTCATGATGGCTGCAATTATTTTGTCAGTTCCTGTCACGTTTTCAGTGCATCCACCGGTGAACGGCGGGCAGCAGCAAAAACCTGGTGAATGACCGTAAGCGAGGCAACGCCCAGTGTAACGGCGGCAGACACCAGGAAAAAACGTGGAGTAAGGTTGATCTGGTAAGCGAAATTATCAAGCCAGCGGTCTGCAACCAGCCATGCCAGAGGCCACGCAATAACAATGGCTATAAAAACCCACTTCAGGATCACCCTGAAAAACACTATCATGATCTGTGTCAGCGACGCCCCCATTACCTTTCTCAGGCTTATCTCCCGGCGGCGCGACTGCACCATGTAGCTCGACAAACCGTATAAACCAAGCAAGGCAATGATGATTGCAATGAGCGAAGCATACAGGATGATTTTGAAACTCCTTTCTTCAAAACGATATGTTTGGGAAAAGACATCATCGAGCCAGATGCTGTTAACACCGTAAGCCTGATCTGTTTGCATGAACACCTGTTCAATCCTTTCGCGGGCTGCCGGTAAATTGCTGCTGTTCACTTTTACCGAAACAATCCTGATCTCATCGAAATACCGATTAAAAACCAGTGGTTTGATAGGTTCATGAAGGCTCTGAAAATGGAAATCCTCCACCACGCCAATGATTTTGCCATGATATTCCCATAACGACACATCCGCACCCACCGGATCCTCCAGGCCAAGCCTGCGCACCGTTTCCATAGTTACCACGTATTCATAATTGTCGGTCTGTATCCTTTCGTCGAGCCAGCGGCCTTCCAGGAGGGTAATGTCGTAGAAATCAATAAATTCGTCAATGGTTGCAAAATAAATGATTGGGATGGCCTCGCTGGGATGCTGACCGCGCAACCGGAAAAACTGGCCGCTTCCACCCCAGCCGGGCACGGCCTGTGAAGCGGTTACTGCCGATACTTCGGGCAGCTGCAGCAGGTCGTGTTTCAGCACCGGGTACGACGACTGAATGCCTGGAGTCAGCCCCCTGAACAGCAGCACATTTTCCCTGTCGAAGCCCAGATCGTCATGCTTCATAAAACGGATCTGATTATCGACCACCCAAAGGAAGGTAATGAGAAAAACCACGATGACAAACTGTGCAACCACGAGAATAATGCGCAGAAACGGGGCTTTTCGTCCCGTATGGAGCTGGCCTTTCAGAATGTCGGCAGGCTGATGGCTTGCAAAGCTGATCGCAGGATAAAGACCGGCGATCAACCCGACCATCACCGCCAAGGCTATCAAGGAAACAACCAGCGAAAAACCAAAAAAGTCGTAAAGCGCCAGATCACGCTCCAGTAAGGCAGAAAACGGAGGAAGGAAAAACTCCACCAGGAAGAGCGAAACTACCAATGCAATAAAGGCCGTCAGCACCGATTCGCCCAGGAACTGGAATACAATGTTTTTCTTTTGCGCACCGGCAACCTTCCTGATGCCTGCTTCGACAATTCTTTTGTCGGACCGGGCAGTTATCAGGTTGATAAAGTTAAAGACAGCGATGGTGAGAATGAAAATTGCCAGGCCTGTCATGATGATTATGTTCTGGAAATTACCCCCTGGGTTCAGATCGGTATCGAGCTGCCGGCCAAAGTGAATGTCTTTCAGGTTCTGCAAATAGATGGTTACCTGGTAGTGCTCGCCAACAACATCCAATATCGTATTGGTGGCGAAGCTGGTGATTTTTTCTTCCAGCGCATCGTCAAGCGGGGCATCCAGGAGCAGATAGGTCGAGAAAAAATTCTGCAGCTGGTTCTGCTGTTCATCAGGGATGATCAGCAGGGGTGCCAGGACCTCGAATTGCAGGTGGGTGTTGGTTGGAGGGTCTTCCAAAACGGCGCCTACAACAAAGGGCCTTCGTTCGGTGCTCAGCTGATCTCTTTCAACATCAATCCATAACACATCCATCTCCACCACTTGTCCGGCGGCGGATCTGCCGGGAAATAGTTTTTCTGCAAGCGTCCTGGTTAATATGATGTGCGATGGATTGTTGAGGGCACTGGCGGGATCGCCTTCCAGTACGGGGAAGCTGAAAATTTCATGAAAACATGAGTCTACATAGAAAATACGATTGTTTATAAACTGGTTGCCGTCCAGCTCCAGCGTGGTGTGCCTTGGGAAAATCCTTGAAAAAGACCTGATCTCCGGGATGTTTTCAGCAAGGCTGGGTCCTGCCAGGGCGAGTGTGTATGGGATGGTTGAATCGAAACGCCCGTGAAACCTGGTGATGGTTCTGTAAATATCAGGGGCGTTGTCGTGCATTTGCTCAAAACTGCGCTCATGGATCACAAACAGGGAAAGAATAATGGTTGCAGCCATGGCCGATGCCAGCCCAAGCACATTGATCAGGGTTACCGCAGTTTGCCGTTTCATGTTTCGGAAGGCGAGCAGGAGATAGTTTCGTATCATCTTGAATGAATTAGCAACACATTTTTAGATCAAAATCCCTGCCTTGCAACTCAATATGCACATTATCTTTATTTTACAGAACCGTTGATTTAGCAAAGCCTTACAGAAAACGTACATTTTTGAACATTTTTTCCGAAATCGGACACTGCCTGATCTGTCCGGAGGTTTACGGAGAGGTTTGCGACTCCGTAAACCTGTTCATGTACTACTCGTAATCAGGCACAAAGCGTTCTTAATCAATATCCATAAAAGAAGAGTAGATCATAAAGTCAGCAGAGGAATGTTGGCAGTAAAAGTAGTTATTATTTTACTTGGGCGTTTGGTCCGGTTGTCTTATTTTTACAGGATACGATTGTCGCAGGCAAACCGGCAGCAATGGTCAGTCGGGCAGGGAAGGATGTAACTGTCAGCAAGCAATTACGATGAGTAACACCAACGAATGTCAACATTTTCTGCAATGGGCGCTTCCCCGCCTGGGCCTTCGCCGGGAGGGATACAGGAAAGTAAGGCGGCAGGTATGCCGGAAAATCCAGACCCGCATCGGGGAACTGCGTTTGCCGGGTTTCGCGGCATATCGGGTTTACCTGGAGGATCATCCTGAAGAATGGAGCACGCTGGACACCTTTACGCGCATCACCATTTCGAGGTTTTTCAGGGATTATAAATCCTGGCAGGTACTTGGTGATAAAGTGCTGGCAGTTCTGGCACAACGGGCACTGAAAGAACAACGTGCGTTGCGCTGCTGGTCGGCCGGATGTGCTTCAGGTGAGGAGGCCTATAGCCTGGCGCTGGTATGGCGTCACTGGGTTTCACAACAAATACCCGGGCAGCGGATAGAGATCATAGCCACGGATATTGACGGGTATATGCTGCAGCGTGCTGCCGATGCCTGCTACCCGGGTGGTAGCATCAAAGATGTTCCCAAGACATTGCTTAAAGGGTCATTCAGGAAAAAGGAGGGCTTGTATTGTCTGGATCGCAACCTGTGCGAAATGGTAACTTTCCTCCGGCAGGATATCCGTCAAACGATGCCGGATGGGCCTTTTGACCTGATCTTTTGCAAAAACCTGGTGGGCATGTATTTTGAACAGGAAAGGGCGGTTGCATTGTTCAGGAAAATGACGGAACGACTCACCGAAGGCGGGATATTGCTCGCCGGCAGCCATGAACCTTTTCACCTGGAAGCTCTGCCATATATGACTGTATACAGCAAGGGTCTTAACATGTTCAGGAAAAAAGCACTTTAAAAAATGATGCAAAGATTGTCTGTTAGGCCTCAGGTCGACGGCAGATTGCAGCTTACAGTTATTTTGCCCTCAACTGATATACTACTGATATACTACTGATACTTTTTTCTGACAGAAACCTGGTCTCTCCCAAGGATGGTAAGGAGCTTTTCCTGATCTTTTTTTTATGTTTGAAATGAATGTATAGAGCATAATAAAAGTATATTCAAGATGCTTTATCAGGTAACGTAATGTTAACAGGAAACAAAAGTTCATCAACCATTTATTATTTTTTGAATAAAAACCAATGTAAAAAAACTTTATATTTGTTTAGTTAAAAGAGTCGGCGGATATGATCACTGTTTGTTAAGCCAATGATGTTTCATTTTTTTAACGATTCCTGACATGGGTGAAATGAATATTAACCCGATCAGTTTGGCATTTCAGAAGGAATATGAAAATGAATTCCTTCAGCGCTACTATGTAGATTCATTATGGCAGTTTCGCTTTGCGTTGTTGCTTGTAACCATTATGTACGGCTTTTTTGGATTTCTTGACACCTTATTGGTTGCTGACTTCAAACAGACCTTTTGGGTTATCCGGTTTGGCTTCGTCATACCGGTTTTGTCGTTGATATTGATCTTTTCTTTTTTCCGGTTTTTTAAAAACATATGGCAGTATTTACTCATTTTTGCCTTTGTTGTTGCCGGAGGTGGCATCACATTGATGCTAATCATGATTCCCGAAAATTACACTTATTATGGCGGATTGATGCTTGTTTTTTTTGCCGGATACTTTTTTATTAAGCTGCGTTTCTTTTACGCCACCATTGCCGGTTGGACTACCCTTATCATTTATAATGCCGGAGCGTTTTTTTTCTCAGACACTTCCATGGAACTGATAATCAACAACAACTTCTTTTATGTTGCCGCTAACGTTATTGGCATGTTTGCCGCATACAATATCGAGTATTTCACCCGCCGTGATTTTTACCTGAAAAAGCAATTGGATGCCAAAACCGAGCAGATCGAGGAAGCAAACAGAAATTTGGAGCAGAAGGTAAAAAAGAGAACAGCACAGTTGCAGGAAGCCAAGGAACGTGCGGAACAATCCGACAAACTAAAATCCGCTTTTTTGGCCAATATGAGCCACGAAATCAGAACTCCAATGAATGGCATTCTTGGTTTCACACAGTTATTGCGTCAAACGAGTGATCCTGAAGAAATCAATGAGTTTTTAAATATTATTGATGACAATGGTCAGCACTTACTCGCATTAATAAATGATATTATTGACCTCTCCAAAATAGAGGTTGGGATGATCACACTGAACAAAATGGAGTTTTCCCTGAATCATCTGTTCTCTGAGATCTACGACTTTTTCAAAAAAGAAGAGAAAATAAATTCCGGCAAGGTAACACTTACCATCCACGAAGAAGTTGATGGGCCGGAATCAATTATAATCGCTGACAATACCCGTATAAAACAGGTGATGATCAACTTGCTCAGCAATGCTTTCAAATTCACTCACAAAGGACATGTGGAAGCCGGTTATTCGTTTCACGAAAAAGAGTTGCTCTTTTTTGTTAAAGACACCGGCGTAGGCATTGCACCTAAACAGCAGGAAGTGATCTTCGACAGGTTTATGCAGATTGTAGTGAATCACCAGCCAAAGCATGAGGGTGCAGGACTCGGTTTGGCCATATCCAAGGCTTTTGTTGAACTTATGGGAGGCAAAATATGGGTAGAAAGTGCCCTGGATAAAGGCTCAGTTTTTTATTTCACGATACCCTTTGAGCGAGGCTCTCAGTCAAATCATCAAAAACAGTCCCCAAAACCGAACAAGATGTCATTCAACTGGAATAATAAAACCATCCTTGTTGCAGAAGATGTAACAACGAACTTTCTCCTGATAAAAAGTGTCCTGAAAAAAACCGGTGCAACTTTAATATGGGTCAAAAACGGACAGGAAGCTATAGACACTTTTTTGGAAAGAAAAGATATTGATTTGATTCTTATGGATTTACGAATGCCTATAAAAGACGGGTACGAGGCAACCAGGGAGATACGTTTACACGATCCGCGAATACCTATTATTGCCCAAACATCCTATGCAATGGTTGAGGATCGTGAAATAAGTATCCAGGCAGGTTGTACGGATTATATCTCAAAGCCATATAATCTGAATGAACTTCTGAATTTGATTTCACAATATATTTGACACTTCTTTAATCTGCCACTTCTTTATTCTTTTTATGGATAAGCTTCCCATTAGCGATATATCAATGCTTTTTGTTGAGGATAACCGGGCAACCCGCAGTTATTATGAGAAAATGTTAAGGGATAAGGCAGGTGCATTATTTCTTGCCGAAAACGGCCTTGAAGGACTTGAAATATACCAGGAGCATAAGCCCGACCTGATCATTACGGATATTAATATGCCCATCATGCATGGACTGGATATGATCCGTCATATAAAGGAAACCCAAACCAATGAGGAGTTGAGGGTGATCGTAATGTCGGCCTATAGTATTAAGGAATATTTTTTGGAGGCCATTGATCTGGGTGTAAATGGCTATCTTGTTAAACCTGTTGATCCGGAAAAGTTGTTCGCATTGATCAATGAGCAGGCAGACAATATCCTGCTCAAAAAGTCTCTTGCTGAAAAGGAGATCAAAAGAAGAGTTGCAGAAAAGAAACTAAAGAGATCACTGGATGAAAAGGATGTACTGCTGAAAGAAGTTCACCATCGTGTGAAGAACAATATGCAGATTATTTCCAGCATCCTGAAAATGCAGGAGCGGTTGGTGGATGATGTCCGGTTGCAGACAGTGCTTGCTGAAAGCCGAAACCGTATCCGCTCCATGGCCCTGGTGCATGAGAATCTTTATCTGCACGAAAACCTTGCCAATATTCAATTTCCCAATTATGTGAAAAGCCTGGCAAACAACATTGCACGGACTTATTATACGATGCAGCAGAAGATCACTTTCAAATACAATATTGATGACGTTTATCTGCCTCTGGATGTAGGAATTCCTTGTGGATTGATAATCAACGAGCTGATTTCCAATTCATTCAAACATGCTTTTAATGATAGGGATAACGGTCTCATATATATTTCTCTGAAAAAAACCGGAAACAAGATGTTCGAGCTTACGGTGGCCGACAATGGCGTTGGAATGGATGAATCATTTAATCCGCTGAAATCGAAATCACTGGGCATGCGAATCGTTCACAAACTGGCACAACAGATTGATGCAGAACTCACCCATGATTTTTCACTTGGGGCAAAATATATACTTCAGTTTAAAACTTAATAAAACGAAAATGAGCAAATTAAATATCTTAGTTGTTGAAGACGAATTTCTTGTGGCGGCAGACATTGAAGAAAGCCTGATCAGTCTGGGTTACAATGTTCAAAACACCCTTCCTTCCGGACAAGCGGCCATTGACGAAGTCGAAAAAAAACTTCCGGACCTGATCCTTATGGATATTTCACTCAAGGGAGACATGACCGGCATTGAAGCGGCTACCATAATCAGGCAAAAGCATGATGTGCCGGTGATCTTTCTTACGGCCAATGCTGATTTACCGACAATCGAAAAAGCAAAAATCTCTCTTCCCTACGGATACATCATCAAACCATTCTCAGAAAAAGAATTGCAAACTAATATTGAAATTGCACGATATAAGTTTGAAAACGACATCCAGTCGAAGATCGAAAGTGATCAATTCAACACTTTTTTCAAGTCAAACCAGAAAGTTAAGAGCCAGATCATCCTGACAGGTGAAAAAGGCCTCGAAAAGATTAACCTGCCGAACGTATACTTTGCTGAGCAAAGCGGCCTACAGACAAAAATACACCTTCGCGATGAAGTTATCACCATTATTGAACCGCTGGAAGAAGTCGAAAAGAAGCTTCCTGAAAACGCCTTTGTAAGGGTAAGCAGCGATTATATTATCAATCTTGACAAAGTATTTATTGCGAAATACCCTGAACTGATCATGGCCGATACCATGACTGTGATCACGGTTGACGAAGAGCACAAAAACCTCCTGGAAGCCATGCTCGGGAAATAATTTCTTTTTTGCTTAACATAGTTCCAAATGAGGACAACTGCTGACAATGATTTAATTGAGGCGTTTATTCGGGATATGATGCATAATGGTGGTCCGGACCCGGATGATTATGACCATATTCTTGAAATAATTGACAGACTTTCTGCCGGCGAAATTGAATCGCTAAGAAAACTTATGGAGCCCATATTGAATCCGGGAACCATTATCGGTTTTTCATTCTGCAAACCTTTTGGATACAATGGCGATTTTTTCATTATAGAAAAAATATATCAGCATTTTATCAGCCCGGACCCAAGGTACCGGAAATGGGATCAGTTTTTTCATCGCTTGCCGGCAGCCATAGCCGTTGTGAACCGTAAAAAGCTGGCCATAGAGATGCTTAAAGAGCTCAACGAAGCATCTTCAGGTCGCACCTTGAATGTTTTAATCCTTGGGAGCGGTCCGGTTACGGAGGTCAATGAATACCTCAAAGAGACACCGGAAAACAAGCTTGCCTTCGACCTGATTGACCTGGATCAGCGTGCCATCGACTATGCAAAGCAAAAGAACAAGGCTTTCATGCATTGTTTAAACTTTCAACATAAGAATGTAATACGTTTCACCCCTGAAAAAAAATATGATCTTATCTGGAGCGCCGGCCTTTTTGATTACTTTAAAGACAAACACTTCGTGTTCCTGCTGAAAAGGTATTATGAATTCATAATAGCCGGAGGCAAGATGGTTATCGGGAATTTTAACACGGAGAATCCTTCAAGAAAAATTATGGAGGTTTTGGGTGACTGGTTTCTTTACCATCGGTCAGAGGAGGAACTGCAGCATTTTGCTGAGCAGGCGGGCATCCCGCAATCCGCCGCAACTGTAATCAGCGAACCGCTTGGGATCAATCTTTTTCTGGTAGTTCGTAAAGAGAGATAATAACGGTCAGGGTGCCGGTAGCGCTGGTACCGCCGGCTTGCAGGTCTCTGCTCAGGGGTGCAAAAATCTTGTTAGGGGCTGTTCAAAACATTAAAAATATCGTTATACGTTCTTTCTGTTTTGCTTTTATCCTTGAAAGTAAGAATTGTTTTTCTCCCGGTGGTTTCAGCGACAATTAGATAAGGAGGGTTGCCTGAATGCATCAGCAAACGGTTATTACCCCATTCATCAAGATAGAAGAATCCTTTTTTTATACCTCCAAAACTATATCCGTTTGTTCGAATTTTAATTTCCGGTATACGGTCGGCAAGATAAATGCTGTCTATACGGGTAACAGGGATCTCCGTTCCGTACATTCCCGAAAACCGGACAGACTCAGCATCAATATACACCTTTGAAGGAATGAATCCGTAGGTTATCAGTCCTGTCACAAATAATAATACCGCCCCAATTATTATGTAAGGAAGTTTTGTTTTCTTATCCTTATTGTGATCAAATTTTTGTGCTTTTATCACGGCAATGGCGCTTCCAAACAGAGGCACAAACAGAAGCAGTGAATTGGCAATGACGGGGAGTCCCAGCCATTTGAACAGAAAATAACCTGCAATCAAAACCAATCCGATAAGAATTAATGCGTTTCGCATAAATGTTGATAATCCTTTGATATCCACCTGTGCCTTTTTTTCTTTGGGCATCGTGTTGTAACCGGCAATCAAACCCGGAGCAGACTTAACCAGAAAGCCCACCCCGATCATTATTAAGCCGATCTTTAAAACAACTATGTCAATTACTATTTCCATTATATCCATTGTTTAAAGACAATTCACCTATCCCGTAACGATGTGACCAACTGTGCGGGACCAAAATACCTCACTGCCCTGTTCTGCAGTCCGGGACCGGCAATGCCATACCGGTGTTTCGTGGTTGTTATTATGAAGTAAAACTACAGTTTCACAGTAAAACCAACAAACGGAATACCTATGATCAGCAGATCAGCGATGTCGGCATTATTTACAAACGCCAGGTCAACAGCTATCGTTTCACCAAAAAACCTTATTCCGTAGGAGAAAAGACCGTAATAACCATCAGCCGGGATCAACCAATTCTCGGTTACTAAAGCGGTTTTTTTTGACACACGTGTCATCCCAGAAAAAGTAATAATCGGTCTTGCCTGGAAGTCGCCCTCTACAAATCCCCAACCAAAGCCCCCCGTAATATTGTTATCTAAAGTGCCATAAGTCCCTATTGCATAGGCAATTCCCAAGCTGCTTCTGCTGCTTGAATCAAAACCCGGTACGTTTACATATAATACTCCGCCGCCTGCATTAAACTTATCTGCCACTTCATAACCGACTTTAGGCGTTATGAAAAATATGGGTTCACCCGCGCTAAAAGTGGATACCAGTTCTATCCCGGCGCCTATGGAAAAATTATTCGTAAGACCGACATTGAAAGCGTTTAACACCAACCATGTATTTTGATAGTATGCTTCGCCTTTTTTCAGGTTGTAAGCTGATGGTCCGTATAAATATCTTGTTGAATTAGGATTAGGAAACCAATAACTGCCCTCTCTGAAATGCGACTCATCAATTTCTTCGATATGTTTAATTTTTGAAACAGGAATTTCAAGTCTGGGCAGTGATGCTGTTTTCACGACCATATTCAAAGAGTCTTTTTCCAAAACATTGCCAAAGAATACGGAACCATCCTTCAGTTCAATTTTATACATTTTTGTCGTGTCAACCGGACCACCGATATCTTGTGCACATGCGTTTTCAGCAAGGCACATCAGCATTGCAAAAAACAGGAAAATGATAAGTATTTTCATTCGTTATGTTTAGCTATATGATTGATTGTAAGTTTCCCCAAAACCAGGCCATTCAAAATTAGAAATAATCCTGACCGTAATGACCTTTTTGTATTATTTTTCTCAACTTTTAATGTGCCGAAGATCCGGGAAACTTATAATTGTTGGGAAAACCAAACAGGGAATGATGAAAGAAAAGAATTGAACAGCCACTCCCCTCACCTGCCGGATAACGGCAAGGCATATTGTTCGGTATCGAACGCTTTTTGCACACTTGCGTACACATTGGTTACCAGCGCTTTTGGCAATCTGCTGATCAGGAAGTTTTTAGAGAATGTGGTACAGATGTTGCCCATAGTACAAAAGAAACACCGGTACAACTATGAGTTATTTCGACCTTAAGCAGATCATCCGTTCGCTGTTCCGCCAAAAATACTACACCCTGATCAACATCCTCGGCTTTGCCCTGGGTATATCGGTATTTTTGCTGATCCTGCTCTATATTGCAGACCAGCGGGCTTACGATCGCTGGCACGAGCACAGCCGTGAGGTGTACCGCCTGGAAAAAACCGACTGGGCCCTTCTGGGCACTGCACACGGGCCCTTTCTGAAACGAAAGTTCCCTGAGGTGCACAGCATGACGCGCGTGCTCACCATGCACATCTATCAAACCCTCAGCCATAATGACATCCCCTTTTCAGAACAGGACATCATATTTGCCGACAGTACGGTGTTCAATATCTTTTCGTACCGCTTCCTGCTGGGAGACCCCAAAACTGCGTTAACAGATCCCTCCTCCATTGTGCTTACAGAGAGCCTGGCAAGCAATATCTTTGGTCGGACAGATGTTATGGGTGAGATACTTCGATACGGAAATGACCAGCATTTGATGGTAACAGGGGTGATTGAAGATGTAACACACTCCCACCTGCGCGTTACCGGCATCATTCCCTTTCACCTGCTTAGCCAATTTTACAGTCACCTCGACCCTGACTTTCTCTACCAGTGGGGTTCTTGGAATTATTCCACGTTTCTGCGTTTGCAGCCGGATACCGACATAGCTCACCTGGAAGAGAAGATTAATGATGCCATTTATGAAGAACTCCGGACGCTTTATGAAGCTGAAATAGAACGCGATTTCTTCCTGAGGCCCCTGCCTGATATCTATTTCGCTGATGACGTCAAACATGCCGGTCCGGCCGAATCGGGCAATCTGCAAACGGTTCGCCTCTTTCTTGCCGTAGCGGCCTTTATCCTGCTGATAGCCGTGGTAAACTATGTCAACCTGGCGACTGCCCGGTCGAGTCTGCGGGCCCGCGAGGTGGGCATCCGCCGGCTGCTGGGAAGCCGGCGAAGAAAACTGGTGGCCAGGTTCCTGTTCGAGTCTTTCCTGATCACCGCCCTTGCCGTGCTTTGCGCCCTGCTCATCATGGAAGTCGTTATGCCATGGTACCGCGATTTCGCCGGCATCTCAATCACCCTCTACAGCCTGGATACGGGAACGGCTATCCTCAGCCTGCTGGCAGGGATCGTGTTTGTGGGAGTACTGTCCGGCATTTACCCGGCACTGTATCTGACCTCTGTTGTGCCAATAGATATATTCAGAGGCAACCGCACCGGCGGCAAAAAGGGCGCTTTCTTCAGAAAAATTCTGATCGTGTTTCAATTTACCATCTCCCTGGCGCTGATCACCGCAACCGTGGTCATCAACCAGCAGCTTTCCTACATGCGCAACAGAGACCTTGGCATAGACCTGGACCATAAGTACCTGATCCGGCTCGAGTCGAACACCTATCAGCGCTGGGATGCTTTCCGCACGGCCCTCGAAGAGCATCCGGGCATTACCGGCATCGGGCGCTCGGCGCAGGTGCCAGGCTACGTCACCTGGCAGGAGTCTTCAAGAGGTGCCGCCCCGGAAAGCAAACAGCATACCACCATGCAGGTCAATGCCGAATACCTGTCGGTGATGGGCGTGAAAGCCGCTGCAGGACGCCTGTTTTCGCGCGAATTCCCTTCCGAACACCGCCGGTCTGTCATTCTTAATGAACAGGCAGTGCATTACTTTGACTATAAAGGCTCGTATGAAGAAATAATCGGACAAAGCTTCTCAACCGGTATGTTTGAGCACGACCTGCGCATCATCGGCATCGTACAAGACTTTCACTACAACAGCCTCCATAACCCCATCGCACCTCTTGTAATTCTTTGGGACGACGACGGATCATACAATGTTACGGTGCATATAGATCCTTCGCGTTACAGTGATGCAGTGGCACATATGAATAAGGTGTGGATGGAGTTCGCCCCGGCAACACCCTTCATGATAGAACCGATTGGCGGACTGTTTATGAAGTTTTACAAAAAAGAACAGCAACTCCAATATATATTTGTGGTGTTTTCGTTCTTTGCCATTTTTATTGCCTGCCTCGGATTGCTCGGGCTCGCTTCATTCATGGCCGAACAGCGGCAAAAAGAAATGGCCATACGCAAAGTGGCCGGTGCGGGTCTGTTCCAGCTGGCTGCACTGGTGCTGAGCAGTTTCCTCAAGCTCCTGGCTATTGCCTTCATGATATCCACCCCCGTTTCATACGTGCTGCTCAGCCACTGGGTCGATACGTTTCCCTATCACATTTCGATAGGCCTCATGCCTTTTGCCATTGCCGCAATCGTCAGCCTCATCATCACATGCCTTACGGTTGCTTACCACGCCGTGAAAGTAGCCTCCGTGGCACCGGGTAGCGTACTCAAGTCTGAATGATAGTCTTTTCTCCTACGAAAATTTACACGCTCAGTCATTTGCAAAAATGCGGTGTATCCGTAAAAGAGTTTAGGCGTTGTGTACAACCGATTTTTAGTCAAACAGCATCATCTTCAGGTAGCTGTATGTCAGTGCAAAGCTCATTGCACGCTGTTCGTTGGTCGACGCACCGGCGTGGCCTCCCTCCATATTTTCCCAGTAATACACAGGATAGCCCATATCCTCCATTTTAGCTACCATTTTGCGTGCGTGAGCCGGATGCACCCTGTCGTCGCGGGTGGAGGTGGTGAAGAACACTGTGGGGTATTTTTGGTCTTCCCTGAGGTTGTGATAGGGAGAGTATTCCCTGATATATGCCCATTCTTCGGGAATGCCGGGGTTACCGTATTCACCGATCCAGCTGGCACCGGCCAGCAGCTTATGATAGCGCTGCATATCGAGCAGCGGCACCTGGCAAACTACGGCACCATATAGCTCCGGACGTTGTGTAAACGCCACGCCAACAAGGAGGCCACCGTTGCTGCCACCTTGAATACCCAGCCTGTGGCCGGTAGTGATCCCTTTCTCTATCAAATCCTCTGCTACAGCGTGAAAGTCGTCAAAAACCCGCTGCCTGTTTTCCTTAAGGCCGGCCTGGTGCCATTGCGGTCCAAATTCACCGCCGCCCCTTATGTTTGCGAGCACATAAACGCCGCCGCTCTCCAACCATGATTTGCCGCGCAAAGCGGAATAAGAGGGAAGCATCGACACTTCAAAACCGCCGTAGGCATAAAGAAGGGTGGGGTTGCTGCCGTCAAGCGGCATGTCGCTGCGGCCTACCACAAAGTAAGGTACACGGGTGCCGTCGGCCGACACCGCTTCATGCTGCCATACCTCGAAGCCTTCGTTGTCGAAAAAGGCAGGCGCCGATCGCACAACACGTGTATCAAGCGTTTCAGCACTGGCAAAAAACAGCGACGAGGGAGTCAGAAAGTTTTGATAGTAAAAGAAAAAGTCGTCGGAATAACGCTCAGTGGATCCCAGGCGAATGGCACCCATTCCCGGGGCATCAATACGGTTCGCCATCCATCCGTTGCCATCATAGGTGTAACGGTGCAGCTCACTGACAATGTTGTCCAGCTTGCTAACCAGGAGGTGGTTCCTGGTGCTTGTCACCCTTGAGATGCTGCTGCGCGGCCCCGGCTCGTAAATCAGCGATATGTTGTAGTTTCCTTCGAGGAGCGACTCAAAGTCGATGCTTACCAGCGAGGCCTGCCTGAAGACATGATTGTTAACAAACCAGTCTGACTTGAGCTCAACGATAAGTTGATCTTTGTGAAGGCCGCTTATGGAAGCGTCGGAGGGTATTTCCAGCCTGATGGGTGTGTCGCCGTCAAGATAGTATACGTGCCAGCTGTAGAAATCGATGCTGCGATAGATGAAGGCGTAACGGCCGCCGTCGGTATTTATCACACTACCTGAGGCACTAACGTCTTCATAAGCGCCTTCATACAACAGGGGGGCCTCACTGATGGGAGTACCCCGGTGCCATTTCCTGACTTGCCTGGCATACCCCGAGCTGGTCAGCGCACCTTCGCCAAAGTCGGTCGATACGAGCAGTGTGCTGTCGTTGAGCCAGCTAACACCTCCTTTGGCTTCCGGCAGGAAGAAGCCGTCATCCACGAAAGAGCGGGTGCGGATGTCCCACTCACGCATCTCAACGGCATCAGCGCCGCCACGCGACAGCGACACGATATACAGGTCGTAGTCGGGTGCCAGGCCACTTGCACCACGGTACACCCACGACACGCCATCGGCTTCCGACAAAGCGTCAATGTCGAGCAGCACATCCCAGTCCGGCTCTCCGGCCAGGTAGCGCTCCTTGCTGGTACGCCTCCAGACACCACGGGGATGATCAACATCCTGCCAGAAGTTATAGATGTAGTCGCCGCGCAGCGATGGCGCAGCAATCCTGTCATCGGAATTCATAATCTCCAAACTGCTCTCGAAAGCCTCCCTGTAGCTGTCGGTGCCTGTTAGCACCCCAAGAGTTGCAGCGTTGCGGGCCTCCACCCATTCAAGGGCTTCCCTGCCCTCTACCTCTTCCAGCCACAGGTATGGGTCATGGTCATTTGATTTGGATGCAGTTGTAAAAGCTGTTAACATTAGTAACGTTATTGCCAGGTGTTTCATTTTTCAGATATTTGCGTATGTACTTGATTGTCTGTATTTATTCTTTATGCCTAAGAAGCCGAATGGATGGGCAAATGTGCAGATGTGCAGATGTGAAAATGTTCGCCTTCCATCCTATGTCTTCTGACTTCTGACCTCCTTGCAGATTTCTCTCTGCGTTCGAAACAAGCTTCTGACCTCTCTTTCTTCCTTCGAGCATACAGCTTCCAGCTAATATAATCATCCTCTTGTGTCTGCAAAATCCTGTTCCCGAATGATCGGGATCTTCGACATGGGAGTAGCCTGTTTTTTTGCCGTCGTAAAGATATTCAAAAACAAAAAAAAGATTTTCGATTTTTTTAAAAAAACATTTTTGGAAATGATCTGCCCAGCTGCTATTTCAATGTGCAGCACTTTGTTGCGGGTTGCGGAAAATGAATTTTGCGGAAATGGCTGAGTTGTTACTGCGCCAGACAGGCTTTAGTTGAACAACACATCCATTCCATGTCAGAACCTTAATACCATTCCCAGTCCGGCACCGCCGGCTGCCAGTGACTCGAGCTGGGGATAAAGCTGGAGGCCGGCCAGGTTTCTATGAATGAAAAACAAGCTGGTATCGAAAATAAAAGGGCAATACCGATGGTTAGTTGAAACAACAGGCTTCTCATAAGAATAGGTTAACTCACGATATAAGGTTGATGAAGCTTACAGTCCCCGGAAAAAGGCACACAAGAAAGCCTGTCAATGCTTGCAGCAGGCATTTAACATCCGGTAACAGAAACAAAACTTGCTGTTTACCTGCGTCCGAACGTAATGTTCATTCCCATGTAGATGTTGGCGCTCATACGTTCGACCGGAATAAACTGGGGTGAAACCCTGGTAAACATATTGTCTGAACCAACAAAGAAATTAAAGCCTTGCGGGTGAAGGTTGAGCATCCACCCCAGCGACTGGCCAAAGGTTGAGACCCCGTAGCTTAAGGAAAAACTCAAAAAGTCAACCGGAGTGATGTTGGCGGAAAACCTGCCTTCTGTCCACGGATTCACCTGGTTAAACCTTGAATGGCTTAAAAAGCCGACAGACAGCCTGTCGTAAAACGGCATTTTATATTCAACACCTACATTCAATGTAACCGGCATAGACTGACGGACACCCGATTCATCAGGGTTGACGTACATTTTGGTAAGCTGCATCAGGTCATCGGTCAGATCGTCAAGCTGGTTGCTCAGGCTGTTCGGATCATCTTCTTCATCATTATCTTCATCGTCAAAAAAGGAAAGATCTTCAAAACCCGTAAAGACAAATCTGTTGCTCCTGGTGTTTGCCTTGATGGTTGAGTTCCATGAAATGTATCCAAGATCAAACAATGCAGCGGAAACAACAAGTCCATCCATCACTTCATAAGCGGCGCCAAGACTGATGCCGAATCCTGATCCGCCCAAACCGGAAGTGCCCATATCAAAACCTGACAGGGAGTTGCCCAGTTCGTCTGCTTCTGTTTCAAGAATCACGCCACTGGCCGAAATATTCATTTCAGCCTCTGACACGATCTCCCACATATCAGGCGACATTGATACCCGGAGCTGAGAAATACGGGCATCAACGGCTGCAACACCCAGGTAAGCATTAAGCTTAACACCGAGGCTCAGCCTTTCGTTAATCTCCCTGGCATGGCCAAACGACAAGGTGGCGTAGTTGTTTGTATTTATGCTGACATCTTCCATATGGTATACCGTGCCGTCAAAGCTGGATGTTCCGTTCTTAACGAAATCAAAAAACTCCTTGGGAATATTAAGCATGCTGTTTGAATTCACCGTAAGACTAAAGGTGTTAAAGCCGCCCCAGGAGTAAAAACCAAACGACAAGGGTGTCATATTCAGATGCATGTTGATGATGCTGTTATCCGGTAACCCTTTCAGAAACTGGTCTGCATCAACGGTGGAACTCATAAACGTGGTCAGGGCATAGTTGGGATCAGGTGAAGGAAAAAGAAAGGTAGAAAGGCCGACATTGCTTTGAACTCCCATCGCAAAATGTCCGAGGCCGGGAAAACTTACATATCCGCGCCCCGGCATGAAGGCCGGATTCACATTATGACTGTATATGAATTCATTCAAAAAATACGACGAACGGAACTGCTGGGCAGTAAGCGTTGAGGATATGGTTACAAAGAAAATAACCGCTAAGTATTTGATGTTAATCCTGTTCATGTATGATAATTTTAAAAATTACGAAACACACTGTTTGTTTTCTTACTGTTTTGATGATTAAAAATGCAGTCCGCCTTCAATAATCAGTTGAATATCCTGAAAGCGAATATACTGGTCTGCTCTGAGCTCGGCACCTCCCACTGTTTCACTTACCGTCGCATGAAAGTTAAACAGCAGGGATTCCAGTAACTCAAGCTGCTGGTCTTCTGCATGCAGGGTAACAATAACATCTCCCGTTCCAGCTTCGGATAAACCGCCCGGGGCAATGGATCCTTCTACGGTAGCCGTAACGCCGGGGATCTGTTCACCGGCAGCATCGAGCGGCAAAATACCCAGGTTGAATGCAAACGGAATCGTGTTTTCCGTAGTCATCTTAATAGTCAGACCAATTTCGTTTACTATATCATAAAGGTCTTTAAGATTATCGCTGAGTTCTGTAATGGTATCTCTGTAGTTGATGTTAAGAGAATCGAACTGCAACGGAATAATGACATCAAAATTTCCGGTTATTTCCAGATCTTTTGAAAGGTCGATATGATGCGTTTCGGTTTTATCAGATTCGGCTGTAAGAGACAGTGACACCTTGTCGGGGATGACTTTCAGAAGATCGGGCAGGTTTGGCACATGCACAGGCTCATAACCTGCAAGGGGGCTGCCTTTGGCAAAGATGTGAAATTTTGACACGGTAGCTTCTCCGGCCGTTTCCGCTCCCATAACATTAATAACAATGTCACCAATATCGCTGCCGGGGACCATATTGCCATCAGCATCCAAACTGAAAAGAGTCATGGTGAGATCAACCGGGGCGCCAATGGTGTTTCCGATGGAAAACAATATCTGTGGATTGCTGATGCTGAGAAAGGCATCATCGCCACTTAAAAAATCGAGATCGCCGTCAAGGTCAAAGCTTATCTCTTCCTGCACCGGATCGATTTCCGGGTCAAAGGTGCCTGAAACCTCGTGAACCACGTAAGGATCAAGCGTTACAGCGGGAATAACCAGGATATCCGTCAGATCATCCATCTGCAGGGTGGCATCCTCAATGACAACATCACCTGCAATAATTACCTCATTGTTATCATCAATAATGACCCTGGTAACTCCGTTGACAACAGTTGTCAATAAGCCGACACCGTTGTTCATTTCGGAAAAATCGAAACCGGTGATGTTAAATACTTTGGAAAAGCCCTCTTGCGGTGGGAAAACGGCTTCGGCACCACTTACCTGGTAAACACCGTTAATCACATTGTCTGTGGGTGCAAAACTCAAAAACTCCGGGAAGGTAAACGTAAAATTATCCAGAATTAATTCCTCGATACCATCAGGCATATTATCAAAAGTTATCGTCAACAGCAGGGAGTTGGGTCCGCTGTCATCAAAACTCATTGAAGTAATGGCAATTAATTCTGCCGGTACCTCCTCATCAATCTCTATCGTTGATATTTCATTTACCGGAGAGGTGACCGTGCTGGTGATGACCTCAGCATCCTCGATTACAATATCGGAAGCCGGTATGTTAATGGTAGTCTGTGTGGCACCAAGATTTTCAAGCTCAGTGCTGTTTAAACGTGTTTGACCCAGCTCCATGCCTGTACCGTAATACAAAACAGGCTCCTCCAGTGTGATAGCCCCGTCAACCGGTTCGTAGGAAGACAGGTCCATGCTGGCCAGTACCAGGGTAATTTCCGCATCGAAAAGATCCGCTGCGGGAATGATAAGGCGGTTGGTTGCCGGGTCGAAAGAACTGCTTCCTAAATCACTTAAGGCCAAATCGAAGGTCAGGGTTTCTGAAAACTCTAGAAAAAACTGTCCGGCCGAAAGGGGAACAATCAACTCGGGATCAGTGACGTTGATCTCAATGGTACTGTTGGGCTCAAAGGTAATCAGGTTAATGGTGCTGATGTTTTCAAGCCCGGTGATCGTTGAGGTTATAAAAAATGATTCCTGCTGTATGTCATCAACAGGAATAATTGCAGTTGTTATATCAACATAGTTCAATAACAGTTGCTCATCCATTTCCATGATTAATTCAAAAGAATCTATGGTAACATCCGATGCGCTGAATCCGTCAATTTCATACTCCATATCATACGTTAAAAACCCCTGGTAATCAATATTGTCTGACTCTTCAAGATTCATTAAATATATGTAAAATGAAAAAATCGTTTCATCTGCATTGTTATCAATAAGTGCATTGGTAATTGTAATAATATTGCCTGCGACAGCGGCGTTACCGGCAAAAGGAGAATCGTTGTCAATGTCGAGCTCAAATTCAGGGGGAAATTCAATAACCAGGCTTCTGACCCATTGCTGCGAATTGTTCCCGTCTAAGGCATTGTTTATGTTCGAGTGATTAACCTTAAAATTGATCAACTGTCCCTGGTCCGTTTCTCCGAAATAAATATCATGAATGGTCTCAACTTCAGCGTTATCCATCAACAGATATTCGAAAGAAATAAGTGTCGCTTCATCGGGCACGACCACAAGGGTTTCGTTTATGGGAACCCCCGGAACATCTACAACATCGTCAAGGTCATAAACGTGAGTGTCTGCTATGGCCAGTGCCGGCAGATCAAAATCATCACCAATAGCAGCATCAGGCATGTTAAGATCCACACCTGTTTCGATGCCGTCGAGTGTAAAATCGGAAACAGTATCAAAATCAAAATCAATCGTAAAGGGTTCAATATCAACCGATCCGATATCAATTGTTACCGGATCTAGAGCAATGCTGATAGGATCCAGAACTTCTGATATGTTGATTGAATACTGCTGATTTTCATCAAGGATCAACATCTCGCTTTCATCAATAAGATCACGTAAAAAAACCTTTTTTGTGCTGCCAAGAGGAATGGATATATTATCACCGCCAATTGTTACATCGCCCGACAGTTTTGTAAGGTCATACTGATCATCTATACACGAATACATTACAAGTGCCATTGCTCCGAAAAGCAAAGCCAACCATTTAATCGATTTCTTTTTCATGAGGTAATTTATTTATTAGACAGGTAACTAACCCCTCAAACCGGAAATTGTTTGATTTGTAGTGGTTTTTTTTTGATTTCCACAAAAAGGTGATTGTTTTAAGTAAACGGTGCGAACATAAGATTATTCTCAGTATTTCGAATTAATTTCCTGATATACCGGCTTGTACCATTTTTTAGGACACCATCCACCTATCATCTGATCGACCTTGCCTTGTAAGGTTGTCATGTCACAAACGAAAACGTTTGACTGCCAGTAGCGGAAATAATTAATCTATACCATGAAGGCAGAACGTAGGGGCAAAAGTACCATATTTGCATGACATCCCAATACTCAGCCCGATTCTTCGTGGCCTGTATTAAAATGACAGCCTCAATTCATGCATTTCCCGACGCAAAAAAGATGCTGTTTTACCTGATGATGGCATCAATCATGGCCTTGCTTTCGCGGGAAGCGTCCCCCATAACATCGGCAACAATACCTCCCATCATGTTTCCCATCAGCGAGGTATTCATCCAGGAAACGTAGGTATTGCCATCAGACTTTTCATAAATAGATACACGGCAGGGCATCATGGAAGAAACTACACGCTCCTGATCCTGGCTGAGGATCTGTATGGCATGCTCGGGATGGCACAATTCAAAGACCTTCACCTGCCTTACATCATAACCGAATTTTTCCATAGTTGCCTGAAGATCATGCACTACGGGTATAGACCAACCCATAGCAAGTGCCGTCTGTTCAAATTTCTCGACCGATTGCTCAAAATTATACTTGCTCTGCGCCTCTTTGATCATCATGCCGGGTGCTGCTTTATAGGCAAAGAAAAGGGTCAGCAATACGCCGGCCACCAGGCCGATAATTAAATAAAGATAAGGTGTTTTCATTTTTTCGAAGATTTATATGAAACAATAATTTTTTGCAAATATACAAATAAAATATTATCTATTGTATTTATATAACTATATCTATATATAGTTAAAGGTTTAACAACATTGCGGTAAGCAATAAAGGAAAGCATTTTGCCGGCGAGGCGGGGTTAAAGGCCTGCTAAAGCCCATTCAGGACTATCAGTCTGCGCTAAGGTAATTCAATTATGACTTTACAGTGAAGGTATTTTCAGTACGAATTACTGATCCAGGATACAACGCACGCTGTAGCCGTGTGTTTTACTGTAATTGGCACGCCCCATAAAGTCGATATAGGAATGCAGGCTCCGTCGTGATGCGTTAAGCGGAGAAACGGCAGTGGATGTCCAGAAGTATGCCCCCATGCCGTTTGTGGTGAAGTAGCCTCCCGGATGCCTGCGGCCGCCGGGCAGTGCGCTGAAGCCAAATTCATTGGTACCGTAAAAGTATTCATGTTCATCCCATCGCGGGTGTTCATCGGTGTCGCAATCGCCACCCAATGGGCTGCCGGCCTGACGACATGATTTCATTACACTGGCCATGCTGGCTTCAGTAAACTCGCTATATTTACCATAAACATACCAGTTAAGATTACCAAAATCCATACTTGAAGGCAGCCTCCAGCCCGGAGGACAGGCCGTCATGGCGGCCGGCCAGTTGTACAACGCCCCATAGTTTGCATACGCCTCAGTTTCCAATGCCTCATTCATATCTTTGCCGAGATAGTCGTACACATAATAAATGGGCGTGGTAGTTGATCCATAGTCGGGGTGAGACACTTCGGGCAGGTACGACAAATTTTCGCGCAGCCAGCATTGATCACCAATCTGAACGGTGGTATAGGTGGTACCATCGCGCGGATCCGTGAAGTATTCCATTTCCGGACAGGGTCTTCCGGAGTCGCGATTTGTTATTATCGAGATCGTATCCCCGTAAGATGTACCCATGGCATTTACGGCGAAAGCCCTGATGTAGTAGCGTGTTTGGGGATCCATACTGGTCAGGCGGGTTTCAAAAACACCGCCACCGCCGCCGTCATCGGAATGCTGATCAAGCAGCACTTCGGGGTAGATGGTATCTTTTGACCAGACCAGTCCACGCCTGAAAACGGGTGAGGAACCCTCGTAGCTCACCTCTCCGCCACCAAAAGCGATGCTCGCATAAATGTCGTGCACTTCAAGTGTTTCCACAATAGGTCGCCGGAAAAGGAGCTGCACATCAACATGCTGGTCAGCATCGCTAAATAGTATTTCTTCATAATGATAGGCATAAAGATCATGAAAAAAACCTATCTGCATCAATCCACGCGGGATCGGCTCAAGCATGTAATTACCTTCCTGGTCTGTTGAAACGAACACCTGGCTTTGGGTATTGTCGGGATTCATCAGAACCACCTTTACATTAACAAGGGGTTCTTCAAAAGGAATGGACGAGACAGTGCCTGTCACTTTATAGCTGTATTGCTGGGATGACATTTCAAAATCATATTGAGTGGTTATACCCGCACTGAGGTTAACACTTGCCATATGTGTTTCATAGCCATCCTTGGCGCCCGTGAGTTCATGAGTGCCTTCCTGCAGCTCTTCAAGCCTGTAGTAGCCGTCTTCGCCGGTCAGGGTCTGTTGACCGGAAATGCTGACTGTCACCCCTGAAACAGGGATCCGGGTTCCGGCATAAAAGGCATGGCCTTCCAGGATCACGGCGGCAGGATCCTGCAGGGTGGTGAACGAAATTTCCTCTCCATAAGCTGTTCCGGCGCTGTTTGCCGCCCAGGCCCTGACGTAATACTGTGTGCTGAATTCAAGACCCGTCATTGTGCTGGTAAACGCTCCTGTCCCCTCCCCTTCATCGGTATATCCATCCTTGTTGTCGTCCAGTTCAGGCTCCGGGATCCGGCTCCAGACCAATCCGCGACCGGAAATGCGCCCCCCGCCATCGTCAGTGACCTCACCGCCTCCCACAGCACTGGAAGCACCGGCCTCCACAGCAGCCGACGTCACTACAACAGGAAGATCAGGCTTCTCTTTCTCACAACCCGATAAAAAATAAAGCGCAACTAAGAACAGAACTGACAAAAGGGAAATAACTCTGATATTCATGACAACGGTATTCTTTTCATTTGTTTAACTTAACATGGTCAAAGATATCATTATTCGTGCCAAAAACAATAATAAAACAAGAATCAATTCATTGTAGCGGAGGCTAAGGTGCAGGAATTGTTGTGATTGTTCGCCAGCGCACACTGTGTTGTACGCTCACGGACAGCTTTATAGTAAGTAAGAGATTACAAGCTATTTAAAGGCAAAAGCGCCTGGTATGATACCGACCCTGAAGGTGTCTACCGGCTCAGCTTCTGGCGTAAAACGGTAAACCAAACCGGGCTGGACGTAATCCAGTGCATCGGCAACATATATCTCAGATGTTACAGGGTCAATCCCTATGGCTGAGAATCCTCCGTAATGGCCGGTTTCATAGGGGCTGGCAAGAAATACTCCGGGAGAATCGCTGCCTGTCACCGGATGCCGGTACACATGGTGGTTGATGAAGTACAGGGTGTCTCCGGCAGCATTGATACTCAGGCTCAATGGTCTGTCGCCGGGCTCAAAATAAAAGACGTGCTCGGTTTCGCGGCTTAAGGCATCAATGCGCATCAGCGCCGCTTTATCAAAAAGGTACGGACTGCCCGGAAAGCCGCCATCCGAAAGCACCCACAGCTTACCGTATTTGTCCAGCACCATGGAGTTGGGCTGGGGCATAACCTCAAGCGTTTCTATCCATTCATCGCGCTCACTGTCAATCACCAGTATATGGCTGTCGTAGCTCCAGCAGGCAACAAAAACATACGATCCGTACTGAACCATCTGTTCTGTGGAATGCTGGTAAAAACCGCCTTCGGGATTGTTGACGTTGATAGCACCATGAAGTTCAAGTGTTTCCGGATTTACAACGGCAATTGACCTGGCATACAAATCAGTGATGTAGGCTTTCTGGTCGTTGACGAAATGCATGTACCTGGGAGACGTCAATCCGGTTATCTTACCCTTCAGTTCAAAAGTATTGATGTCAAAGACGTAAACCCTTCCACTGTTGTTCACCACCACATAGCCCAGCTCGTCACGAATCAGTATCGAGTGGGCAACATCGCCAAGAGGCAGGGCATTGGCCTGAAAAAACACATCATTATACACAGTGCTTTCTTCAATATCATAATAGGATAACGAAGCATTACCGTACATAAAATTGCCCTCATTTGCTATGAAAACACCCTGTGAATGCGTCGGAAGCACGGCCTCGCCAATGTTCCACAGGGCATCATCATCCATACAACCTGAAAAAACTGCGGCAATAAGGATCAGTATGGCGTATATCTTTGTCATCTTCAACTTGTTATCCTTCTGTTTATTGTGATCACAACCATGTAATTTCTGCCAGGCATGGGACGGTACAGTACCGTATGATAGGTTTCATCAAACAGGTTGTGCACCCTCACTTCTGTAGTAATGTGCATAAGTCTTGTATCAATTTTTTTTCCGGCATGCACATCATTCATAAAATATGGATACAGCCAATCGCGGCGGCTTACATCGTTGCCGGAAGTGGTAAACCGCTCACTGTAGGCGTTGTACTGCCATCCAAAATACCAGCTCTTGTAGGCGATATGAAAAAGTATATTGCCCGAATGCACCGGCACATAAACCAATTGTTTCCCATGGGTATTCGTACCCCAGACCTCTGTATCACCGTAATTAAGGGCTTTTGTCAGGGCGTAGGTGGCACGCATCCGGTATTCCAGCGGTCCCAGAGCACCGTCAACGTCCAGATGGGACTCAATGCCATACGACAATACCCGTTTTATGTTCATAGGTCTCCAGAAGCCTTCCCGCGAGGGGATCCAGATGATCCAATTGTTTATGTCGGAACGGAACACACCTATCCCGCCACGTAAAAACTGGCGGTTAAACCGCTCCGAATACCGGAGTCCAAGTTCAACCGTAACCCCCTCCTCAGGCATCAGGTCGGGATTTCCGCCGGGCTGCCAGAATAAATCATTCAGGCTGGCCTGGTTGTAATTGCGTGCCATGTTTGCCTGCAAAACGAAATCCTTTCTTTTCGCTAACTGAAGATCAAAGCCAAGAAAAGGCATCAGAGGTGTTCGGTCGCTATCAATCCAGTCCTGCCTGAGCATTAGGCTTACATCCAATATATTGAAAAAACGGTTCCGTGCACTGAACAGGTAGGACCAGGTGAGGCGTTGTTGGTCATACCCGGTATTGATCACCGTGTCGAGTGTGGAAACCCGGTCATGCCGGACATCAATGCTGTTGTCAAGTACAAAGTATTCTGAGAAACGGTGCCTGTAGGCCGCATGATTCGACAACATCCGGCTTTGGCTCTCAGCATGCAGTGCCGGCTGTGCTTCCGCCTGGTCCTGCAGGCTCATCTGGTTATATGTCATCTGCTTGCCGGCATATCCGGAACGTAAAAGAAGCCTGCCATGTTCGCTGTAACGTTTGTATTCAGCAACCAGCCGGTGATCGGTGTCCTTTTGTCTGCTTATCATCGCGTTTTCAGGCCCCTCATAGCTGACACTCCGCGGAATTCCCCTCGATGCATGCTGGCTCCACCACCTGAAAGACAGGGTCTGCATACCTCCCGGGCGTACATACAACTCCTGTAAGAGACCGTACTTGCCGAAATCGGCACCCTTGTTTCTGTCTTCCGGGTGAACAACGGCACCGTTTTCAAAACGTACTATGCTCCTGTTGATGAATGAGAAATCATTGGCCGACTGTTCATGGTAAGCCCTTAGCCGGTATTGGAACAGCTTGTTACCCATGGACAGCTTCAGGTATTCATTAAACGTACTGTAGCTGCCAATACCCTGTATATAACTGACATCAAGCTTATTGTTCCAGTCGGGACGGCTAAGGATGTTGACGGTGCCGCCCAGGCCTCCGCTTTGAGCACTTAATGACGCATTGCCGTGTTGCAACGTCAGTTCATCAATCAAAAAGGCAGGAAACAATGAGAAATCAGCCATCCCCGACATGGGGTCGTTCGCTGGCATGCCGTTCCAGTTGAGCCGGGTATGTGTGCCCGATGTACCCCGGAATGAGGCCGTTGCCAGGCCGCCCCTTCCATAGCTTTTTATAAACACAGGCGTGTTTTCCGACAACAGTTCCGAAAGGCTGAGGTGGCTTTTTTGCCTAAGAAACAGCGAGTCAAGCCTGGTATGCTTTCCCCCGGTGCTTTCGCCGGAGATAAACCGGTAGGCCCTCACCTCCACATGTGGAAGCTCAAAAACAGAATCCCGGATACCACCGCCAAAGCTTGCCAGCGGCACCAGCATCAGTACCAGCAAGCACTTAAACATGTAAACAAACCTGATCATCTGGTAATCCTTCGTTTGCCCGGAACAACTTGGCTTATACCTTAACGTGTTTTTATTAGCCTCACCCTGTGTATTTGGTTATCGCTTTTTACTTCAACAACATACAATCCGGCCGGAAGCTTGCTGACATCCACAGCACTGCCTGGAGCATAATCGTGCAACTGCATCATCATCTTTCCTGAAAGGCTGTAAACGGTAACCCCGGCATGGGTAATGTTTTTTATCCGGAGATGATGCCGTGCCGGATTGGGATAAATTATCGGTGCTGCCGTGAAATCATCGTGTACCAGGGTGGGGTCGTCATCAAGATTGACGTAAGTGGTAGCAATAGCCATAACTTCTGGATTGTGAGCCAGTCGGGCCGTGATCGTCAGTTCACCGGATTGATGCAGATGCATCACCATCTGATCATCAATATAGGTACCTTCAAGATCTGTACTCCATTCAAGGGCGGCATCCGGCTGCTTTCTTCCCCGGTGAAAAGCGAAAGCCTCAAGCTGGTACTGAGGTGTTGTTATCTCGGAAGGCAGGTCTTTGATCACGATCATATCCAGTGGTCCGCTGATGTCTGTATCCGCCCGTACCGCAATGGCCCCGGTGATTTCGGTTGAAACTTCGCCCATCCAGCCCGCATTTGCCAGCACTGCGCTTTGCACTTTGATGAAATGTATCATATCGAGATCCACATAGTTACCCTCTTCATCAATGGCCCAGCCGATATCAAAGCCATCGCCACCTGCATGCTCCGTTTCCGGAGTGTAGGGGTTGTCGGGCCTGTAAAAGGGGGCCGCACCGCGCGGCCGGTTATCGGCATATCCGAAGGCCCGTGGCGGTGACTGCACCATACCGGCAACCGACATATCGACGGCATCGGCGAGGCGCGTGCCCGTAAGTGTGTACTGATCAGGAGCAATATCAGGAAAAAGCTCATGGTCAGGATAATAGGACTGGTTGTGGCCTGCATGTGCGGCAACAACGCCCTGGTTTCCGCGGTTATCCTGCCAGGGTACATTCTGGGCAGTGTCGCCGCCGGGATTGAAATAGGTTACCTCATAATCATACCAGGCAGATGAAAAGAAATGATCGCTGCCTGCCAGCTGATACCACGTCCCGTCGGGCTTGCCGCTGCCGTTTTCATCCTTCATAACCCACACCACACCAGGTTCCGACCAATGCGAAAGGGCATTCCCGAAAATGATAAAATCAATGCCGTAAGGATTGTCGGGATGATTGATCACAGCTTCGCTGAAGCGGAAAACGACATAACCGCCATAGGCCCCCAGCGAGAGACTGCCGTTCAGGCCGCCGATGATTGATGCTGCAGATGAAGGCAAGCCCCAGGGCGCTTTATTGATAAACTGGCCGGGAGCAGGCTTATAGGCAAGCACTTCATGAATAAACAGCTCCTCCGATTGGTTGGCCACGTATACATGGAACTCTTCCGTAGCGGTTTTGCCGTTGGACCATGCTTCCAGCGTAATCCGTGCAACACCCCATTGGTCCGGAGTTAACGCCAGACGAAGCTGGCTGCCATCAAGAACTGCCGATACCAGTGGTTCGTTCGTATTCTCTTTAAGCGAAATAAGGATGTCTGCATCATCGTCGTCGGGATCACTGAACACCTGGCTGATATCCAGCACATGATCAGGTGCATTCTCGATTGTATACACAGCTTCGATGGGATGGGCGACATAAGGCGGCAGATCGGGCACCACATACAGCATATCGGCAGCAAAATAGGCCGGTGTGTTCATACCCCAGTCGCCCACATCCGACGAACTGAGCGAGAATTGCAGGCTGTCTGTTTTCCCAAGCTGGCTGAGTTCCAGCCACTGCCATGTCTGAATGACGTAGTTCTTACTGTTATCCGAAAACCTGTAATCCGCCAGGTAGTATTCAACCGTTTCTGCCGGAAGGCCGTCACGGAAGCCAGTTACCGATAATTTGAACCAGTCGGGATCATCACCGTCCGGTCCGCCGAATTTTTTGGCATAGTCGTCACCGTAGATCATGGACAGGGCAGCATAGGTGGTGTTGGTGACGTACATGCCTTTAAGCTCATGGGCGGAAGGACCATCAAAATGAAGCATACTCCCCTGTCCCGCTGCATAGGAAACGGCATAATTCACATTCGTACCTTCTTCCGAAAGCATAGCGGATCCCGTAATGGCGCTGTATTGATTTAACCAGCCCGGGGTTTCATTGTCCGAAATATTGGAATAGGCCCAACCGTTCCACGCACCCCAGTCGGGATTGTAGTCGTTGGGAAAAAACAACAATCCGGAAAAAAAACCGCCGCTCATATCAGAACCATTCCAATGACTTTCCGGCGCAAGGTCAAGCATGCTGAGATCAGATATGATATAATCCCCCTCAATGCGCGGCACAACACCAATAACGAAGCCGGCTTCCAGGGTTCCGTGAACTGTGTTGAGCATCAATACCACATTGGTCTGGCCGGGCGACAAAAATGAAATGATCAGGATTGGGTCGTCAATGTACAGTGAAGCAACTGAAGGCTCTGAATTCACAACAACTTCCGCATCCATGATGTCACCAGGGGCTATGCCCGATAAGGCATCCAGCCCGATCACCAGGTCGTCGTCATCTTCCCAGGCCATAATGGCGGAGGTGCCGGTTTTGGCATGGGAGGAGCCGGTAAGTTTTGCCGTTTTTGCGATGTTTACGGCTGAAGCAGCAGTATTGGCAATCAATGCCGTCTGCATCACACATACTACCAGAAACAAAGTTCCGAATAAACGAGAAATACCATTCATTTAAAAAAATGTTACGTGAAACAAATGGTAACCCGCGGGATAGAAAAAATCAGAGAGGAATCCTTCAGAGGAGTACAATCTGTCGCTTTTCGCCCGAAAGCTACGAAATTAGTTGTATACGGCAGGTCTTCTGACTTTCCCGGCTTCCCGCCCCTTCCCATCCGTTCGAACCGGACAGTGGGTCAATGCAGGAAACGTGATGCAAGAAATATCTTGCGTCGGGATTACAGCTACGGGGATAGTTCTGGATTTTCACCAGATTCCCTTTTAATCTGCAAAGAACCGGATACGCTGCAAAGGTATGTTTTTTATTTAAAAGTTAACGTCTTCTTCATTTTTTGTGATTAGTTTTTTGGGGATAACGGACTGATCCGGAAGCGGAGATCGCTGCGGACAATGGAGCTTCAGCATGCCTGATTCAGCATGGCATGAGTAACGAAAAAGCGTTTCTCTCAGTGCATCAATAAAAAATATCCTTTTCCAGGTTGAAGGTTCGCTGCGTATTGTTCCTGGAGAAGTCAAAGAGCAGGTCTCCGCTATGCCTGAGCAGCCGGACGAAATTCAGGTCGTACCAAACAAAGGCCCTGCCCACCTGGAGTCCGGAAAGTACATCCAGTTGAGTATTTCCATTGCTGAACTCGGTAACCTTTATGGAAGCGTTGTTCCGGATACGCAGGTAATCAATGGTTATGTTGCCGCCACCTTCGGTGGTAATGAGCACAACACCCTGGTCATTTTTCAGGAAATTGATATTGGCTATGGCATTATATACCGTTGGGGCCCTTCTTTTGAAGCCCGGATTGTACCTGTCGAGCGCTTGCTGGGCGGCGGTTCCCGGAATCACCACGTTGTTTAGCTTTATGAGATTGATGGCGGCGAACAGACCGGCGATAGCCCTGTCATAGTCCTCTGCGATCAGTCTGTCGTTCTCTTCCTTAAGGCTCCTGATCGGGTCGAAGGTCTCGGCGGTTTCGAAGGCCATAGAGGCAACACTGAGGCCTGTATTTGCAAACGATGATCCTGCGAGAAAAACGGTGCCGTCAGTGCCAATGCTTATACCATAGCCGTTATAGTCGGGATTTTCCATATAAACGTCTGTTCCCAGGTGTCTGCCCCTTTGGTTGTACCGGGCTACAAACATGTATTGCGTTGCTGTGTTGAGGGTGTCGACACCTGCTTTCTCAGCCCATAAAAAGTCACCGTCGGAAGAGTATTTGGCAAGGAACACGTCTGCCTGCTCATGTGCGGTCAGTGTGGTATTTCTGAATGTGATCTGATCGTTATAGGTTCCTGAGAAATAAACGTTGTTATCATGATCCAGCGCCAGATGGTAAGCGGTGGTGTTGAATTGCCTGTCGGGCTGCCTGGCCCATTTCAGGGTGCCATCAAAGCCGTATTTCACAAGAAACGCACCGTTGGATTCATTCATTGAACGTAACCGGGTATTTCCAAACTGAGCACTCCCACGGAAAAACCCCGTTGCATAAGCATTTCCCATGCTGTCGAAAACCATGTCGTTACGATTTCCTCCCCGATGTCCTCCGGCAGCATAAATTTTTTCCCAGATCCGGCTGGCCAGATCACCGTAGTGCTGGCTGTCATCAATTTCAATAACAACAGCAGTTACATCAGCATACTTGGGCATAGTCATTCCGATGGGGGCATTGATGAAGGTCGGATCACTAACGGTGTACTTTTCATCATTGAACATGATGTAATCTCCACCGGGGTCAACGGAATAATTCACGGCTGTGGCAATATGATCGTAATATTCCAGTCCGATAACCTTCAGATTCAGCAATTCCCTGACAAGGTAAGCAAACAGCACCGATCTGTCTTCACAGTCTGAATAGGGATAGTGCAGGACTTCCTCGGCAAAGAAGAATTTCTCATAGCCAAATTGCTCGTCATCGGTTTTATAGTCAAAGGCAGTTTGTGTGAACCTCAGTAGCAGGCTGGCTGCCGATAGTTCATCCCTTTCATGGATCAGGGGCATCAGGTTTTCGGCAAGCGATTCCTGGGCCAGTGGCGACACTGCAGAGTCAAAGTAAACATGTATCTGAGACTGTGGGTAATCTGCATAAAAGTCAATGGTGTTGCGACAGTACTCAAAGCTCAGATCGTAGGTTTCTCCGCCAAATTCAAAGGAAACATTTCTCCGGGCTACGGCATCACCCAGGTTCAGTGGACTTTGGATGGTCATATCCATGACTCTTGGAGCATCCGGAAAGTCGTTTTCGTAGGTGTAGAGTTGCGGAGCATCTCCCTGCACCAGGTAAAACCGTATGCCGTCGAATACCTGGAAAGGCACTTCATAAATTTCGTGCATAGAGGGCAGCATCAGCATGGCCCGGTTGTTATAATAGGCAGCTTTGGCGCGATAGCCCGACCGGTTCATGAGAAACCAGGCCATCAGGGTGGCCCCGTTGGGCGAGCGGCTGAACAACTCGTCAGAAAAATTTTTAACCAGCAGATAGTATCCCCAATCGTTCAAGTTCATCTGACGGCTGTAATCACCCAGCTGGTTCACCAGGTGGTTATAGTTGGTGCCGCTGACATTGCTCCAGAACTGGCTTATGGATTCATTGTCGATGGTCATCGGGATCTGCACAAACATAGCCGGATCATAGGTCAGCGAAATACGATTGCCATAAAACATAAAACTCAGCGATCGCGTCGGAAAACGTTCCGGTTCAGGCTTCTGAATAGCCGGCAGATCAGGGGTAGCCGGAGGTCTTGCCGTTATTTCCGGATCGGGGGCTTGTGCCGGAAGCGTACGTGGAACCTCAGGTGTCATTGAGGGATCATGTGCAGGCATGACAGCCGGCTTAGGCTTTTCTTCCTTTATGGCCCCCGTGAATACCTGGTATTCTTCCCAGCGCTGGTTCAGGTATTCGGTAAACTCCTGGTCGCGCCGGATAACATAATCCTCATACTGCTGCTGCATCTGCTGGATAAACTCCTCATACTCCCGCTTGAATTGCTGGAATTCAGCTTCCCGCTGTCTGACATATTCTTCAAAAGTCTGTCCCACCATGCTCAAGGGCAGCATGAACAAAATCAGTAAAAGTGCTGAAGGAATCCTGATGGCTGTTTTCATCTGTTGATGTTTTTTAACTAATTGTTTGTTAACTGGTTATAGGTTATACCCTGGATTGAATCCGATAATGGGATACAGGTAACGTATGGCAGGGAATAACAGACAAATGCTGTTCAATACATGCCTCGCCAGGGGATTGCTTCCGTTATTGGGCAAAGTAAGGGCGCTCAACGCTGTCATCACGCAACCGTTACCACAGCATCAGGCTTGTCAACAGCCATTACGCCGGTAAAACACCGGAAGCACGGACAACAAACCCGAATCATTGACAAAACTGCTGCCTGAAAAGTGAAGTAACCTCCTTCCCAGGCAGCAGCAGTTAAAAAACCGGCTTAGTTCCTGCCTCTTTCCAGGTTTTTCATTTCCTGGTCAAAGTTGTTTCTGAACCTTTCATAATCATAGTCGAGCCTGAGCCTGTCATCCCTGGATATGCGCTCGTTCATGGCATTGAAAATCTCGCTTCCGGAAAGCTCAATGGCAATGTAGGTACGGTACCTGCCTTCAGGAGTCCGGGTAACTTCCTCGCAAATAACACGGGTACCTGTCAATTGCTGATTGATGACTTCCCTCGACATACCTTCGTAACGCTGCTGGTACTCTTGGAGATCTCCTACCGTAACATCCTGGAAGTAGTTGTCGATGACCGACTTAACCGTTACCTCGAGCTGGCCTGCCAAAAGTTCACGGGCGTTACTCAGCGCCATCCTTTTTGAATTGGCCATATTGGGGCTGTCTGCCACACTGCTGGCCCTGAAATAATCGGAAGAGGACCGGTACTCGGCTCCATGACAGAACATGGAAATACGTTCCTCTCCCACCATGGCATCTTTTTTCGATGAACATTGAGTGAACATGAGCAATGAGCCCATCAAAACCGCCATAAATACAATGGATAAATGTTGTTTTTTCATGATGTTTGTTTTTGTAATGAATAACTGATTATTAATGGTTAATGAATGGATGTTGGTTAATAATTGTGTGTTTGAATACTGTTTTTATTTCAATTGTTAATATTTTCGTTACTGTTTGATTATCTGTGTTTTGTGTTAATGCCTATGAAACTTTTTGGATGTCAGAATTCAGATGTCAGAATTCAGATGTCAGAATTCAGATGTCAGAATTCAGATGTCAGATGTCAGATTTCCGACTTCCGACTTCTTATAATCATGCTCCTGTGCCTATAAAATTTGGTCATGAGTGTTTCATATAAACTTGTATTTCATCTACCATGTGGTAGTGTATGCATGTTGATAGATCCTGTAGGAAGATCTTACGTCTTTTCCTGCCTCATGGTAATGAATGCTTCCATTTATCCTTGGCAGACGATGGTTTGCCGATGAAGTTGCGGCTTTGTCCATTGGTTCAGCAATATCAACCACAAGATAATGATTTCCGGAATTCTCAAAACGTTGGTTGATGTCTTCCACCCTGATGGGAGGCATTTGATCAAATTCGATGGTCAGATGCTCAACCACAAATGGAGAATCGTGTTTATTGTAAAGCGTTATAAGCAGCCGGGCTTTATAAACAGTTTGATCATCTGCTTCTAATGCACTAAACTGCAATGCCTCTCTTAACTGTATATCAACTAATCCTTCATGTATATTAAAATAAAATCTTTGCCTTATCGGGGCAGTTCCGAAACGATAATGCACCTCAATATGGTTCTCGGGATCGTCATAGCAATACTCTGTGTCATAAGATATGACCCATTCGTTCTGTTCAAGCCTGGTTCCGGTAATCCGTGCACATTCGGCTCTCAGATTGGGCCGTTGTGCCGTGGTCAGTATCCTGTCGCCGGCCTTAAGCACAAAACGCAACGTGCCGAGGGTGCTGGCCTTTTCATGAAGAGTGATGCTGTTCAGCAATTCCCTGTAGCGGCTTATGCCGTTTAAGGCTTGTTCTTTTCTCATATCTATAAAAGAAGCTGACAGTGTCTGCAATTCGGATATGTTGTTGTTGATCTGTTCCACAGAAGCAACCTTGTGTACCTCTTCTATAAGCCTGTTAAGCTCATCAGTAAGTTCCTGCTGCATCCTTTGAAACTCGGAAACAAGCTTTCTCAGTTCAATCTCAGGAAACGGATATTTTACATGATACCGGTATTTTTCATGACCTGTGCTCCTGTCGCGCAATTTTTCCCAATAATAATCTTCCGCAAGGGAGAGTGAAATGCCCTGCAGATACGGAACATCACCTGACTGGGTGGTAACGCTCGCCCTGAACTGCTCAAGAAAAACAGTTACGTTATTGTTGTAATTGACTTCTTCGGTTATGAGTTCGCTTTCGGCTTTAACATTTGCCGCCACCGAACTGACTATACGTTCTTTAATGAGCATCAGCGCATTCTGCTGAGCCTCCGTGATGCTTGACCCTTCGGCCGACATGATGATGTAGTTCCTTTCCAGCGAATGTATCCAGTCAGGAGCACGCCGCTGGCTGCTGTCAACGGTACGGTATTGAGCCATGCACATAACAGCGGGGACAAACAGTCCGAGCAGCAAAATTAGTTTTTTCATTTTATTATATATATTTAATATTGAAGTATTTATAATACATCAGTTATCTCTTTACTTCAATATTCTCAAACATCAGTGTTCCTTCCCTGCTAAAATTCAGTTCAAGCATGCGCATAAAATCAACCAGGTCAATATTGGGGTCGCTGAATGAAAAGTCACGCCGGGTGGGCACACCTCTTACGAGATCGGCAGAGATGTAAAGGCGGCGGTCAAATTCATTGCCTCTGCGGTCGATAAAACGGGCTGACCTGAGCATGATGCTGGTGTTTTCGGTGTTGTTGGTCAGCAGCAAACTGACATCAATATTATTTCCAGTGAATTCCACCTGCAATATTTCCACTTCCAGGTTTCTCAGCCTGCCTTTCATACCTTTCACCCTGGTTTCTTGTTCCGTATCGGCTTCGGGCTGACTTTCGCGGGCCATCTCCGGCTCGGGTACCGGTACCGGTCCGATTTCACCGGCCAGTGCCATACACAAGTCGTAGCACTCCCTGCTGACAGGAGGCACTGAAGTGAGGATCTCAATTGCTTCGCGCTTTCTGTCCTGTTCCACCAGGCTTTGTGCAGCAGCTATCACAAGATCGCATTGTGTGTTGTAGAAAGAGAGAATCCGGTCTTTGGCTCTTTCCATAAAGACCCTGTATTGTCCGGAGCGTGGATTAATACCCCGTATGGCATGGGTAAACGCCCGTTCACGGCTTTGATCGACGCCCCTGACCTCCATACCGGTTTCACCAAACACAGTGCCGGTATAATTGTCAATGATACTGAAAGAGATGTAAAGTGTAACGGCATGCATTGGGGGAGCCGTCGGCGTGATATCTTCAGAAACCACACTGATCTGTGGCACCATTACAAAATACGATGCCTCTTCACGGGCGGCCAGTCCGTTCAGGTTAATGATGTTTGACATTCTGGCCTGAAGCAGGTTCCTGGCCTGGCCGCTGATTTCAACCTGCTCATCAATCAGTGGCATGATGGCGATGCGATCCCTGTCATCCATCCGCGGCTGGGGGTTCTGTGCAAAAGCCCAAAGAGGGATGATCAGGACGATAATCAACAGTACTGGTAGTTTTTTTTGCATGATGGTAGTTTTTCCGGTTTATCGTTCACCTATGATGAGCCAGGCTTCACCAAGCCCTCTCTGGTGTATATGTGATTCAATATTAAAATTCTGACGCAGGTAAGAAGCGAGGCTGCTGACGAACCTGCGCGTATCCATGGCTCTCTCGCGTCCGCGCGGATCGGTCGTAAACAAGGGAATACGCACTTGTTCAAAGCGCAGGAAGTTGTTAGAACCTGTAGCCAGGCTGTAACGGCCTTCAACGGTATTGTCTTCAATCCAGTATTCAATAATATCAATCAGTTCCATGTCGTACCCGTCATGATGAAACACTTCATAAAGATCAAAAAAGGCGCTGTCCCAAACCCTTACCATGATGCTCACCTGCCTGCCCTGATCGAACATATTCTGAAAATGGTTCATCAGGCGGCCATTGAACTCATCCATATAACTCAGCACAGCTTCTTCGAGCAGCAGATCAACGGGAGCTGCGCTGCTGGGTTCTCCGGTTCCCGCTGCACCCGCTATCATCATTGACGTATAGGCATCAATGCCCCTTAAGTTGAAGCTTATCCAGTTCTGGGAACCTCTGGTGCTGACGGTAAAATCCAGGTCGAGGATGATGTCGGCCTGCGCCACTCTTTTCAGTCGGTCAATGGGGCTTTCGGCAATTCCTGCGCCCGTTTCAGTGGAGGCAAGCATTTCAAGCTCCGCCGACTGGCGTTCCAGGTTGCGCAGCTCCTGCTCCAGGTCTTTCAGCGGGAAACCCCTGTCGGCCATGATGCCGCCCATTTTGGTAATTACGAGCCGCAACTGCGGATCGTTTTGCATAGCCTGCCGGTAATCCGGGATGGTCTGCTCAACACCCTCACTGACAAACGTAGTGGAGTATCCCCGCGATATACAATACTGGTCGCTGGGAACCACCATAATGGAAGGACGCCTGGCCACCTGCGAAAACAGCGATGCAGTGCATACAAAAAGGAGCAAAAAAAGTGATAAGTAAGGTTTCACGGTGTCAAATATTTATATTAGAACTGAATGAATAAACTCCAAAACGGTGATATCAAAAGCCATGATCGAGCCGGCGAGCTATACCGGCATTTTCAAGCTCCCTTCTGAGATTGTCATACATTACCTGAACGTTCACACCTACCTTGTAATAGTTTCTTTCAATTCTTATCCTGTCTTGTCCGGAAGGCGGTCCGTCGGTCGACAAGGCGATAAAGTTCAGATACCTGCCGCCCACTTTGAAAAACTCTTCAAAAAAATCGGCATGAATCTCATGTGCATTGTGTTCGGTAACGATAGGCGGAGTAGGTCCAACACCGGGCCCGGCCGGAATTCCCCTGAAAATACATGCTGCCACGGCATTTCTCTTGGCTATCTGAACAGCATCTTCAGGACTGCGGCCATAACCCCATACCTTGACCGCTTTGGTACCATCCTGACCGACACCTGCGGGCTGTATCTCATAATTGTAACTGCTGCTGTACAGTATTTTTCTTTCACGTCTGCCCAGTTCACGCTGGGCTGAACAACCAATAATGATCATCAAAACACTGAGAATGATCAGCATACTCTTCATCTTCATAGCATATTCCTTTTTTATGTTTTTTTCGATTCAACCCCACAACCGTAATGGGTCCCATAACAAAAAACAGAGCCTTTATAATATCAACTCCTGTTGAAGCTGAGAAACACAACACAGGCACGATATATGGCACGATGCAAACTTTCCGCTTGTAAGGTCCGGTAAACCCGGCCTGCATCTCAAACCTTTATTTCTTCTAAAAAACAGCACCCCGGACGTCCGTTTTTTACCATGGGTTTCTTCTACAAATATAGGCAAAGACAGGGACAAATCAAGAACCCGAACCGAAAAAACCATCCTTTCTGCTCACAGAGCCCTTTTTGTTGAAGGATCTTTTTTTCAAACGGCATCAAAAAACAAATCTCAGCCCAAGAAACGGAACACCTCCTTCCCTGCCCGGAAATATTTCCGTGTATTTATAGTCGGTTGCTTCTTCAGCATAAGAGGCATAACCTATGTTTAAGAAATAATTATAGGCCAGAACCATCTGAACACTGTGGCCCAGGTTTACGGCTAAGCTTGCACCACCGTTAAGGAACAGCGATGTAATGTCATCATCCATCTCATCATTGCCTGCTTGCTCGTAAGTGAAACCTATGGCCGGTCTGAGCTCGAAATTTCTGAAAAAGTGCAAGCCTTTTGACAGGCTTCCTCCCAGGCGGATGAATTCGAGGTTCTCATTGCCAAAAACCGGTATGGTCCCTGTGGGATCGTCGTCAAAATCGGGATATTCTTTGCTTTGATATGCCGCGGAGAAGGAAACGTACAGCGCAGGCACATTGATGGCCCTGCCTATCGCATAAGCCAGCTCACCGGAAATACCCCCAATGTCACCGGCTGCACCTCCCAGCATGAGCTGAAGGCCATAGTCGTTTCTTTGCTGCAATACGAAACCCTCATGCAAACGCCTTCCGGATACCTGGTAAAACCTGCTGGGACGCATATCTCCGGTGGCAATTCCACGGTTGTCGGTAATGTCTCCCGTTGCCCTGATCACCCCCCTGCGGGTTTCAACAATCTGCTGAGTTGCCCTGTCATACCGGTGCTCGTATACAAAGAAACGCTGATCAACCCTTAGCCCTTCCTTTTTGCCGATTTTGGCAGCTAAGGGACGAACCGAATACAGCGGTGTAATGACGTTGAAGTCGTCATAACTCCTTTCCAGTTCAGTCAGGATGTTATCGTATGCGCTTTGCACGAGCCGGTTGATCAGCTCCTCATCGCTTCGTTTAGGAGTTATTTTCCCAAGAAACGTATGTTCTTTATGATTGAAGGATATGGCTGTGGTAAGCACCTGTGTTACAAAAGTCACTTCAGGGCTGATCTCTTCGAAAAGCTTTTTCTTCCTGGCCGCTTCCTCTTTCGTATCCGTTTCAAGCACCCATGCATCATAAATCAGTTCTTTGTCCTGTTCGGAAAGCTCTATCCGGAACAACGACGCACGCACCTCAACGGAGAACCCCTCCTGGTATTCTGTGTCAAATCGTTCAACTTCCCTGAAATCAAGAGCTATAATATAACTTTTTTCAATCAGCCGGTTACCGTAGTCCATCAACGCCCAATTACCACGAACGGTTGCCTGGCTGCGCATCACATCGGCATCGGTGGCGTTCTCCATACCCCGTTCATGGATCCTCTCCATATCCATCAATCCCTCCTCAGTCCGATTGTACCAGTAGGAAATAATCTCACGGGCGTAGTTATTGGTAATCAGGTTTTCACGGATATTGGTATATGGAATGATCTTCCGGTCCGCAGTCCGGATACCCCTGAACTCCATCAGGGGTTTGTCGAGCGGATTAATAAAAAATTTATCGCTCTGAACGATGCCGGCAAAGGCGTTTTTCAGCAGCGGCAAATACGGGTCATTCCTGTCATAAACAAGCATTAACGATATGGAGCTTCTGTCATACGCTTCAGGTATGATGGATGAGCGGCTTACCTTGAGGGCATCGTCAGCATCCTGGGAAACTGCATCAAACTGTACCCAAAACACGGGAAAAAGAGCAAAAATAATAAGCAGGATACTTCTCATAACAAGTTGATTTTTAACACCAAAAGATCATTTATTTCTGACAGGCGGCTCCTTTTGATCTTCAATAAAAAGCACACCCTCATCATCCCAAAGGTATTAAAAATACAAAAACTGAATGAATGATCCAAAAAAATCTTAAAGTGCCCTGTTCAGATTAAATATGCTGCTGTTCCCGGTAAATTTCAATACCAGAAAACGATGGTTTAACGGTTAACAGAAGTTTATGTGGGCCAGCACCCCGGCTTGCTTCAGTAGGCCCTGAGAACTCTGCTCCGGCCAACCTGGATGGAAAACAAGTCTGGGAAAATATCTTTTTTATCCATAAATGAGGTTGGATGAATGGTTCGTTCAAAAAATGATATATTTGCTCTGTTCAATGCTTTTCTCTTTACCTTATGAATAAATCCTGCGTTCAATCATCCACTAAACACATCTGAAATGAATTCTTTTTACAAGAGAGGTTTTGTTATTATTATTCTGGTTATTAGCTCCTTAACTATAGCTTTCGCTGAAAAGCACCACAGGGTTGTGATCGACCTTGCGGGGAGAGAAGTCAGGGAGCTTGCCGGCCTTGGCATCGCTATGGACATTGCCGAATTCAGACCGGGTCATTCGCTTATGGGTGAATTTTCCGAGACCGAACTCCGGTTAATTGAGAATGCAGGCTTTCGTTATGAGATTCTGATCGAAGACATGACCAGTTACTACCAGGCACGCAACGCCGCCTTTGATCGCGACGAACTCAACCGTCAGATGCGTGAAGCCACACCCAGATCAGAGTACCCCACTCCCGTTAACTTTACCCTGGGCTCCATGGGAGGTTTTCACACCTATGATGAGATGCTTGATGATCTTGATCTGATGGTGGAGCTTTTTCCCGATATTATCTCCGTAAGACAACCCATAGGAACGACAACAACCATACAGGGCAGACCGGTATACTGGGTCAGGATATCAAACAATCCTGGCATTGAGCAGGATAAGCCAAAAGTGCTGTACACTGCCCTGACTCATGCCAGGGAGCCGGCTTCGATGCAGCAAATGCTTTTCCAGATGTGGTACATTCTGGAAAATTACGATTCCGACCCGGAAATTCAATACCTGGTTGACCATATCGAAATGTATTTTGTACCCTGTGTAAATCCCGACGGATATATTTTTTGCGAAACAACCCATCCGAACGGAGGCAGCATGCATCGCAAAAACATGCGTCAGAATTACGACGGAAGCATTGGTGTTGACCTGAACCGAAACTTTGGTTACAAGTGGGGTCACGACAACTGGGGTTCTTCTCCGAATCCGCCTGCCCAGACTTACCGTGGCATGGCAGCTTTTTCAGAACCCGAAACGCAATTGCAAAAGCAACTTGCCGAAACATATAACTTCAGTCTTGCCCTGAACAACCATACCTTCAGCGATCTCTTGATCTACCCATGGGGGTATGCCAATTTACTCACCCCTGATGCTGAAATTTTTTCTGAATACGCAAAGTACCTTACCCGCGAGAATAATTATGTTTACGGTACTGTTTACGAGACCTTGAACTACCTGGCCAACGGAGTTTCTGACGATTGGTTCTACGGTGAACAAACCACCAAAGACAAGGTGTTTGCGTTTACTCCCGAAGCCGGCAAGCCCTCTGACGGTTTCTGGCCTGCTATGGATCGCATTGAGGAAATATGTGCCGGCCATACCCACATGAACCTTGGCCTGGCCCGCCTGGCTCTACCCTTTGCGGAAGCAACGGACCTGAGCCCGCAATTCATAAGCGAAAATTCGGCCGATATTGAATTCAGCATCATCAACTTTGGTCAGGTCAGCCCGGCCAGCTTCACCGTTTCCCTGATACCCCTCAGCGATAACATAACGGGCGCGGGTGAAAGCGTGCACTTCACCAATATGGGTCTTCTCGATACGGATACAGCATACATCAGTCTCGAACTGAGCCCATCCATTGGGTTAGGACAGGAGATAAGCTTTGTGCTTTCGCTCGACAATGGCAGCTTTGCCTGGAATGACACCCTGACCAAATTCTATGGCGAACCACTGGTAATCTTCCACGACCCCTGCGACAATCTTGATCAATGGACAAGCAGCACCTGGGGCATTTCCAACCAGCACTACTTTTCTCCGCCCGGATCAATTGCAGACAGCCCCGGCCAGAACTACCCGAACAATGCCCATACCTTCATCACCACGCAGCAGGCTTTTGATCTCAGCACAGTTAGTGTGGCCTGGATCGAATTCCACACCCGATATCAGATTGAGGCCAACTGGGACTATGTGCAATTCATGTATTCGACAGACAACCAGGAAACGTGGACTCCCCTGGCAGGCAATTATACCGTTACCGGTGGCAACAACCAGGATACAGGAAAGCCGCTTTATCATGGCAGCCAACAGCAATGGGTCAAAGAAGAGGTTGATCTTTCGCACCTGATCGGCCACGAAGAGGTTTGGTTCCGGTTCAGACTCGTTAGTGATCATATCATTAATATGGAAGGCTTTTATTTTGATGATTTTAAACTCATCGGGCTTCCCATCGAAACTACCTCACCCCTGCTGAGTATTACCTTCACCATCATAAATGAAAGCAACGAAGCCATAGAAGAGGCAACCATTACCGTGAACGGCACGACATACGAAGCCGGAGAATACGTGATTGACGAACTGGAACCCGGCACCTACACCTACACTGTCACAGCTCCCTGTTACCTGGAGAGTAGCGGCCAGCTGACCCTTGAAGAAAACACCTCAGTGGAAGTCGTATTGATGAACATTCACGGAGATGCCAACGACGACGGACAGGTAAACATCCTGGACATCATTACTGTGGTCAACCATTTCACCGGTGTCGACAACGGCCCTTTTTGCTTTTATAACGCTGATGTCAACCAGGATGGAACCATCAATGTGCTTGATATCATCGGCATCGTCAGTATATTCAGCAATAAATAACAATGCCTGCCTGCTTTCTCTTCAAGCCGGATCACTAAAGGAGTTCATAACAGGAAAAGATCTTCTGTCACGGGTTTGTCGGTGCCGAAAAAAACCTTTACCCGATCCGTGAAGCAACGTTCAAAATTATTTCAAATACAGGCATTGAATCTGGCGCGCAAAAAAAGTGATTAACGACCTGTCAAAAAAAAATTGCAACAAGACTATCCGGGAAAAAACTGGGATAATCACAATTGTTTTTGTAATATTGTCGGGCCTTTCAAAAAAAACACGGCTATGCGAAAGATACAATTGCATTGGCAGATCCTTATTGCACTGGTACTGAGTATTATATTCGGCATATTGTTTACTGAACACGTTGAATATGTCAGTTGGATGGGTGATCTTTTCCTCCGGGCACTCCGAATGATCATTGTGCCGCTGATTTTTTCCAGTATCGTATCCGGGGTTACCGGAATCGGAAGTGCCAAAAACCTGGGAAGGATGAGTGTGAAGACTTTCAGTTATTATCTCATGACGAGTTTTTTCGCCATCATGACCGGACTGTTTATGGTTAACCTTTTAAAGCCCGGGAAAGGGGCTGATCTGGGTTTGAGCGGTATCGTCGACGGGCTTGATGTTGGAGCTGAAACCTTTGGTCAAACGCTGATCAACATTATTCCGGTCAATATCGTTGAAGCTATGGCCACGGGTAATATGCTTTCCATCATCTTTTTCGCTATTCTTTTCGGATTTTTCACGACGCGCGTTACCCCCTCCCTGCGCCAGCCCATCGAAAAGACGTTCAACGCCATTTTTGCGGTGATGATGCAGCTGACCATGTTTGTGATACGTTTTACGCCTCTTGGGATCTTTGGAATTGTATCAAAGCTGGTAAGCGAACATGCCGATAATTTGTTGCCTGTAATGAACAGCATGGGGTTATATATGCTTGCGGTCATCAGCGCCCTGGCCCTGCATGCCATGATCACCCTGCCTTTACTGGTCCGTTTTGTTGGCAGGGCTAATCCGCTGAAGCACGTGCGATGCATGTCGGTACCACTACTGACTGCGTTCTCCACATCCAGCAGCAATGCAACATTACCGTTAACCCTGAAAGCCGTTGAACATAACAGCGGAGTCTCTAACGAAACCACAGGTTTTGTATTGCCACTTGGGGCTACCATTAATATGGACGGCACTGCCCTGTACGAATGCGTTGCTGCACTGTTCATCGCCCAGGCCTATGGCATTGAGCTAAGTCTGCTGCAACAGGGTATCGTGGTGATAACCGCACTTCTTGCATCCATTGGTGCCGCGGGTATTCCGATGGCCGGACTGGTGATCATAACCATAATTCTTACTGCGGTAGGTCTGCCGCTCGAGGGCGTCGGTCTCATACTGGCGGTTGACCGTATTCTGGATATGTTCCGTACTACGGTCAATGTTTGGAGCGATTCGTGCGGAGCAGTGATTATTGCACGTTCAGAGGGAGAAATCCTGAATGTGTAACCCTAACAGAAACTTCTCAGGAACATAAGTATGCCTGTATCCCGTTCAAGGACGGTTTATAGTCGGTGCATGGCCCCGGCACAGCCAAAAATCCGTGTGCTGAAACAAACGATTCAACGATTAAATAATGTTGCCCGGTGTGACCTCCGGCATTTAAACGCTAACAACCTTTCAGAACATCAGATAAAAAATCAAGACTTTAAAAATCAAATACATATTTCAACCTGACCTCATAGAACAGGGATAACGATCAAAGCCCGCAGCAGTTACACTTGCCATGAGATAGCACTACCGGAGTATCAAATAAAGGCTTGGCTGACAACATCATTAATAACCGTATTTTTGCAGCACGTAAACCATAATCTGATAAGAATGTCAGAAACAAGACCTGAGAATATCTACGGCTGGGACCTTCAGCAGCTTGAAAGTCTGGTCACCGGTTATGGCTGGCCTTCATATACTGCAAGGCAGATTGCCTTATGGCTTTATAAAAGGCATGCGGATGATTTTTCACAAATGACGAACCTCTCAAAAAAAATACGCAGTGAGCTTGCATCATCCCATATCATTTCGGTTCAGGATCCGGTGGAAATGCAGCTTTCAGCTGACGGCACAAAAAAATATTTATTTCCGGTAGAAAACAAGGGATACATTGAATCGGTGTTTATCCCTGAAGACAAGCGAAAAACGCTGTGTATATCTTCACAGGCGGGATGCAGGATGGGATGCCGGTTTTGCATGACCGGCAGAATGGGTTTAAAAGGCAACCTAAGCACCGGTGAAATTTTGAACCAGGTACGCAGCATCCCGGAGCGGGACCTGATCACCAACCTGGTATTTATGGGCATGGGAGAACCGTTTGACAACCTGGAGGCTGTATTGCAAAGCCTGGAAATTCTGACTGCCGAATGGGGTTTTAGTCTGAGTCCGCGGCGTATTACGGTTTCCACAATAGGAGTGGTTCCTGCTATCGGTGCCTTTCTGAACCGCAGTCGCTGCAACCTTGCCATAAGCCTGCACACACCCTTCGAAGAAGAGCGCAGGGAAATGGTTCCCATGAGCAAAGCGCACCCCCTGGCCGATATCATGGCCGCTATACGGAGTTATCCTATTGAAAAACAGCGAAGGATCTCTTTCGAATACATCGTGTTCAAGGACGTCAATCACAGTCAGCATCATGTTAAGGCCCTGGCAAGACTTCTCGACAAAATCAGGTGCCATATCAACCTGCTCAGCTTTCACCCAATTCCCGGAAGTTCCTACAGGTCACCTGACCAAAAGACAATTGAAGCATTTCGCGACGCGCTTGATAACAAAGGCATTATGACAACCATACGAAAATCGCGCGGAGAGGATATTCAGGCCGCTTGCGGACTATTGTCCTGCCTTAAATGATACTGACCACGGTTGAGCTATCTTTTCAACAATGTAATTGCCCGATGATCTCCAGTTTTTAGACTGAAGACCATTGTCCTTGTTAAACCACCAGGTGTTAGCTTTTGTAATACTGCAACTTGCCTCTGGCCGGAAGTGATTTATGCCGGTGCTTGACCTTCCAGGCAGTGAATGTAGTATTTTTCCCGTCAGCCTGAAAACCAATTGCGTAAAAATAATTTACAAAACACTTATATTGATCCACTTAACACTTATTTTATTCCATTAATCAAATATTTTTTTATTTTTTTATGATAAATCAATTATTGTTATATTTTTGCGATGTAATTATTATTTAAACTCACCAATCAAGTTATTACTATGAATAATGGAATTTGGGTAAAAGACAAGAATCGTATTCGCATGCTTAACTACAACGACATCACTCATATTTGTTACAGGCAAGGGATTTCTGAAATAAGAAACGGCCATGATGTTTTAAAGCATGTACACATGCCGCTTTGCCGTTTAGAGAAAAGCCTGCCTTTATCAATGTTTTTCAGAACACACAGGAATTTTATCATCAACAGGGCTTATATTGAGGTTTTCGACAAGGCCTGTCAACACGTACGTTTAAGAAATGGGGCTACAGTACCTGTTTCCCGGCGCAAAAGGAAGTTATTTCAACTATTTGTTGATCAGAAGATAAACAATTAAAGCTGTAAGCCATGGATCGAACAAAGGACTGTTTGGGAACATTAGGTAACAAGCATGACATCGACTATGTATATCTTTTCAGCGGGTATACCATTGTAGTTATGAAAAACGGTTCCAACGAGGTGATTGATATGTCATTAGGGATGGTTGAACAAGAACTGACCGGTCAGAATTTTGTGCGGATTCACCGGTCTTACCTGGTAAACCTGCAAAGAATAAAGGAGATTACCATCAAAAACAGGCAACTCATGATACGTATCCGCGGGCATGAACTACCGGTGTCACGCAGAAGAAAAAAACAACTTCTGACCCTCCTGGGTGCCGTAAACTAAGCACCTTCAAGGCTCATCGCTTATTTTTTGCGCAATCCCGATTTTTTCCCTATTTTTAGTGTGGGAAAAGGATGAGTTGAATTTACTGCAATTTATAAGTGTTCTTTCAGCCATAAACCTGCTTCCCGTTTCCGACTTTTCACTGTAACCATAAAAACGAGGAAGTCAACATGAACCCCGTAAAAAGCACTTCAAAAGCCAGGATGAAAAACCGCGCTGCCCTGTTTCTCTGGCTTGCAGCGTTTGCCGTTACTTCCGGTTGCGGCACTAAGGCAAACCTCACAGACACGAAACACACCACACCATCAGCTGAGTATAAAGCATTGCCCAAAGACCAACCCGTAACCGACAGTGATTATCCTGATCTCTTTTTTGAAATAGATGCCAGAGCTGTTGTCGGGGTGAGTGCTGCACTCGTTGAAGGCTACCTGAGCCATGCACTGACAGCGCTTCGTCTTATAGCAGCTGCACCCGCAACAAGAAGCGGTATTTGGCCCGAGATCCGGCCTAAGCTGCAAACCTTATGCGAAGCCATTCCCGGAGCCGCCCTCTTTATTGAACCCGAAGGCAGTTATTACAGCGTCGAACAGGGCTATACTGGCCTCAACCTTGCTGACAGAGCCTATTTCGAACCTCTTTTTGCCGGAAAAGAAATACACGGTGCCTTGATATACAGCCGCTCAACAGGAAAAAAATCGGTACTGATAGCAGTACCAGCAATGGAAAACGGTGAAGTAACAGGAGCCGTGGCGCTTTCGGTTTTTCTTGATGATTTCCAGAAAATGGTTTCCGAATCCCTGAACCTCCCCGATAATTATTTGTGGTATGTTTTGAGCGAAGATGGCAATACCGTACTGCATCCAAGATCCGATTTTGTGTTCATGAAACCCGCCGAACAAGGCAGCCCTTCAATGGCTGGCGCTGTTCAGACCATTTTATCACAGGATGAAGGCTATACCAGTTATAGTTTTTCCGGAAGGAAAACCCATATCCTCTACAAAAAAACCGGTTTTAACAACTGGCGTATGATACTGGGAAAAATTGGAGAACAAATAGAAGAGGACTATATGCCTGAAGCTTATCAGATTCTGAATAAACTAAAACAAAGCATCGAGACCGAATTGCGCAACATGGACAACAACCTTGATGCCCTTATTGCATCGTTTAATGGTCGGATACCACCGGAACGTGTTGCCAGAAATGGCTTCCGAAGTCTGTACCGCGACAACCCCTATGTTATCAGCTGCACCCTTATTGATACCGATGGCAATCTCGTTTACATCGAGCCTCCTGAGTTTTATACTTCAGAAGGCCTGGATATCAGGGATCAGGAAAGCTTTTTTATGATGCAAAAAAACAGGGCTCCGATGCTCAGCAATTCCTTTATTGCCGTTGAAGGCTTCGATGCCATCAGCCTGCTGCATCCCATTACTGATGAGATGGGCGAATACCACGGCTCCGTGAGCCTGCTTATCAGACCGGAAGTTATGATACAAGAGCTCGCCACACCCATCATTGCCGAAACCATCTATCAACCATTGATCATGGAAACAGACGGACGTATCATTTTTGACAAAGCTTTTGAGGGCACCGGACGCATGCTCTTCCTTGACCCGGCATTTGCTGAAATGAGAAACCTGCTTGAACTGGGTGAAATCATAACAGCCAACAAGTCCGGACATGGCGATTATATTTTTACTGATGCAACCAGCGGGGAGAAAATGGTAAACCTGGCCGTTTGGGATACCGTAACCCTGCATGGGGCAAAGTGGCGACTGGTGATCTCCTACACACCCTACTGACAGCCCTTTTGATTGAAACAGGCACTGTTCAGCTAATGACGGCGTAAGTAGTAAACGTTGCACCGCTACGCCGGAAAGGTCCGGACTTTGATCCGAATAAGGTTTTCTGAAACAAAATGGTGTAAAACATTGTTTCTTCTTGTGATAAAGGCTGACTGGAAACAGTATCAATAGCTATGGGCCCTTGAACCCATAAAAGCCATATAAGTAAAACAACGCAAGCCAACGGATGAGCATAAGCAATCACAGCAGAATAAGTTTTTTTATATCCCTGATACTCTACAGTTTATTCGTGACACCCTCGTGTTCAACAAGGCTCTTTTCCGGGTTGGATACTTCCGGGGCTTCTGTTGCCAACGCAGGTGAACCGGGTTTAAGCAATCATGAATACGCCAGCAGGCTGAAAACCGACGGCTGGCCTGTGGATTTTTTAAACACCGCCCGGGATGTTTCCTATCTTGATGATGATGAGAAAAACCTTATACTGGCTCACAATCTTGTCCGTTATGATCCCCGTAAGTTTGCCTTGCTCTACGTTACCGAATATATAAGCTACTTTCGTGGAAATGAGTTTCATTATCCGGGCATTGAAACCATTATGATCACAAGAGAAGGAGCAGTACCGGCCATAGATTTGTATCACGAATTGCTCCGGACACGGCCTATGGGACTGCTCTATCCCTCAGAAGGCCTGTCGCTGGCAGCAAACCTCCACGTAAGTTACCTGACAAGACTGGGGATCAGGGGTCATGGTGGCCAGGGAGGAATGCATGCACGAATCGAAAGATTTGGCATATGGGACTTCAAAATCGGGGAGAATATCTCTTACGGTAATTTTTCTGCTCACGACGCCCTGCTGTATATGCTGATTGACGATCAGGTTGCCGACAGAAGTCACCGCCGCATAATACTCACCCCCGAATTCCGGCTTGCCGGCATCGGAAAAGGAAAACATCCGGCCTACCCGACGGGCTACACCTTTGTTATAAACTACGCCTATCATTTTACGCCCCACAATAACGGCTAAGATTTTCTTTTTGCCGGTAAGGCATAATACCTATGTGCCGTCAACACCAAAGGGCCGTGTATCATCCTGCACCGCGAGCTATTTATTAATGGCGAATCTTTCCTGTTTGCATTATTCCAACCGGAATTTCCCTATTTTTGCAAAAAGACGTTCCATAAAAACAAACCGTGATGAATTCGCCAGGCAGAGTATTTAGTATTATCCTTCTTCTTATGTTAGTTCAACTTAACGGCTGCAAATTTGAGCGGCCTGCACATCTGATTTGGAAAGATTACCCGGTATATTCGGGCAGTGATCTGGGAGTAAGCTATACACCGGAGCAAACTTTGGTACGGATATGGTCACCACCGGCATCAGAAGTAGTGTTTCACCTTTACGATCAGGGTCATGAAGGCCAGCGGCTTGAGACGTTCCAAATGAAAAAAGACAAACAGGGCACATGGATACTTACCCTTGACGGTGACTGGAAAAACCGGTATTACACTTTCCAGGCAAAGATTAACGGCGAGTGGAGCAATGAAGTGCCCGACCCGCAGGCCCGTGCCGTTGGAGTGAACGGTAACCGCGGCATGATCATCGACCTGGCGGAAACCAACCCTGAGGGATGGGAACATGACGAACGCCCGCCTCTTGAAAGCCACGCCGACATCATCATCTGGGAAATTCACATGCGCGACTTTTCCATTCATCCCAGTTCAGGCATTAAGAACCGCGGGAAATACCTCGCTTTTACCGAAACCGGCACTAAAAGTCCGGAAGGGCTGCCCACCGGGATTGATCATCTTAAAGAGCTCGGTATCACTCACGTTCATTTGCTTCCGGTTTATGACTTTTACACCGTTGATGAGACAAGGCTTGATGAACCGCAGTTTAACTGGGGTTATGATCCGAAAAATTACAATGTTCCCCAGGGCTCGTATGCCACAGACCCTTTTGACGGCAGGGTGCGCATACGTGAGTTCAAAAAGATGGTACAGGCATTGCACCGTAACGGCATTCGCGTTATCATGGATGTGGTTTACAACCACATGTATGATGCAGCCGGCTCTCCTTTTGAACAGCTCTCGCCCGGATATTTCTTTCGAATGCGCCCGGACGGCACGTATTCTGACGGTGCTGCCTGCGGTAATGAAACCGCTTCCGAGCGACCGATGATGCGGCAATTCATGATTGAGTCGCTGAACTACTGGGCCGAAGAATACCGCATTGACGGCTTTCGCTTTGACCTGATGGGGCTGCATGACATAGAAACCATGAACATGATAAGAGAAGAATTGGATAAAATCAACCCTGATATTTTCCTTTACGGGGAAGGCTGGACTGCCGCCGATACTCCCCTCCCGCCCGCTGACCGCGCCGTTAAAGCGCACGCGGCCAGGCTAAACGGCGTCGCCGTGTTCAGCGATGATATTCGTGATGGCATACGCGGACACTGGATGCATAACGAAGATCCCGGCTTCATGGTCGGCAGAAAAGGCCTTAAGGAAAGCATTAAGTTCGGAGTAATTGCCTCCACCGACCATCCGCAGATCAACTACGAGCTGGTGAACTATTCAGACGTCCCTTATGCCGATCAACCGCTCAAAACCATCACCTACGTCACCTGCCACGACAATCCATGCCTTTGGGATAAAATTGTGTATACGTGTCCCGAATGCAGCAAGGAGGAGAAGCTTGACATCCAGAAACTGGCCAATGCCATTGTGCTGACTTCACAGGGAATCGCCTTTCTGCACGCAGGAGAGGAAATTGTCCGTACCAAATTCGGAGAACACAACACCTATAACCTTCCCGACTCCATCAACCAGCTGGTGTGGAGCAACAAGGCCACATACTATGATGTGTTCGCCTTTTACAGGGATATGATAAGTCTGCGGAAAAACCATCCTGCCTTCCGTATGCCCACCACAGAAATGATACAAAATCACCTGAGGTTCTTGCCCACCGGTGATGAACTCCTCGTAGGCTTTCACATCAGCGGCCATGCCAACGGTGATCCATGGAAAGAGATCCTGGTGTACTACAATGCCAATGCACACAAAACCGGCATTGAACTGCCCGCCGGTGAGTGGCGTGTAGTGGCAACTAAATATGGTGTTAATGAGAAAGGAGTTAACACTCCGCCATACTCGGGTATTTTTCAGGATAGCGTTGAAGTCCCTTCAAGATCAATCATGATACTGGTCGACAGGGCAAGTATTTGATTACAAAACTATTAGTTCGCCAATGAAAAAAGAAGTACTTAAACGGCTGGGCATTGAATCCGTTAACCACGGAGTCTGCACCGGGCTCAGCTGGCTGGAAACACAGGGTAAAGAAAATGTATCCGTTTCGCCGGTTAACAACAAGGAAATTGCCAGGGTAAAAACCGCAACTCTTGACGACTATGAGGCCGTTGTTGAAAAGGCGCAGCAAGCCTATCTAATCTGGAGAGAAATGCCTGCACCCCGGCGCGGTGACATAGTGCGCCAGATAGGCAATGCACTGCGTGAGCATAAAAACGACCTGGGCTACCTGGTGAGCCTTGAAATGGGTAAGATTTACCAGGAAGGATTGGGCGAAGTTCAGGAAATGATTGACATCTGTGATTTTGCCGTCGGTCAGAGCCGTTTGCTGAATGGCTTTACCATGCACTCGGAACGCAAACAACACCGCATGTATGATCAGTATCATCCGCTGGGTATTGTAGGGTTGATCACCTCGTTTAACTTCCCTGTGGCAGTGTGGGCATGGAATGCTATGCTCGCCGCTGTCTGCGGCGATGTTGTCATTTGGAAACCAAGTTCAAAAACGCCACTTACTGCTGTCGCCACACAGAAGATTATCAGTAATGTGCTGAAGAACAATCATGTACCAGAAGGCGTGTTCAACCTGATCGTGGCAAACTCCTCTGTGCTTGGCGATAATTTCGTTGCTGACAAACGTATTCCCCTGTTTTCCATAACCGGGTCAACGGAAGTCGGGAAACGCCTGGCAGCCATTATTGGTGCCCGGCTCGGACGTACCATACTCGAACTCGGTGGCAACAATGCCGTAATTATTGCACCTTCGGCCAATCTCGAGATGGCCATAAAATCGGTTGTATTCGGCGCTGTAGGGACAGCCGGCCAGCGCTGTACCTCAACAAGGCGGCTTATCGTACACGAAAGCATCTATCAAACAGTAATCAATAAACTAAAGACGGCTTACCAGAGTGTTTCCGGAAGCATAGGAAATCCTCTGGAAGAAAAAACTGTAGTCGGTCCGCTTGTAAGTGAAGCTGCGGTGGAAGACTTTCTGAATTCAATCAGGCAGGTGCAGGATGAAGGCGGCACACTCATCTTTGGCGGCAAAACATACGACTGCGAAAACCGGTCGTATTGCCATTATGTGATCCCCGCGCTGGTAGAAGCTGAAAATCATTACCCTACGGTTCAGCGGGAAACCTTTGCGCCTATTCTCTACATCATGAAATACAACAACATAAAAGAAGCTATTGCGCTTAACAATGGCGTACCTCAGGGTTTGTCCTCTTCCATTTTTACGGAAAACCTGCGTGAGGCAGAATGTTTCCTTTCCGAGACCGGATCAGACTGCGGAATTGCCAACGTTAATATCGGCACCTCCGGCGCAGAAATTGGCGGTGCCTTTGGTGGCGAAAAAGACACCGGAGGAGGACGCGAATCAGGTTCAGACTCCTGGAAAAGCTATATGCGCCGTCAAACAAATACGATCAACTACGGCACCGAACTTCCGCTTGCACAGGGCATTCAGTTTGGCTTCTGATAACCTGCTCTTTAGAGGCCTGTCAAAAAATGGCTGCTGCCCTCATCCGGCAACAGCCATTTTCTTTTCAGGAGAGGTATCTTAACAATCAGGGTACCTGAAATACTGCTATATCAATAAAAGAAAACGCAGCTTTATACTGTTTTCCCGTAAATATCAACATACAGCACGAAACTATGAGAGAGCAGCTAATAACTGCGAGAAATACAAGGATCGAGATCTGCTCCGGTTATTGAAGCCTTGTTTTAACACTAATATTCAAGTAGTTGCTTTGCAGCTTCATAGATCTTGTTTGCTGAAGGCAGGATGGCTGCTTCCAGGTTTTTATGGAAGCCTACCGGGGTAAACGTACTACCCACACGTTTTACAGGTGCATCAAGATACTCAAACCCAAACTCCGTAATTTGAGCCACCAGCTCCCCGCCAAAACCGCCAAACACCTTGTCTTCATGTACCACAAGAGCCTTACCGGTTTTCTTCAGCGACTGCAAAATGCTTTCGGTGTCCAGAGGGATGAGTGAGCGTATGTCAATGACTTCAACCTCCTTGCCGGTATCCCTGGCAAGCTGTTCCGCAGCCTGCAGACTAAGGTGCGTTGTATTTCCATAGGTAATGATGGAAAGATCTTTTCCGGCGCGGCGCGTTCTTGCTTTGCCAAACGGAACCTCAAAGTCGTCGGGGACGACAGTTTCTGCCTGCCTGGCATTATAGAGCGCCTTGGGCTCGAGGAAAAGCGTCGGCCCCTTCGAACGCATGGCTGTACGCAGCAAACCTGCAGCATCATCGGCGAATGAGGGATACACTACCCGAATACCCGGGAAGGTGGTCAGAGCACCCTCGGTGGTTTGTGAATGGTACAATCCCCCACCTATGTATCCACCCGAGGCAAGACGAATCGTGACATTGGGAACAAACTTACCGTTCGAACGCCAGTAATCATGGGTCATTTCAACGTATTGCTCCATGGCCGGCCAGAAGTAATCGGCAAACTCTGCACCCTCAATCACAATGCGGATCTTGTCGTTGAAGCGGCTCATGCCGTTGGCTGTTCCAACAATGAAATCCTCTGCAATCGGGGCGTTAAACACACGCTCGATACCAAACTCTTGCTGCATACCTTTGGTAACGTTGAAAATGCCTCCTTTTTCCTTGTAGGCCACATCCTGACCCCAGATATAAGTATCGGGATTATGCCGGAACTCTGCCTTCAGGGTTTCATTCAATGCTGTGATCAGTTTTTTCTTTTCACCGGTCGCATTATGTGTACCGTCAGGATATTTCTCAGCTTTGTAAGGCTCGGGAATGACAAAATCGTGAATTGACTTAGGATCGGGATCAGGAGCCGCCATGGCTTTTTTGTGTGCTTCCCTGATTACTTTATCTGTCTCTTTCTCAACAGCTTCAAAGTCTTTATCCGTATAAATCCCCTGCCCTTTCAGCAATTTCCGTATTTTCAGCATAGGATCGTGCGCCTTTACACAGTGCAGCTCGCGTTCATCGCGATAAAGATCATGACGGTCGCTGTTTGAATGAGAACCGATACGAACAACGCTGGCGTGCACAATAACCGGTTCACTTGTTTCAAGGGCATGCTGCCGCGCCTCATGCATCGCATTCATCGACGACAATACATCCTTGCCATCACAATGAATGATGCGCAGATTCTTAAACCCCCGGAAGTTATCGGCTGCCTTGCGGTTGGCTGTCTGGTCTTTTTTGGGAACGGAAATGCCGTAACCATTGTCCTGAAACACAAAAATCACAGGCAACTTTTCGTTGCTGGCACCGTTAATGGCCTCATAAACATAGCCTTCCGACACTGATGATTCACCCTGTGAGCTGATGGCTACTCCCTTATGACCATATTTCTTCATGGCACGCGCCACACCAGCAGCATGTAAGGTATGATTTCCGGTTGATGAAGAAACGTTGTGAATATTCCACTCGGGCTTGGCAAAATGGTTCGACATGTGTCTTCCGCCGCTCGCAAGATCCGTAGCCTTGGAAATACCGTTAAGAATGATCTCCTCAGCGGTAATTCCTGCAGATAAGGCAGTTAGCATGTCCCGGTAGTACGGAAAAAGATGATCCGTTTCCCGGTCAAAGATCTGCCCTATGGCCAGCTGAATAGCGTCATGTCCGGCATATGGCGCATGATACGACCACCCCAGTGCCTGTTTGAGATAATTTGGGGCTTTTTCATCAAGCTTGCGACCCAGCACCATGAGGTAATACCAGTATTTAAACTTATCGGGCTTAATGCTTTCAATAGTATATTTAGGATTTACAATCTCTGTTATCTGTTTTTTGACTTTTGTTGTTGCCATTTTTATCTGTTATTAACACGTAAAAGGTTTGCATATACGAAACAATAAAACATCAATCATGTTCAATAAGTGATTTTTGATTTTTTCACAGAGAATATTCAAAAAAACCGGCATGATACACCCGATATCAAAAACCGGATCAGGTGCGCGCTACCTGGGCTTACAGACAGCTACAGGTGCCCCAGGGTTGTTTTTGCCGCTTTGGGTATCATTTCAATTATATCGCCGGCTGTAAGACCTTCGTAGCCTTTGCGGTTTGCAGCCAGGTCTCCTGCCCTGCCGTGCAGGAACACACCAAGGAGGCAGCTGTGCAGCGGAGAATAGTTTTGTGCCAGCCAGGCCAGTATCATCCCTGTGAGCACGTCACCGCTTCCACCAGTAGCCATACCCGGATTACCCGTTGAATTAAAGAAACAGCGGCCGTCAGGACAGGCAATGAGTGTATGAGCTCCTTTCAGCACAACATATACCTGAAAACGATGGGCAATTTCGACTGCTTTTTCAAACCGCTCGTGATCATCAGTGGTTTTGCCGGCTATCCGGTCAAACTCTCCGGGGTGTGGTGTAAAAATTGACCCTTTAGGCAAAAACCCGCACCAGGTAGGGTTTTCAGCAAGGATGTTCAGGGCATCGGCGTCAAGCACCATGGGCACACTGGTGTTCTGAATCAACAGTTTCAATGCCCCGGCAGTCTGCTCGTGAGTTCCGATACCCGGGCCAATCCCAATAGCGTTGTACTTTTCCAGATCACCCATCCCCGAAATGATATGAGGGTCACCATCAGCAATGCACATGGCTTCAGGCACCGCAGTCTGGATGACCTGGCAGGCCTCACCGGGCACCTGAACCGTAAGAAGACCGGCGCCGCTGCGAACAACAGCCCTGGCTGCCAGTACAGCAGCCCCGGCTTTTCCATGGCTGCCCGCTGCAAGGAACGCATGTCCGAAATGCCCTTTGTGGGCAAACTTTCTCCTTGGTCTGTATAGCTGTGCAACATCAGATGCCTGTAAAAAGTAGTGCTTGGTTTCAGCTTCTCGAATGGCAGCGGGATGAAGGCCGATGTCAATCACAAACCATTTGCCTAAAAACCTTTCATTGGAGGCAAACATAAACGCCAGTTTCGGAAACTGAAAACTCAGCGTGTAATCTGCCCTGATAATGTACCTGGGATCATTACCCCGGTTGTCCTCACAAAAAAGTCCTGTGGGAAAATCAACAGCTACCACCGGAGCACCGGCTGCGTTAATATGCAGAACAAGAGCAGCAAGCAAACCCTCCAGGGGTCTGGTCAAGCCGCTTCCCAGCATGGCGTCGATTACCAGATCGTGCTGTTCAATAACCGGAAAATCGCTGGAGCCGGCGATCTCTTCGAGGTGTACATTTTTCAGTCCCCTAAGTCTTTTTTCATTAACCGCAAAATCAGCAGAAGGTTGGTCGCTATGTAACACCTTGTATACATTTACATGGAATCCCGTACCGGCCAGCATCCTTGCAATCACAAGTCCGTCACCACCGTTGTTACCCATCCCGCAAAAAATCTTCACCGACTTGTGTTTTCTGAAATGCCTCCGTATCCATTCGTAACATTTACCGGCGGCACGCTCCATGAGATCAACGGAAGCTATGGGCTCATGTTTTATGGTGTAGGCGTCTATGGCACGTATCTGTGATGCATTCAGGATTTTCATAGGATAAAGCTTTGTTCATGTATGATTAGGGTGAAACTTTCAGATACCCGGATTAAACGGCAGTTTTGCACTCACCACATAATTCAGCAGTGCGTTAACCTTAGTCCCTGCTCAATACTCAGCATCCTTCTTCATTACAGAAAAATATGAGACTTAGTGTTTTTTTTCCGCTAGCTCAGTTAAGTATTTAGCACAGAATATGCACCGAACAGGACACGCAGAGCCTAAGCTGTCCGACCACGATGCTTTTTGCAACAGGGCTTCAACCAGCAACAGGTTTTGATGCATTTCACAACATAGTTTTGTGAACAATAAACGCTAAATTTGCAATCAAACCAGCTAAAAAACAACCTTTGCTTTATCTGAGCGTGTGCTTCTTGCTGCCGCAATAATGCATGAATCCGTCCGTATAGCAAAGATACATGATTTTTGTTCATTCATAATTGCACAAATACGAATGAATTTTTTTATGGAAAAGCGAAGCGGTTTCAGCGACAGGCTTGCCCTCTGAAGGTTTTCAGAGAACAGCTGCTTTGCGCGGATAATACGATTAAACGTTCAGGCGATAAGTAATCATACATGCCTCATAAACTACATAGCTTTTCACCGGCAATATTGCTGACGACGGCCTACCTGCCGCCAATTGAATACATGGCGTATCTTGTCAGGGCACATAAGGTTTATGTTGAACTCCATGAAACCTACCCCAGGCAAAGCTGGCGTAACAGGTGCAGGCTTATGCTGGCAAACGGTCCGCTCGATCTGACCATACCCGTGAAAAAGCCTCATGGCAACCACACCAAAACGGCGGATGTGATCGTCAGCGATCACGAAAACTGGCAAAAGAAACACTGGCGCAGCATAGTTAGTGCCTACAGCAAATCTCCGTATTTCTTTTATTACTCGGACCTGCTGGCTCCTTTGTATCATCAGCCCCCTCCGGATCAACTGTGGGCCTTCAATCACGAATTATTGAAGGTTCTTTGCAGGGAACTTGGCATAGATGCGCATGTTAGCTTCACAGACACCTACGAAAAAAAGACTGAGGGAGTTACCGACCTGCGAAACTGTTTTTCACCGAAAGCCCAACGGCGTGAAGCTCCCGGACTGTCGAAATGGCCGTTTTACCAGCAGGTTTTCTCTGACAGACACGGGTTTGTTCCTGACCTCAGTGTTACGGACCTTCTGTTCAACACCGGTCCTGAAGCCCGGGATTACCTGATAAAACTGCTCCCCGACAATCCAGACGTCTAATGGCTGTTCAGCACCGTTATAGCCGTCAGGGTGCAGATCTTTAATTTCGTTTCCGCGAGGCCATCGTTACGACAGTTATTTTTAGGCACCAGAGAAAAACCGATCAGAGCGAAGCATCCTCTAATTTGCCTGCGAAGGGTAAGCCACACGTACATGATAGATATTGAGCAGCATCCTTTTCAGAATGCTTTTGACAGTGGTGATGTCTTTGAACGTAATGTCGGCATTGTCAAATTGTTTCTCCATGACCTGCGTATCAATAATGCTATCAACAAGGCGGCTGATTGACTCCTCATTGGGTTTTCCGAGGCTTCGCGATGCCGCCTCCACAGAGTCGGCCATCATGACCACAGCCGTTTCCTTGCTGAAAGGACGCGGCCCGGGATAAACAAAATCCGACTTCTCCACCTCTTCGTTGGGATTGTCTTTCACCTGCATCGTATAGAAATAACGGGCGGTGGTGGTGCCGTGGTGTGTTCTGATAAAGTCTGTGATATACTCCGGAAGTTTGTGTTTACGAGCCATTTCAATACCATCAATAACATGGTCAATGATCACCCGTGCACTCTCACGGAAAGAGATTTCATCGTGCGGGTTATAGGCGGAGCTTTGATTTTCGATGAAATAGAGCGGGTTTTTCATTTTTCCGATGTCGTGATATAAAGCTCCGGTCCGGGTGAGCAAACTGTTTCCGCCAATGGCTATGACGGCTTCCTCGGCCAGGTTGGCCACCTGTAAGGAATGCTGAAACGTTCCGGGGGCCTGCATGCCCAGTTTGCGCAGCAGGGTGTTGTTGGTATCGGCCAGCTCGAGCAACGAGAAATCCGTAGGCAAGCCGAACATCCTCTCAAAAAGAAAGATCAGCGGATAAGCAAAAAGTGTAAGGAAGGCCCCGCCGGCAAAATATGCAAAGTCGCGCCAGTAAAGGTTGTCAAAAGATCCGGTATGTGCCAGCGACAAGCCAAAATAGACCGCACAATAGGTCAGGAGTATCAGGGTTACCGTATAAAATAACTGAGACCTGCGACGCAGATCGGCCATGCTGAGTATGGCAATAATACCGGCCAGAAACTGAAGAAACACGAATTCAAAGCTGCGCGGTATCAGGAATCCGATCAGGATAATGGTGATGATGTGTATGTAGAGGGCCAGGCGGTTATCGAAAAATGCCCTGATGATGATGGGTACGATGCATACCGGCACCAGGTAGAGGTATTCAACATTGTTTCTTATGATGATGCTGGTGGTGAACACCATCAGTAAAACCGACATAAGAATGAGTAATATGCGTCGGTTATCAATGAACACGTCCTTTCTGAAAACATAGAGGAACAGCATCAGCACGACCATGGAAATGCTAACCAGCAGAAACTGGCCGAAGTATAGCAGGGTTTGCATGGCCGAATCACCTACCTGGCGCTGGTACTCGGCTTTGAAAGATTCGAGGATCTGGTATGTGGCGGGTGAGATCAGCTCGCCTTTGGAGATGATTTTTTCACCCTCCTGCACCATACCCCTGCTGGCAGGAATTGCTGCAAGTTCCGCATCGAGGGTACGCTGAGTCAGTTCCTCGTTGTAAAAGACATTATGCTGAAGACTTGCCTGCAGCAATGATTGTAGTAAGGGCACATCAACGGCATCCTCCTTGTTTTCCAGCACATCGAGAATATACAGAAAAGCATCCTGAACAGCGTAAAAGTCGTTCAATCGCTTTACCGAAGCCACATTCCTTTCAACCAGGCGGATGTTAAAATCCCCGGACTTATCCCTGAAATCCTCTTCAAGAAAAATAATACCCCGTTCATACAAATGGCGCAGCAGGCTAACACCCGTTTCAAGACTTTCCTGCTTCATGGCCTGTTTTTGGTCCTGATGCTTTTGGTGCCATGCAGCCGCAAAAGTTTCCTCAAACACTTCAATGACGCTGTCAGCGACATTCGGGCGCCGTGAAAAAAACGGAAGGAAAGCCTCTGTCACAGCCTGACGCTCAGCTTCAAGGTGCTCATTGCTTTTTAAGATGGCAAAGCTGAATGGGGCGATCAGATCGTCGTACAGCCATGGCCTTGCCTGCTGATACTCATAGTCAAAGCCCGGTTGCCTCGGGAAAAGTTGTACCAAAAGAACGATACTGATCAGGATCAGTATGGTCTTGCTCATGTTGCTGAGATGCTGCTGCAGCCAGTATACTAAATGTTTCATAGGCATAACATTCAAGAAAACGAATTTACAAAATTTATTTATGCCTGCACACTTGTCAGGATATCAGGAAAACCTTACTTTTATCCATCAGAAAACACACGACGCCATGCACTACGGAATATGCCTGTTAAGCGTAGCTGCCCTGAGGCAGAAACCCGATCATAAAAGCGAAATGGTAAGCCAGCTTCTCTTTGGAGAATGCTTCAGGGTGCTTGAACAACACCGTGAATGGTGTATGATAGAACACCTGTATGATGGATATAAAGGATGGCTGGCAAAAAACCAGGCATTCTTTTTTGATGAAGCCAGGTATAATAAGCTGATGAACAGCAAACGGCTGATCACCACTACCCTTCTGGCACAAATCACGGAAACAGGCACGGACTCAACTTTTACCTTAAGTGCAGGGAGCGATCTTTATGCTGATCACGAAGGCTGCATGAACCTTGACGGGAAAAAATACCGTTACAGCGGCGGGACAACGAACACGCAAGATCCTGACCGGGACGAGATGATGATTCATGCACGTAAGTTTCTCCATACACCTTATCTCTGGGGGGGCAGATCTGCTTTTGGACTGGATTGTTCCGGCTTCGTGCAGCAGGTGTTTAAACTATCGGGCAAAATCTTACCCCGTGATGCTTCCATGCAGGCACAGGAAGGAGAACCCGTGCATCTCATTAATGAATCAGTACCCGGCGACCTGGTGTTCTTCGACAATGAGGAAGGGCTGATCACTCACGTGGGGTTGATCATCGAGCCCGGCATGGTCATTCATGCACACGGAAAAGTCAGGATTGACAGGATTGACCACCAGGGAATATTTGATGCCGAGAACAAACAATACACCCATCACCTGAGGCTGATCAAAAGAATGTAAGCTGTCCTGTTCATCTTTCTCACAAAGCTAAGGTTTTGCGCTGCTGCAGGACTGATGACTTCTTTATATTTATCAACAAAATCAGATTCTTAAATACCAATTTTTTTTTGTATCTTTGCGGGCTAAAAAACGCCTGGAATGATAAAGATTACCTTACCCGATAACACTGTCAAAGAATATGAATCCGGGATTACCGGACTGGATATTGCCAAAAGTATTTCGGAAGGCCTTGCCCGTAATGTATTGTCGGTAACTGTCAACGGAGACGTTCGCGATGTGACCCGCCCCATCACGGAAGATGCCAGGATTAAGC
>JAVIYP010000086.1:0-8390 GCA_031323845.1 Bacteroidales bacterium | reverse complement strand
CTCGCATTGCTTAACTCACTGCTCGTCATCTGATTTCTAGATTATCCGTGTTGATTCCTCGAACTTTTTTGGTTAATCCGACGCTACAAAGAGCCGGCCGGTTACTATTTTTATTGTTGTTTTAAAATTCAGCACTTTTTTACACCACAGGCAAATTTATAATATTTTTTTACATTGTGTGAAATTTTTTGCCGTTTTGTCTAAAAATATTTTACAAGCGGCTTGTTCAATTAGGCCTTAGCGTACTGAAGTTAATTCCGTCGGGCTCTTTTCCGACGCTAAAATGGCCGGCTATCGTCATGTGTTCCAGGTCAATGATGCTCACGGCATCCGACCGGGTATTGGCGACATAGGCCCTGCTATTGTCGGGCACCACCAGTCCTATGGGAATTGAGGTGCCTTCAAACTCGGAGAAGTAGCGTGTTTCGTCGACGCCTTCGGGTACCGGCGGGGTAAGTTTGATGGCTGCTATTTGCGTCCTGGTGTGTGTGTCAAATACGGCGATGTCGCCTGAGCGGGCGTTGCTGACCAGAAAGCGACTGCCGTCGGGGGTGAATTTTGCACGTATGGGAAAGTCTTCACAGGGAATCTTGTCCAGGACCTCCAGGCTTTGCGCATCAATAATCGTAATGGTGTTTTCGGCCCGGTTGGTCACCCAAACTTCATGGCCTTCCGGATGAACATCTATACCCTCGGCGCCTGCACCGCTGTAAACCTGCGCCAGCAGCTTGCCGCTCTGAAGATCAAACACCGTGACGTTGCCGGTGCGGATGCTTGGCACAAAGGCACGGGTAAAGCAGGGCGTGGCTGCCACCATATGCGAGACATCCTGGCCGGTATGGTATTTTCTCAACAGTTCTCCTTCGATAACATCCACCATCAGCAAGTGCTGGCTGCCTTCAGCCGTCACCAGCAAATGGTGCGTGCCGGCGATCCACTGCATGCCGTGCGGGCGGGTGTGTTCGTGGAGGTATATGGTTCTTACAAACCGTCCGTCTTCCACGTTGTACACCGTCAGCGTGTTGCCGGCCCTGGTGCGGTCGCCATAGTTGCTCACCACAACATACCGGCCGTCGTCAGAAACCTCCACTTCGTGAGGCTCAACACCGGTGGGCAGGATAAGCAACACCTCGCCGTTTTCCGGATCAACAAAATAGAGATCATCGCCGCTCTTGCTGGCCACAATGATACAACCCTGCAGATCATTCTCCTGCCCCGGGGCGCTACCGCAACCGCTGAACAAAAGCGATATTCCAAAAAAGAAAGCAATAAAAAAAAGGTTTTTCATAAGGCTTCGCATTAGTTATTGATAAAAAATCCTGTCAGGACTTATCCCTGGCAGCCGATTCCGGGTGCGCGTAAACACCCTGATAATCAAAATGCTGCACTCAGCAGGCTGCGTTCCGACGTTCAGGCCAAACCGTAAAACGATCGTTGTGACCGGCACGGCTTACCTCTTCCCGCCCGCTCATCAGCGCCCTTGCGACCGGAATACAAATATACTTCATTTGTATATATGTATTATTTTTTGTCTTTTTTTTTGAGTTTTTTTTCAGGCAACAACAAGGCGCATAGCTCAGGCCTGCCCTGACACAAGGAATGGGCCTGCCCTGACGAAAGGAAAGGGCGCTGCAACGCACACAACAAGAAGCGTATGTCAGGCCTGTCGGCGCTGGGTCACCTCGGTGCCCTGGCTCGGGTCTTTCACGAGACGGGCAGGCAAAAAGCCCGGGTGGTAGTGCGTGACATACTCCTTCCCGAAAAGGCGGTTGTGTATCTGGGTGTTTTTATACACATCCCAGTCGAACTTGCCTTTCCTTCTGAAATACAGGGTAATCACCGAGGAGGTCATCACAATGAAGGTCGAATACAGTATCGCCAGCCACAACATCTGGCTCTGCACGGGTTCGTGAAAGCTGAGCAGGATGATGGCAAAGGAGACGGGACCGTTCTGTATGCCTGTTTCCAGGGAAATGGCACGCTGGAAAATAGGGTACATACCTATGAGCCTGGAGAACCAGTAGCCGAAGAAGAAGCCAACCAGTCCGAGACCTATGGTGGCCAGGTAAACCTCTATGGGCGTCTTCAGGAAGAGGCTGCCGTGGCGGATAAAGGCGGTTAGAATAAGATAAAGGATCACCATTACGGCAACAAAGCCGGCCGTGTCTTCGGCGGTCTTGGCCCAGCCGGGCGATTTTTTCCGGAGTATCATGCCCAATACCACCGGCACCAGCACCAGCACCAGCGAGCTGATGATGTTGCCCGTTGGGATGACAAAATCGGTGTCGGCCCCTCCGGCACGGATGTCGGCACTGAGCTGACTGGTAAACCCTGTAGTGTAAAGGCTCAGTATGATGGGCATCATGACGAGGGCCAATACCGTAGAAGCCGTGGTCATCGAGATGCTCAGCGCAACGGAGCCGCGAGAGAAATAGGTGAACATATTGGAGGTGGTGCCGCCAGGAAGACAGCCGATCAGGATCAGCGCAATGGCAAAGGCAGGAGGCAGTTTCAGCGCAAGCGAAAGTCCGAGCGCTATCAGCGGCATCAGGCCGAACTGCGACAAAAAGCCGATCAGCACGCCCCTTGGACTCCGGGCCACTGCCTTGAAGTCATTCACCGTCAGGCTCGCCCCCATGCCCAGCATGATCACGAATATCATGAGCGCCAGCAATGCCTGATCCTGTGCATATAATAATTGTGAAGGGAATTCCATGAACGTTTATTTTTTTGTTGTTGAAGATGAAGTCGCAAAAAGTTCGTCAATGATGTGGCGGTATTTTTCAGCTACCACGTGACGCTTTATCTTAAAGAGGTTGGTAAGTTCCCTGCCGATCTCAAATTTTTCAGGCAGGATGCGGAAGTCGTGAATGTGTTCGTAACGCTTATATCCGGAGGAAGGCGAGATCATCCGGCGTATTTCCTTCCTGATGAGTGCCTCCGCTTCGGGATGAGCGGTGAGTTCGGAAGGCGATTTCGGAGAGCTGCCGTTGTTGCCGAAGGCCGTAAGTTCAGGCACCACCAGCAGTCCGAGGAACTTCTGGTCCTGGCCCACCACCATGCACTGGTCGATATAGCGGCTTTGCTGCAGCTGCATCTCCAGCGGTTCGGGCTCTACGTTTTCGCCGCTCGACAGTACGATGGTGGCTTTCGACCGTCCCAGGATCTTCAGGCAGTCGTTGTGGGTGATCATGCCGAGGTCGCCGGTGCGCAGCCAGCCATCCTGAACAGCTTGTGCTGTCAGCTCCGGCTCGCGGTAGTAACCCTTCATCACCTGCGGTCCGCGCACCCATATCTCGCCGCGCCTGCCACGCCCGTAACCGGCGTGTTCGGGGTCGGGGTACAGCACCGCGCCCGTATCCGGACAGGTGATGCGCACCTCGGTGTCGTTGATAGGCGGACCAACGGTACCCACCACCAGGTTAAGGCGGGAGCGGACGCTGATCACAGGGGATGTTTCCGTAAGTCCGTAACCTTCAAGCACCGGGATGCCCACATAGTTGAAAAAGCGGTCGATGTGGATGGGCAGCGCCCCGCCGCCCGAAATGGTCGCCGCCAGCGATCCGCCGGCACCCAGCCTGACGCGCTCGAGCACGGCAGCATTGAAAAAGCCGTACCAGGGCAGCACCACCAGCCAGCGCAGCACGTGCAGCGGCGCCAGGAGCACCGTCAGCCATAACGGCCTGTGCTTGAGCCTGAGGTCTTTGTTGGTGAGGAAATATTCGGAGTTCTTGTATTGTTTCGATAGGAAATAGGCGATGTGGAAGAGCACCTGGCGCACAGGGTGTGAACGGCGCACGCCGGTGAGGATCTTTTCGTGGATCTTCTCCCAGAGCCTTGGCGCCGAAGCCATAAAGGTAGGCTCCACGTTCTTCATGTCGTCGCTGAGGGTGTGAATGCTCGAATAGTAAGTGCAGCCCCCAAAGCTGATGGTGTACATCTCTATGACCCTTTCAAAGACGTGCCAGATGGGCAGCACCGACAGGATGCGGTCGGTGCAGTTGTGGTGGCCCGGCAGGTTTCGGATCTGCGACACCATGTTCTCGTGGGTCAGCATGACGCCCTTGGGGGTGCCGGTGGTACCTGAGGTGTAGATCAGGGTAAACAGGTCGTCGGGTCTTATGCCGGCTATCCTGTCTTCGGCCCGCCGGTCGCCTTTTTCGCGCAGCGCTTCTCCGCGGCGGCAAACATCCTGCAGGTGCAGCACCCCTGCAGGTGCTTCAGCATTGGGGTCAAGCAGGATGATCTGACGGAGCGCCGGCACCTGAGCCTGCAGCCTGAGCAGGCGCGACGCCAGCTCCGCCGTCTCGGCAAAGGAAGTGGTGATGCCCGCATGCTCCACTATGTAGCGAAGCTCGCTGTCCGAAACATCACGCCCGCGCGGTACATCGGCGGCACCGCACAGCTGAACGCCGTAGTCGGCAAGCATCCATTCATAACGGTTGTCGCCAAAAAGACCGACGTGGTCGCGCGCCCTGACGCCAAGGTCAATGAGGCCCGTCGCCAGGTTCAACCCCTGCCGGAAAATTTCCCGGAACGACACTGGACGCCACTGCAGGGCTTTTTCCCGCGTGGCAAAAGCAGGCAAGTCGCCGTAACGCTCTGCAGCTATCCCGTAAAGGAGCGCCAGGTTTTCAGCGACAATACGTTCACTTTTAGTAAAATGCATACTGATTGCTCTTGGTGAATACCGCTTGCCCGCATGGGTGTGCCGCTTCAACGATGATGCATCAGGTACACCTGCCAGGCAATTTTTCAGGACGCAAATATACAATTATTTTAAACATGTATTTAATAATAAAACATAAACCCATCTTGATTTATAGATATGACAGGACACAGGGCTCCTGCGAAGGCGGATTATACTGGCCACCAATCCGGCTAACGACTTACATCAGAGCCAGTTAATAATGGCCTGGCCAAGCACGGCCGCAAACACCACGAAGATCATCATGGTGAGGAAAATACTGATGGCGATCCAGATAAGGCATGCTTTGGCCCAGTTGGCCTTACTGGGGTTGGTTGCGCTGCTGAACGCCCAGACAAAAAGCATGACGATCCCGACGATCGGGATCATGGTGATGAGTATTGAAACGACAAAGTCGCCTGTTGAGACCACCGGATGTTTTACTTGTTCCATAGTTAGCTGTGTTTGTGTTGTACGACTGCCGGGGCGTTATGGCGTGCGCTGTGGCCGCCCCTGCCGGCACGTTTTTATCTGCAATGGTCAAAGTTACAAGGTTTTTTACATTCTTTTATGCTTCAGGCTGATTTTAAAGCACAACGCCTTTGCCTTGCAGCAAACACAACCCCTTCGCTGCGCAGCGGCGGAGAAATCCCATCGCCAACCAGGACTCTCTCAGCGCGCGAAAACTTGGTCAACCCGTCAATCTTTTGTACATTTGACGCCCCCCGGCCGCAAACGGCCGCCGGCAGCAGAGCAGCAACCGCCTCACGGCCTACCTTGCCGGCGCGGTTTTGGCGCGGAGGGAGCCCTAAACAACAAAAGATTTTTTATGTCCAATATCCTGAAGTTTCCCGGTTCAACGACTGCGGCCAAAGCCTTGATGCTTTTACTGCTGATCCCTTCACTGCTGTTTTCCCAGCCTCCCGCCGGTTATTACGATGATGCCCAAAACCTTGACGGTGAAGCCCTGCAGGAAGCCCTGCATCATATCATAAAAGACCATACCGTAGTCACCTACTGGTCTATCTGGACACACTTCCAAAGCACGGACGCCAAGCCCAACGGCAAGGTGTGGGACATGTATTCTGACCTTCCCGGAAACCCGCCCTACGAATACACCTTTTCGGTTGATCAGTGCGCCACGGCCACAGTAGACAATGAAAACGAGTGCTACAACCGCGAACATTCCTTTCCGCGCAGCTGGTACGGCCCCGGAGGAAATGAGCTTGAACCCATGCACACCGACCTTTTTCACGTATACCCCACCGACGCCTGGGTAAACGCCTTGCGGTCGTATTATCCTTTTGGCACGGTAAGCAACCCCGTAACTACCACCATGAACGGTGGGAAGCTGGGGCCAAACACCGCTCCGGGATACACAGGCACCGTTTTCGAGCCCATTGACGAATACAAGGGCGACCTGGCCCGCACCATGTTTTATATGGTCACCCGCTATTACGATCAGGTTGCCGGCTGGCCGGGCAATTCGACCTTTGGCGACCTGATCCTTGACGGGTCCAGCCACCCCGCACTCAAGGAGTGGTACGTTGACCTCATGATGGAATGGCACGAGCAGGATCCGGTTTCACAAAAAGAAATTGACCGCAACAATGCCGTATATGCCATCCAGGGAAACCGGAATCCTTTCATTGACCATCCCGAGTTTGTGAACTACATCTGGGGCGACGGACTGGCCAGCGAACCGGTCAGCCACGTAACCGCATTCTCGGCCACCAACATCACCTTAAGCTGGACAGACGCCGAAGGGCCTGTGTTGCCCGACGGTTACCTGGTGCGTATGAGCGATACGGGCTTCGATCACATCGAAAACCCGGTAAACGGCGTCCCGGTGGCCAACGACTTCTACAACAAAAACGTTGATTACGGCACCGGCAGCGCTACGTTTGGCGGACTTACACCCGGCCAGACCTACTACTTCAGGATTTTCAGCTATCGCGGCAGCGGCGCCGGCATCTATTACAAAACCGGCGGCAGCATACCGCAAACCAGCATCATAGCCAACTAAGACCGGCAGCATACAGCCTGTGCTGTCTTAGCGAAAGCGAAGCATAACAGAACTTCAATGTTACAAAAACATTAATTTTTAACCGTTAACAGGGAGCTAGTAGCAGCGACTGTATTTGTTTTTATCTTTGTAGTGGGATGTCAGTGCTCAGGATACCCTGCACAAAAGGCTGTTGTTGCCAAAAGGACACGTCCACCGGCCACGGTCTCAGCACCGGCGGGTTTCAGGGCTCCGCCGTCAGCAAAACAACCAGATTATAGGTAACCTAATGATGTAAACATAAACGCTATGAAAAAATGTACTTTTTACACAACGCTCGCCCTTGTGGCAGGATTGATGCTTTTCACCGCTAATGCGGGATGGGGGCAAGAGAAATGGATTGACGAGAATATTCAGGCATGGACAAGCAGAGCTTACGGTAATTGGACGCAAACAATTAATGTTGGTGAATCCACTGGAACTGTCACTATGACTGACTGCAATGTTAGTCCAACAAGCACTCATGACGGCAATACCGGCTGGGTGCAAATGAGAGCAACTGTGCCAAGTATTTTAGAATTACCGGAAGTGCCCAATGTTTCTCAGATCGAATTCAATATTTCCGCTTTTGGGGCTGGAAGGAGTGTCGTTCTGCAAAGATATGATGGTGAAGCTTGGGTGTCTGTGGCCACTTATTCCGGCATAGGCACAACGGTAATAAACTTTATTACAGATGTTGATTTAGACGCACCTACAATTTTTAGGTTGACCAACGCAAGTCACCCTATTAGGGTTCACGATATTATCATCTATGAATATCTTGAGGCCGATGTGGATAACCCCACAAGCTTTGCAGCAATCGCCGAATATGATTCCGGTGACCACAACATCATTTTAAGCTGGGATTTGAACGCCGCAAATGATGATGTGCTTCTTGCCTGGAGCAGTGACGGCACCTTTGGAGCGACTCCGGATACCCAAACACCGGGGGAAACAATCACCGGAGGCGGAACGGTGTTGTATTTCGGCGACAATACGTCTTATGCTCACGAAGACCTCAACCCAAACACAACATACCATTACAGGATCTGGTCTTTCGATGGAGCAGAATATTCGTTAGGCGTAACAGTCAATAAAACAACCTATCCGGATCCGGTAGCCACTACGCTACCCTATCTCGAGGAATTCGCCGATGACCTGGGCGACATGTATGTTTACACCGTAGCAGGGGTAAAACCGTGGGTACATGATGCGGGCGGATATGCGCTGGCTAATGGATTCCAGGGAGAGAACCCAGAAAACCACTGGCTGATCCTGCCTGGCATCAACATGGATGTTTACGATGAAGTCAACATGACCTTTGATACCTGGTGGCGGTTTGGAAACGATGATGCCGACAACTATCTTAAGCTTTATTATTCAACCAATTACGCGGGGGTTGGCTCTCCTGCATCAGCATCCTGGACCGAATTGCCCTTCGACAAGCCGGCATCAGATCAGGAATGGGGATCATCGGGCGTAATTGATCTTAACGGAATTGAAGGCACATCAGTTTGGCTGGCATTTCAGTACTATAGCACCAACGCCCCCCGCAGATGGCAGGTGGATAACATCAACATTTACGAAGACAAGGATTTCGTTACTTTCTATTTCCGTGGTCCGGCCTGGATGGACAACGATCCGCACGACCCTGAAGTT
>JAVIYP010000085.1:0-8638 GCA_031323845.1 Bacteroidales bacterium | reverse complement strand
AGGAAGGTCGAGCGCAAAGGCGGCGCCCATCGCCGCACCGACAGTCCCGCACACGCCCGTGGCGTGGTATCCCCGCTGTTTAAGATCGGGCTGCAGCGCCTCAGCAAGCAGCAAGCAGGCTTCGTACCCCACCAGGATGCCCCGCACAAGCGATAAGCCGCTCAGCTGTTCCGAATACAGCAAAGGCAGCAGGGCCGAAATCACAGGCGCCCCCGGGTGAGCCATCCCATAACGGCTGCCGTCGTCGAGCTCCAGGTAATGTGCGCTGATGCCATTGATAAGGGCCGCCGTAACGACGTCAGCCTTACTGTTCAGTCCAACAAGGGGAACAGAACCCTGCGACGCGGACAGGTGCTCCGCGAGCAGCGTGTTCTTTTCTTTCAGTGCGGCAGCTCCCGCCAGGGCAACACCCAGGTAATCAAGAAGACACTGTTTGGCCCGCTCCATAGCAGGATCGCCCGGGGCACACCGGCCCACCCGCATAAGCCGCTCAACGAACAGGCCGCTGATGTTTGTCATAGGCAAGGTTTTATGAATGTAAGGCTGAAGCCTCCCATCGAATTGTTTAAAAATTTTGCAGGGCCCGACGCTCTGATTTGATTTCCCTCTCCCTTTCTTTTTTCAGCCCGGGATACAGGTGCAGTGGCACCACCTCATACAGGTAAATCGTCCAGTTGGTGTGCTCGGGAGGATCCTGCTCAAACACGTTCAGAGGCCGGAGCCACAGTCCGGGCTCCCTGATCCTGACGGCGGAAATGATATACCGCCCACCCATATCGTACAGCTTGTCAATGTTGACGGTCAGGTTTCTGATTGACCGGTCGGTAAACTCGTGGTTCCGCCAATGGAAAAAGCTCTGGTTAAGCTCATCATCAACAAGATAGCAGCGGTTGCCCCGGTTGTCATAATAGATGCGAAGCTCTTCGTTTTTTTCCAGTGCCGGGGCAATGATCTCCCGGAACTGCTGATGGTAGGAAAAGTAAAAGTTGGACCGGTAGCCGTCAAGACAATAAAACCCGTTGTAGAGGGCAATGGAGGGGTGCAGGCCGAGCGACACCACGCGGTATTCATCCTGGGGCTTCCCGATGAAGTCCCTGATCTGTTCAAACTGCCTTGGGGCAAAAAACTGTTCAAGCGTCGGCAGGTTTCTGTAGGTCTGGTTTCCATGTGTGATGCTGGGATTGCCGCTCCAGGCTGCATTGTCAAAGAGGAAGCGGGTGTGAAAGAAGGTAAAGAGCACCAGGAAGGCCAGGGCGTAGGCGCGCTTCTTTTTCAGAAGGATGCCGTACACCACGGCAACGAGCAATGCCCATACCGTGTACCAGAGCAGCGGATGCAGCCAGTGGAAGCGTTTGATGTTTATCATGCCCACCACGGGGATGCTTTCGTGTATGTTTTTGAACACGTTCCAGTCGGCGATGCCGAAAAACAACGACACCAGCGCTGTCAGATTCAGCGTCAGGAAAAACAGGACCAGCAGTCGTTTGTTTTCCCTGTAAAAACCTAGCGCTTCTCCGCGCAGACGGAAGAAAATGAACTGTATGGCCACCAATACCAGGGCAATGGAGTAGTTAACCCGGTGCAGCGTCGGGACGTGGTGGTGTCCGAATTCAAAATTCTTGAAAGCATTGCTCAGCGATTCAACAAGGCCGTAGCTAACCTCTTGCCGCACAACCCTGTGTGTGATCTCATCAGAAAAAAAGGCGACATAAAAGAAGCGGTATTCTGTGAGCATATAAACCAGGTTCAACAGAACAAAAGCAAGAAGGAACTGCCTGTGTATCTTTTTTGTTTTCAGGAAATAAAACAGGTAAACCAGGAAAATGATGGTGAGCAGAAAGAAGGGCGCAAAAAAGTATGCCGTGAAAAAGGGCAGCACCAGCAGGATGACCCAGTGCCTTGCTTTTCCGTCGCCGGCATAAAACACCATAAAAAGCCAGGCGGTTATGGGCAGCAGGGTAATGGTAAAGATGTGCGGGTGATAGAAGGGAAGAAAGGAGTAGATGGCAGAAATGGCCATGGCGACCAGCATCAGCCGGTTGTCTTTTTTAAAGAGCCTTCTTAGCCACAGGAACATCCCCACGAAGGCCAGGATGCGGGCCAGGGTGTCGGTGACGAGATAGGCGGTGAAGGCATCCAAATAGTAATAGGCGAAGTTTTGCATGGCAAAACGCGGCCCCGTGGGCTCAAAGTAGTTGCCGTCAAGCAGGCGCGGGGAACTCTCGCCGTTGCGCCAGAAAAAGTTCGACTCATGATAAATGTGCGTGCGGGCCATGGGCGCCTGCTCAAGGTGATCGTGTATCCTCACCGGAACATGGGTCCCGTTTATGAAATATTGATGATTATAAAGAAAGCCCGACACTAAGGCCAGGAAAAAGATCAAAAAGCTTAACCGCTGATGCGACATTTCAAACATAGACTATTCGTAGATTTCATCAATAATATACTTGGGCCTGTTCCGGATCTGATCGAACGCCCTCCAGAGATATTCGCCGAGGATCCCCGTCATGAGGATCTGAAGCCCCGACAGCGTCAGTATCAACACAAAAATCACCCTTGTGCCCCTGTAAGCCATACCTACAAAGATGATGTAGTACAATGAAATGGCAGCCCACACAAAGCCTACCAGCGCCGTTATCGCGCCGATGAGCGAAATGATGCGTATGGGAAGGAAAGAATAGGACATGACCAGCCTGACCATCTGGTTGAACTTCTTGCTGAAGTTGTAGGTTGACTTTCCGTGGCGGCGTTTTAGGCGGGTATAATAGATAAACTTGGGTTTGAAGCCGGCATAGAAGATGAGTGTTTTGATGCCGGTGCCCCTGTCTTCGTATTTGTTGATAAGGTCTCTGACTTTGTCGTTAATAAGATAATAGTCGAAACCTCCCGGAGGCATGTCTTTGAAGGCCAGTTTTTTAAGAAGCCAGAAGTAGAACCTGGAGGTCAGCACCCGGTATTGGCTTTCTTCCCGGCTTTCACGGGCACAGATAACCACGGCGTGGCCTTCGTTGAAGTGGTGATGTATCATGTCGTTGATCAGTCCGGGCGGATCCTGGAGGTCGGCGCTCATAATTACCGTAGCCTTGCCTTTGCTGTGGTGCAGGCCCGCCCTGATGGCATTGACCTGGCCAAAGTTGCGCGACAGTTTAACGACTTTTATCAGCCCCTGGTTTTGCTCACGCAGCTCCATCAGCTTAAGAAAGGAGTTGTCGCCCGAGCCGTCATCCACAAAAACGATCTCAAAACTTCTGCCGGCATTTTTACTGATGACTTCATTTTTGATGGCCGACACCAGCGGCTCCAGCGAGCCTTCATTATAATAAACGGGAACAACGATACTTACATCCACATTCATTAGCTTGTGCTTATTGGTTTGACGAATTTACGTATGATTTTTTCCATATCGACGAGGAAGAGCAGTGCTGTTGCGGCAAAAATTATTTTTTGCAGGTAGCTGACGGCCACCAGGGTGATCACCTGGTCCGTGGTGACGCCGAACAGGCCGAACAGATACACCAGCGACAGCTCCCTTACGCCGTGGCCGCCAAGGCTTATGGGCAATGCGGAAATCAGTGAAGCGATGGCCAGCACAAACACGACGTGTATCAGCGAGATGTCGATCTGCAGCAGAAACACTTTCAGAAAGTAGAACAAAAAGGGAATGATGTTCACCGGCAAGGCGATACAGAAGGCCAGGAATACCCGCCTCCTGTTCTTCCTGTAAAAACTCAGGCTGGTCTCCAGGGTGTCGGCTGTCTTGCCGATAAAGGCAGGGATGCGCCCCTGCCGCTTTATGCTTTTTATTTCCTTCAGAAAAAAATCCTTGCGCTCCAGGAGGAAGATAACGACAACAAGCGCAGCGGTGACGGCGACGATGCTGACCGTGTCAATGTTCAGGCGTTCGCGGGCAAAAAGCAGGGCAATGAATCCTATCGAAAGCATGGACACCAGGCCCACGAGCCTGTCAACAAGCATGGAGATGATGTTTTCGCCCTTTTTTTCCTTGACGTGATGCCACACGTAGCCTCCCTTGATGATGTCGCCCCCAAGGGCCCCCGGCATGATGAAGTCGTACAGCCTCGCGATCACCGAGAAGCGAAAATACTGCCAGCCCGAGATCTGTCCCGACAGGTCGGAGTTCAGCAACCGCCATCTGACCGACAGCATCCAGGTGCGAAAGAACGTCAGGCTGATGGCCACAACATAAAACCACCAGGGCACCAGCACGATGTTTTGCCTGAGGTGCACCGGGTCGATCATCCTGATCACCAGGAAAAGAGTGACGGCCGTCACCAGTACCTTTAGCGCTTTATTTATCTGTTTGCGTTTCAAGAAGGCTTGTTGTGTTTCGCCTGTGCGATGTGCGCTATGCCCGTATCAGCTCGATATAGGAAGCTTCGTTTTCAACCACGCCATAGACGTGTGCCGTGCTGACAATCCTTTTCGCCCAGCTTCTGTGGGGGTTCCTTTCGTTCATCTTGTTCGCCCGCGAGCTTTTCACAACGCCCCCGGCGCCTTCCAGTATCTGGAGGGCGTCTTCGTATTCTTCGCGCGTTGCCGCCTGCATCGCATTTACAAAGCGGGCATGTGAAGGATGAATGATGGTTTTGCCGATAAAGCCGTTTGCCCTGTCGAGCATCACCTCCCTGAGCAAGCCGTCAATGGCATCGTTCAGGATGGGATTTCTGGACATGAGCGACCGGTGAATGTTCTGCTCGAGCAGCCGGCTAAGGTCATCCTTTTTGTGTGCCAGGAAGTACTCCCACACCGGCCCCGAAACGACATAATCTTCTTCTACCCTTCCGAAAACATTGAGGATGTCGGAAATGCAGTCCCTGACGGTCAGGATGTCATAAATGGAGTAATTGATGCCCCGGCGCACGCCGAACAGCGAGGAAAAGTCGGTGCCGCCAACGCGGATGTTCAGGATGAGCTCTTTGTAAGGTTTTAGAATGTCTCTCAGCCCGATCAGCTCCTGCATGCGCGTTTCGACCATGGCAATGGCATGGCCTTCCAGTATGGGCATGCCGTAGAGCCTGTGGCCCAGGGCCCGGTTCAGCTGCTCCAGCAGCCCGAGGTATTCGGATGCATTGTAGCTGTAGAACTTGGGAAATACAAAGCCCGAAAGCACCGCCGCCAGCTCCGGGGTAAGCTTTTCAGCAAAACGGCGGAACTGCTCCGTGGTGCGTACCCTTAGAAAAGTCAGCGGGATCTCATCGTGTGTGATTCTTCCCTGCTCCAGGGCATCCGACAATCTTTTCAGGTGCTGCAGCACATTGCTCTCCGCTACCCCCAGCTCTTCCTCCATGATGGCATCTTCAAAACACATCACCATGGATGCCAGCTCAGCGAGCCCCCTGTTTAAAATTTTGTCAACGACCTCCCTGGTGCCGGGCATGTAAAGCGTTGCACCAAGGCAGTATTGCAGCACCTCCCTTTCGGTGAATTTGTTGAACTCCCCGGGCTCCCTGACAAAGGCGAAGCCCGGATTGTATTGCTGATGTTTCATAAGTGATTTGTTTAAGCGCCTCCCGGAAGCGTGCTACTGACGCCGGTTTTTGCTGATGATGCTGCAGATGTGATCAACAGCTTCGGGCTCCAGTTCGGGGTACAGGGGCAGGCAGATCACCTGCTCCGTTTTTTTCTCCGCCACCGGAAGCTTTCCGGGCAAGGCCGACTCATGGCCGCGGTAGGCCGGGAACTGGCTGATGAGCGGATAGAAGTACCGCCTGCCATAAATGCCCTGCTCCTTAAGCTTGTCGTAAAGGTCGTTCCGGCTCATACCGTAAAGGCTGGCGTCAATGAACACGGGAAAATAGGAATAACAATGCTGCACGCCTTCGATGTCCGATAAAAAACTCACCCCCCCGGTGCCAGTGAGCCGTTCCCTGTACTGCTCACAAACCTGGCGGCGCTTTTCAATGTTTTCTTTGATGCGCTTCAGCTGCAACAAACCCAGGGCTGCCTGCATCTCGTTCATCTTTGCGTTGATGCCGTGCGCCACAACAGTGGTTTCACCGGCAAAACCGAAGTTCTTGAGGAAGTCTATGCGCTTCTTCATATGTTCGTCGTGACAGATGATGGCGCCGCCCTCAAACGTGTTAAACACCTTGGTGGCATGAAAGCTCATCACCGACAGGTCGCCGTAGTTCAGCACAGGCTCGCCGTTTATCCTGACATCAAAAGTATGACATGCGTCGTAGATCACCTTCAGTCCGTAAACATTTGCAATGTCCCTGATGCGCTCCACGCTGCACGGGTTTCCGTAAACGTGCACCGGCATTATGGCGGTGGTGTGCGGCGTTATGGCCGCCTCTATCTTTTCGGGATCGAGGTTGCAGTAGGCGCCCTCGATGTCGGAAAACACCGGCTTGATGTTGTTCCACCAAAGCGAATGGGTGCTGGCCACAAAGCTGTAAGGCGTGGTGATCACCTCCCCGCTGATGCGCAGCGCCTGCAGCGCGGTGATTTGCGCCAGCGTTCCGTTGGCAAACAGCGAAACATAGTTCACGCCAAGGTATGACGCCAGCTCCTCCTCCAGCTGCTTGTGCATGGGGCCGTTGTTCGTCAGGATGCGCTTATCCCATATCTGTTCAAGCAACTCCGTATATTCTTCCAGTGGCGGCAGCGCAGGCCGGGTCACATAAATGGGCTTCCTCATCGGTTAGTGTTTACGTATGTGTGTGATTGTTTGGGTTTTGCTTTTATGTCTAAGATGCTGAGGTGATGTGCAGATGTGCAGATGTGAAGATATTGTTGAATCGTTGAATTGTTTAATCGTTTAATTGTTGAATCGTTGAATCGTTGAATTGTTTAATCGTTTATTTGTTGGTTTTTTCTTTGTGAAGGATTGGTTTCGAATTAGCTCGAAGTTTATTTCGAGCGCAGTGAGAAACCTGCTTGGAAGCTCGAAGGAAGAAAGAGAAATCGGAAAACTATTGTTGAATCGTTTATTCGTTTAAGTGTTAATTTATTGAGGCTTTTTGGCTTCGTTGGGGGTTGTATCAGGATGTTGATTTTCTGTTTATTAAGGATTTGATTTTGGATGCGGCGATTTCCTTGACCTGAAGGTAGGATGACAGCCGCAGCCCTTCGCTGATGAGTACGATCAGCAGACCTCCAAGGAGCAGCTGTGCGATCAGCAGACCGGTATAGCCGAAAGGCATCAGGCCGGCTGCCAGGTAAACGGCCGCGCCTGCAATAACGGCCACCAGGAAGGCGGGGTACACGTCACGCAGCTGTTCAGCCACCGGGTAGCTGACCAGCCTTCCCGACCAGGACGAATTCAAAAAGTAAGCGATTACGTTGTTGATCATCATAACGCCGATCATGGGAACGATTCCGTAAAAGATCCCGGTCAGTACGGCGGGCACGATCAGCAGCTTTTTGATGAGCTCCAGTTTCAGAAAGAGATCGGAGCGTCCCTGCACCTTGAGCATGTTCAGGTTTGTTGCGTGCAGGGGGTACATCATCCCGACAAAGCACAGCATTTGAAGATACAGAATGGAGGTGCGCCATTTTTCTCCGATCAGCGTGATGATGAGGGGTTCGGCTGTTGCCGCCATCAGGGCCATCACCGAGAAGCTCAGGAAGGTGGTGATGCTGATGACGTGGCGGTAACCTTTTTTAAGCCTTTCGGGTTCGTCGCGTATCTCCGAAAGCACCGGGTAGGTTACCCTTCCGGTGACCTGCGAGATTTTCACAGCGGGCACATCCTTGAACATCTTTGCCTGGGTGTAGAACCCCAGGTCCTGGGCTGCGTAGAAGCGGCCTATCACCAGCTGGTAAATGTTTTTTGCAACGGTGTCGAGCAGTGAGCTTGCGAGCAGTTTGCTTCCGAAGCCAAAGAGCTCTTTAAAAGACTCGCGGCTGAAGCCTGCTGACGGCCACCAGCGGTTCCACAGCCAGAGCAGTGCGGTGGTGAACGCGGCGGCAGCCACCATCCGCGCCACGAGGCTCCACACGCCATAACCCTGAAGAGCCATCAGGATGCCGATGGCGCCCGAGAGCACGCTGGCGGTGACGCTGACTTTAGCAAGCTGCCTGAAGTCAATGCGCTTCACCAGCCTGGTGTTTTGTATGATGCTCAGCGACCTGATGATGAGGTCGAGGCCCAGCACCCGGACCATAGGCTTAACCAGGGGTTCGTCAAAAAAGCCGGCAATGGCACCGGCAGAAAGGAAGAGGATGGCATAGAACAGGACACCCATTCCCAGGTTATAGTAGAACACGGTGGCGTAGTCCGCCTGGCTGCAGTCTTTCTTTCTTATAAGGGCGCTCGCGAGTCCGCTGTTGACGAATGTAGCGGAGATGGCGATAAAGATGGCGGTCATGCCCATCAGCCCGAACTCCCTGGGCATCAGTATTCTTGCCAGCACGACCATTACCACGAAGTTCACAGCCTGGCTGGCAAAGCTGTCCGCTGCGCTCCACATGACTCCGGATATGGTCTTTTCTCGAAGGCTCAAAAGGGTATGTGTTTGGCGCCCGCCCTGTTCACTTCAGCGGAAACACGCCTGCTTTTTCCAGGTATTCGATGATCCGCTCCGGGTTTTTGCCGTTCTCGTCGGGCTTCAGGGTGAGTGCGGGGTGTTCCGGCACTTCGTAGTCGCCGTCCATGCCGGGCACCCGGCTGGCC
>JAVIYP010000084.1:0-9494 GCA_031323845.1 Bacteroidales bacterium | reverse complement strand
TCCGACCTTTCTTTCTTCCTTCGGGCTTTTATAATCATCCTCCTGTGTGTCAAAAAATCCTGTTCCCGAATGGTCGGGATTTTCAACATGGGCGTTTCATAAGTACATCAGCATAAGATTTTCAGTAAATATAAACAAAAAGCACGAATTTCGCTTACACTTCGAAAAAGGAGAAATGCACCTTGCTGTAGTTTCTTTTAAAGATGAATTCCGGATGCCTTTCGAAGCTTACAGTTCCCGGATGTTCCATTATCAGCATAGCTCCGGGCCGGAGCAGGCCTGCCTGAAAAATTCGTTCAGGAATCGATTCCAGTTCTTGCAGATGATACGGAGGATCGCAGAACACCACGTCAAATTGCCTGGTGCTGGTTTTAATAAACTTCAAGGCATCTGCTCTCACCACATTCATATTGTTTATTTCGTGTTTTATTACGACATCACGGAGGAAGCTTACGCAACGTATGTTATTGTCCACGGCAATGACTTCAGTGGCACCGCGTGACGCAAACTCCAAAGCGATGCTGCCGGTACCGGCAAACAGGTCCAGCACACTAATGGATTCAAAATCAATATAATTCACCAGGATGTTAAACAGGCCTTCCTTGGCCTTATCAGTCGTGGGGCGAACCAACAGACCGGCCGGAGGCTTAATGATCCTTCTTTTCAAAACTCCTCCGATTATCCGCATGAAACAAGATTTAGGAGGTTGTAATAATAATGGGCGGGTATGGTATCGAAATCTCCGCTGTACAGAAAAGCATCGTTACGCCGGACAAATCCGGGATTCGGGAAAAATTTGGAGAGCATTTCAAATTCGGGTGTATCCATAGCCAGTTCGCCTACAATCAGCAGTTGCTGCTTTGAAGCATCCCTGCCGGATTGCTCCATCACCAAAAAGAGATAATACAGGACATCATCAAAATTTTTGCGATAAAATGATTTATAGTACTGCAACTGTTGTTTGGTAAACAGCAACAGTTCGATGAATGAATTTTTTATATTGATGATGATGTCTGCCTGCCAGGACTCAATGCGCTGGGCTGCCAGCACGCTTTCAATGAAGTTTGAACCTGAATGTTTCAGGCGGTAATTCCTGAAATTGCTGTTGAGAAACTTGATAATGCTATCTGGCACGGCATATAACCCAAAGGCTGATAACACATTCAGATGGTCTTTGACGAGTTGTGTATCCGGCGGTTTTTCTGAACAGAATGTGTAGTATGTTTCTTCATTTCCGGCCACAAAAAGGCCTCCGGGTATTAATACAAGCCGGGGAGAAAAATAAGAGACATGCACTTGTTCAAAGGGAATGGCTGACAAAGGGTGCTGTTGCAGCCATTCATCCATCAGGCTGATAAGTGCGGTCTCACCGTCTTCTTCCTGCTCGAGGCGATACTCTTCAAGGGCAATATAGCAGAATTTTTTTTGATCAAGCAGGGCAAAAAGAAATCCATCGGGCATAAGCCCGATGGATACTATTTTTCCGGGGGCCGGTTCATATGCAGACGTATCGCCTAAACGTACAATATTTCTGAGAGAGACCGGCATATTGCATAAGAATAGTGGTTACTCCCAGTTTCCGTCAAGAACAGCTTCCTGCATGGAGCCCACCCGTAACCCTTCTTCACGGGTATAATAAACCCGCCAGTTATCCATATCGCCAAGGTAAATATGAGGTTGCACTGAAGCCTCAAAAACCGGCAGCTTCACCAAACCTCTTTCAATGAAACCGGAGTTCATCTCAAAACGTTTACCCTGTCCGTAAGGCACATAAGGTAAATCTTCAATAGAATAACGCACGTTTCTGAGCAAACTGTCTCTTGCCGCCACCCAAAGGGTATCACGCTGGACAATGCCAAGCCTTACCGCTTCGCTCTCGGTGAGTGTGTCAGGCACGTGGCCGATGGCTCTGATAAGCGCCAGTGAATCAAGCTGGTAAAACAGTACCAGCGAATCAAGGTCAGCTGTAAACCTTTGATAACGTGAACGGTGAGATCTTTGTACTTCCCTGATATCTTTCAGGCGTTCGATGATCTCGCGTTCCCGTACCTGGACTTCCTGGCGAAACCTTACCGGCTCCATAATGCTCTCGTAAACAAAATAAACCAATACAATAATAACGATAGCCAAAGCAATCTGAACAACTGTTTTCATATTTATTTTCGTCTTGAAAAGATTTATGATTATGCAAAGGTATAATTTATTCTAAATTATCAACAGAATATTGATATATTCCCCTAAAAACCGATGTAAATAATCGAAAAATTTAAGGTAAGATGCAAATATTCAATTATTTTTGAAAACGTACAATTTTTTGTTTTGCCACCGGGACATTTCTTGAATATCAGGGCTAATTATTATTTTTTTGGGGATAACATATGTACAAGGCGTCTTTTTTAAAGGAACTGGTTGTTTCACTGCTGATGCAATGTGAGGTTAAGGCTGCTGATGCAGCTATGGTGGCTGACGTACTTGTTGCCGCCGAGCTTCGTGACATACCTTCGCATGGGCTTTTGCGCTTACCGGATTACATACGCATGTTGCGGAGCGGCAGGATCAATGCCGGTGCCCGGCCCGTCACTATTCATGAGAGCCCTTCTACCCTGACTCTTGATGGTGATAACGGACTTGGGCCGATGGTATCGGCCAGGGCGATGGAGCTGGCCATTGCTAAGGCAGAGCATGCAGGTACAGGATGGGTTGCCGTATGTAACAGCAATCATTTCGGCATAGCGGCATACTATGCCATGATGGCGTTACCGCACCGTATGATCGGACTCTGCGTCACGAATGCCAATCCGCTTGTAGCACCAACCTTTTCAGCAGAGGGGATGCTGGGCACCAATCCCCTGGCTGTGGCGGTCCCGGCCAAAACAGAACCTCCGCTGGTAGCTGATTTTGCAACGGCCGTCATTGCACGGGGTAAAGTGGACCTGTTGCACAAACAGGGCCTGCCCATCGAAGAGGGCTTTCTCCAGGACAATAAAGGCAGGGTGAGTACTGATCCGGGAGTGCTGACCCGCGGCGGTTCCATTCTCCCGCTCGGAAGCAGCAGGAAATTCGGCAGTCATAAAGGGTATTGCATGGCTGCTATCATCGATGTTTTTTCCTCCATACTTTCCGGGGCCAATTTCGGGCCTTTTGTGCCACCATCAGTTGCGTGGCTGCCCCTGAAGGAAAACCTGTCCGGAAAAGGCACCGGTCACTTTTTCGGAGCCATGCGGGTGGATGCCTTCAGACCCGCATCAGAATTCCTGAGCGGCATGGATGATTGGATACAGTCGTACAGACGTGCGAAACCGGCCCTTGGACAGAAGAAGGTGCTCATTCCCGGAGATCCTGAAAGAGAGGCTGAACAAAGAAATCAGAAAAAAGGCATTATCCTGAAGGAAGCGGTAAAAAAACAGATTGAAGCCCTTTGCGGGGAACTTGGTGTGCCCTGTCAGCTCTGAACAGCCTGCCGCATTTTCAGCTATTTATTGAAACGCCCTGTCGAGATGATGCGTTCTCCGGGTCAGTTTAAGGTCTTGCAGCACACTGGACTTCACCCTAATGGTAAAATTATAGCTCTGCCTGAAGCCCATAGGTATCCAGTTGAAGGTCATTTCCCAGCAGTGCAGATCGCGGTAGACATCTATAGATGTGTAGGTCAGCTGCTTATTGTCAAAATCATATCCTGTGCGAAAGCCAATACGCCATTTTGGAGTAAGGTAAACATCGCCTCTTACCGAGAGGTTCTGGATGTAATTGCGGTCCATTGATCCGATGGCATGCATGTAACGCGCATTGTAATTGAATGAATAGGAAATATTAAGGTTCCAGGGCACAGTGTAGTCAGGACCGGGTATTGTGCTGAGCTCATGAAGGCCGTTGTCGGGCATTCCGTTCAATCCGTTGCCATATTCACCCATATCCAGACCACGGTCAGCGTCTTGCGGCCTGCCTCCTTCCGGGCGCAGGCCATCGTCTGCCCTGCCCCTGTCACCGCCAGTCCTGACTCCCGAACTCAGACGGTAGTTAAAGTTAAGAGCCCAGCTGGTGTTGTTAAGCTTTAACAAACGCCTGTCCGTTTCCCACAGAAAGCGGTTGATATACTGCCCTTGTTCATTTCGAACATAGGGAGTAAAGGTGCTGGAATAGGAGATGTCAAAATTGCCCCACAGGCGGGTTCTGCCACTCAGGCGCAGGTCGGAAAAATTTATTGAGTCTCTTGCAAAATCGTATCCCGTTGACACCGTGAAATTATCAATCAGCACGATTTTGCGGTCTTCGGCATCGGGGTCACGCCGGTTTCTGACCTTCATTTCCAGGTTATTGGCAAGCGAAAAACTCAGGTTACCCGAGCGCCCTTTGGGAGGACCTCCGTATATGCTGCCTTCAAAAATCGAATAGCTGTGTGTCCTGTCCTGGATGGGGTCATAATACTCACGGTAATAGCCCCAGAAAGGAGCGGCGAAATCAGGGCGCATGCTGAAACCCAGGTTGGGTGTAAGCACATGGCGCAAGGCCTTCACAGGCCCCCGCCTGAATTGCATCATCCCGTAAAGCCTCGTACTTAAACCCGAAGAAACACTAAACTCTCTGGCGGCCCTGAAGCCCGGTATGGTGTCGGTCACCACAGCACCAAAAATCGTATCCGTGCCGGCAATCGTCATGTAGTCGTCATCCCACTCTCTGCGGATGGTCCTGAAATACCATCGTTCGTTGTAATTGATGCTGGTACTGAGGTTAAAGTGATTCAACACCCTTGTGGAATAGGAAACAGGAATGTCGTGCCGGATGCCGTTCCTGAACTCTTGCAGTGCTTGCCGGGTGAACAGCAGCGTATCAGCGATGCGCAACTCATTGCGTGCATTCATGTTGTAGGAAACGCTGATGTCTTCATACCACCTTGACGGTCCTGTGGTTTGCTGCCGTCTGAAAGGATGAAACCTGTTGGCGGAGAATGAGATTTCAGGCAGGCCTAAGTCCACCATTTGCGTGTTGGTGTTCTGGCTGTGCCTCAGGTTAGCCGAGAAGTTATAACGATCTCCAAATCTCCGGGAGTATGAAACATTTGATGAGAAGGTGTTGGAGAGGTAATCGTCGTCAGAAACGGGATTAAACCTGCTGGCCTGGCTGCTTCCGGCATTGACGCTGGCCCTGAAACTGCGGGTTGGATGCGCCTGGGGTGCCTGGCTGTGGCTCCATTGGATGCGAAAATCACGGCTGCGCTCGTAGCCTGGCAAATTCTCCTCACCCAGCTTGTTGATGGCATACGACAGGTTCAGGTTTCCGCTGTAGCGATACCGCACCGAATAGTTGGAGCCGAGCCTTAACGCCCAGCTCCCCCGGGAGAACACATCACCTCTGATAGATAAATCGAGATATTCATTTATACCCCAGTAGAATCCGCCGTTTTCAAGGTAAAAACCCCTGTTGCGCGCTTCACCATAGGAAGGAATGAGTATTCCCGATGCCTGTCCTCTCTTGTTGGGGAAAAACCCAAACGGCACAAACAGCGGAGTGGGCACCCCTCTGATCACAAGATAAGCAAAGCTCGATACTATCTTATCATCCGGGATGATCTTTGCCCTTCTGAATTCTATATGAAAATGGGGTTCAGCATGGTCGCAGGTGGTATATTTACCTTCCGATACGTGCACTTCCCTGCTGGGCTGCAACTTAACTACATGGCCGTGGACATAGCCGTCGGCTTCTTCGGTAATCACACCGATGGTCCGGCCGCGTTTGGTCTCAAAATTATACCTTAACTCGCGCGATTCAAAGCTTTGCACGCCTTCCGTAAAAACAGGATGTCCGCGAATAACCCCGGCCGTATCGGGTAAACCTTTGGCAAATAATTCATTATTATTGAAATCGATTTCAATGTAGTCAGCCTCCAGGTGCATGTCGATATACCTGAGATCTGCGCTACCATAAATATAAACGCGTCTGTTTCTGATGTCATGGAAAATGGTGTCGCGGGCTGAATATTCAACAATGGCATCCAGTATGACCGCTGAGCCTCTTAATCGTTCCGGCTCAGGATCAAGCGTATCGTTTTGCATGATTAACTCGTCCATACCGTTGAAAAGCAACGTATCCGGTTCCTGCGCTGCAATCATACATGACCAGAAAATGCCGACACAGATAAGAATAAAAAACCTGGATGTTACGTTTGTAAACAAAGCGATATATTGTTAATTTTGCAGGAACTCCAAGCCTGGGCATGTGCATCCGGACCTTGGCAAAACTAATTAAAAATACGTTATCATAAGTGAAACGCCTTCTGCTGTTTTTTGTTATTGCCTTTTTCGTCATTTGTCTGCCGGTGGAACTGAAAGCCGACAGGCGTGGTTTCGTAACTACCGTGGTTATTGATCCGGGGCATGGGGGACGTGAGCCTGGCGCCATCGGCAGGCGCGCTATGGAAAAAAACCTTACGCTGGCCATAGCCCTAAAGCTTGGTCAATACATCCGTGAGAACCTGGAGGATGTTGAAGTGATCTTTACGAGAGAAACTGATGTTTTCGTCCCTCTTCATGAGCGAGCCCGAATTGCCAACGAAAACAATGCCGATCTTTTCATTTCCTTACATTGCAACAGTGCCACAAACCGGAATGCCATGGGAACGGAAACCTTCGTGATGGGTCTGCACCGAAGTCAGGCCAATCTCGAGGTGGCCCGGAGAGAAAACAAATCCATTCTTTACGAAGATGATTACCTGGAGACTTATGATGGTTTTGATCCCAACTCTCCTGAAGCCAATATTATTTTTGCCCTGTATCAGAACGCATACCTGGATCAAAGCCTCCAAATGGCAGCACTTGTCCAGGAACAGTTCCGGGAAAGGGCCAGGCGCATTGACAGGGGTGTGAAGCAGGCAGGCTTCCTCGTGCTATACCACATCACCATGCCGGGCATACTCATAGAAACCGGTTTTATCAGCAATGCCCGCGAAGAAGAATACCTGATGTCTGAAACGGGACAAGCCCATATTGCCTCGGCTATTTTCAGAGCCTTCCGGCAGTATAAAGAGGAACAGGATGCTTTGGCTGCCTCACGCATTCATTATGCAGACCTTAACCATACATCTGCGGCTGGTGCATCAGGCACTGGAGCAAATGCAGAAGCTGGTGAGCGCAGTCACACAGGAACGGAACATGAAACCACAAACGCTTCCGAAACGCACAGCGAAGTCAACATTTCTTTCAGGGTTCAGTTTGCGACTTCATCAGAAAAAAGGGCTGTAGATGATGAAGCATTCCGTGGTCTTGAACGGGTGTCCTGGTATTTTCATGAAGGGCTCTACAAATACACCGTGGGGAATGAACCCTCTCTGGAGGCTGCGGCTAATATTCAAAGGGAAGTACAGGAGGCAGGTTTCCCGGATGCATTTGTTGTGGCATTTCTTAATGAAGAACGTATCAGTGCATCCGAAGCTATCAGACATCTTCAGGATAAAAACAGCCAGTAAATCAACCGCTTTTTATAAACCCACTTAAAGCCCTGTTATGCGCTCCATATTTAGTATTCTATTCTGTTACCTGGCCTTTTTTGGAACAATACAATCAGCATCGTCCGGACCACCGTCTCCGCTAAAAACAGCCATTAACGAGTTCCGCAACGATCCGGCCCTGATCAATGCCAATTGGTCTATACACATAGCTGACATCACGAGCGGGGAAGAAATATTCAGCCATAACATCCATAAACCCCTGCTACAGGCATCCGTGCAAAAAATTCTTACCACATCAGCTGCGATGATGATGCTCGGCAGTGATTTTCAATACGAAACCGTGCTTCAATATGATGGCAACATTGACAGAAGCGGAGTCCTTCAGGGAAACCTTTACATCAAAGGCAGCGGGGATCCGACATTGGGGGCTGTCCAGTTTGATGACACCCTGAACATCGACCTGGTTTTTGGGAAATGGGTGGATGTATTAAAGGATCTCGGCGTAAAAGAAATATCGGGCAGCATCATTGCCGATGAGCGTGTTTTTGACAACACGATGATCCCGCCTCGCTGGCTTTGGGGGCATATTGGCAATTATTTCGGTGCGGGGGCAAGCGGCTTATCCGTTCACGAAAACGAATACACCGTATATTTTAATGCAGGAGCAGGCATCGGCAGTCCGGCGCACATCAGCAAAACAGAACCTTATGTTCCCGCCATGCATTTTATAAATGAAGTGACTACCGGACCGGCAAACTCCGGTGATCAGGTGTACATTTTCGGAGCACCTTTTGCTGCCGAACGCTGGTTGACCGGGACAATACCCCTTGGAGCACGCGATTTCGCGGTGAGAGGTTCGCTGCCTGACCCTCCCGCCTATCTGGCTGAAAGCTTCAGGTTATTCTTACAACAACAGGACATAAGCGTCGGTGGTCATAGTGCCACCTACCGCACCCTTGACACAACAAGGATGCGGGTCTCAGATGAAAGAACAACGGTACATACCCTCCATTCGCCATACTTGTTTGACATTATCTACAGGACAAACATCAACAGCAGCAATAGTTATGCGGAAAACCTTCTGAAAACGCTGGCCTCTCATTCCGGCAGGGAGCGCGCCTCCTTTGATGACGGCATCGAGGTGCTGTTAGATCATTGGGCAGGCATGGGTATGAACAATGATCAGCTTATGCTGTACGACGGCAGCGGGCTTTCTCCTTCAAACCGCATCACCACAGCCCAGATGATGACGGCATTATCTTCGTCAGCCGGGCACCCGGCGTTCCCGGTATTGCTGCACAGTTTACCATTGGCCGGGTACAGCGGATCCCTGGTGAACCAGTTCAGGGGTACCGTATCAGAAGGTTTGCTCAGGGCCAAAAGCGGCTACCTTCTGAATGTCCGCTCGTATGCAGGTTATACGACCATGCGTAACGGACACCTTGCTGCTTTTGTGATTGTTGCCAACGATTACAATTGCTCGCCGGCAGCCATGAGGCTCAAGATGATGCACCTCATGAACGCCATCACACTGCATTCAGGCCAACAGCTGGATGCTGACAGATAGGCTGCATCAAAAATGCTCATTTTCTTCCGAAAAGTTACTTTTTGGCCGGTTCAGGAGGCCGAAAAAGACCGGAATAATTCAAATTGGCCGAAATCGCATCTGTAATCCAAAATATTATTATAATTTAGCCCCAAAGCAATCCTTTTTATAACCAAAAATATATTTATATGCAAAACATAGAATGGGGGAAGCTTCCTTTTGGATATTTCCAGACCGATTACAATGTACGGAGTTATTACCGCAACGGCTCATGGGGCGAAATTGAGGTATCGTCATCGAACATGATCAACATTCATATGGCGGCCACCTGCCTGCACTACGGGCAGGAGGCGTTTGAAGGCATGAAGGCATACCGCGGGAAAGATGGTAAAATACGCCTGTTCAGGTGGGAAGAAAACGCCAAGCGGATGCAGCGGTCCGCCGACGGTATCCTTATGGCAAGGGTGCCTGTTGACTTGTTTCATGAAATGGTTGTGAAGGCCGTTA
>JAVIYP010000008.1:0-69446 GCA_031323845.1 Bacteroidales bacterium | reverse complement strand
AATAAATATATTAAGGCAGTAATTAATGTGGTCTCTGTGAGCCTCCCCGCATGGGCGAAACAGGTGTTTCTTCTCTGTGGTACTCTGTGTCTTCTCTGTGGTACCCTGTGTGATGTTTTTTGTTACACAGAGGCACACAGAGTTTTCACAGAGTTACACAAAGACAGTTTTCGACGATTATCACCATATTGATTTGGAATTTTACCATTAAATTATTGCAAATCGCAAACGACTAATAAACATTGAAACAGATAGTTATTAGATGAAAGATGTTGGAAAGAAATAAATCCGTTCCCGGCTTCAGGGTAAGCCCATTCATGACGTCAGGGCAGGCCACCAGGCAGGGAAATGGTGACTCAGCTCCTGTCTTTTGCATGTAGGGCAAAAGGTATGGTAGCAACGAAGCAATGAATGCAACCCATATTGCCTGCAGGGCATTAAGGTTCAGGCAGATTATCTTGCTAAAAGCCAAAGGCCAAAAGCAGATTAAGTGAAAAATGAAAAGTGAAAAATTTCAGGAAACCTGGAGAATCTGACTTCTGACTTCCTAACAGATTTCTCACTGCGTTCGAAACAAGCTTCTGAAATCCGGTTTTCATTTTTAAAGTGAAAAGTGAAAAACCTACGATTAAACAATTAAACGATTAAACAATTAAACGATTAAACGAATCAACAATAGCCTTACATCTGCACATCTGCACATTTGCACATCTTTTACACAGATATATGAGCCTGTTTATGTTAAAATCTTTCCGGAAATACATGGTACTGCTCCTTGTTCTGATGTCAGCATCGTGCCAGTGGTCGCAAAAAAATAACGACGGCAAAATCCAGTTGCATGTGATTCACGCGGGGAGTCTGACTTTGCCTGTTCACGAGATATCCAGGGCATTCATGGCGGAAAATCCCGGGGTTATGGTACTTTCGGAGGCCTGGGGCAGCAAGCAGGGCGCACGGCGGGTGATTGATATTGCGAACCCGGCAGATGTATTTTTATCGGCTGACTACATGGTGATCGAGAACATGCTTATTCCCGGTCATGCCTCGTGGTATATTCCCTTTGCCACCAATGAGCTGGCCATTGTTTACACGGAGCGATCCAGGTTTGCCGACAAGATTAACCGGGACAACTGGATGGAGATCCTGATGCGGCGGGATGTCGCTTATGGCAGAAGCAATCCGGACCAGGATCCGTGTGGCGTCAGAAGTGTTTTTGCCATTAAACTGGCAGAAAAAAAGTACGGCAAGCCGGGGTTTGCGGCACAGATGCTGGCCAAAGACACCGAAAACATCCGCCCGAAGGAAACCGACCTGATTGCCCTGCTTGACGTAGGTCAGCTGGATTACATTTTTCTGTACAAGAGTGTTGCTATCCAGCACGGATTAAAGTACCTTGAATTGCCCGACAGCCTTAACCTCGGCAACTTTGCACTGAACGACTGGTACCGGCAGGTACAGACGGAGACGCTTGGTACCCGGCCCGGCGAGCGTACTACCGAATTTGGTGAAGCCATGGTGTACGGCCTTACCATTCCGCACAAAACCACCAACCCGGAGTGGGCCAGAAAGTTTGTGGCTTTCGTTACTGACCCGGAAAAAGGAAGTGCCATCCTTCAGGAACTGGGGCAGGGACCGGTTACCAGCTTTGACAACCCTTACCGTGAGCAGATTGAACTGCTTTTCGGACATAACTATGGTTTTTAATCTTCATGCTATGCGTACCCTATGTGTTTTTTTGTTGCTGATCGTTGGAAAGATTGGCGTGGCGTCATCACACGATGAGGTGGTTGACAGGATTTTCATGAACGCCCTGGACTCATATGTAGCCTATGAGCATCTGCGTATTTTGTGTGAAACAACGGAGGGGCGGATATCAGGAACACCGGAAGCTGCTGCTGCCGTTGAGTTCACCTATCAGATCATGGCTGCCATGGATCTGGACAGCGTTTACCTCCAGGAGGTGATGGTGCCGGCCTGGAAGCGTGGTGATCCTGAGATCACACGCATCGTCTCACCAAGGTTCGGAACCACCAACCTTACCGTTTCCGCCCTGGGACGCTCACCCGGCACCGGCCCCGACGGACTCATTGCCCCGGTGGTGGAAGTGATGCATCTTGACGAGCTGGAAGAGCTGGGCCGCGAGCACCTCGAAGGCCGCATCGTTTTCTTCAACAGGCCTGTCGACCAACGGCATTACAACACTTTTCAGGCTTACGGAGGTGCCGTGGATCAGCGTTTTCACGGGCCTGCAAGGGCAGCAGCACTGGGTGCCGTTGCCGCAATCGTCAGGTCGGTGACCACCGCTTATCACGACCATGCCCATACAGGCGTAATGCGCATAAACCCTGAAGGCAAAAACATTCCGGCACTCGCAGTGAGCCCCGTAGGAGCAGATGAGCTCAGCAGGCAACTCCGGCTTGACGATCAGTTGCATGTGTACATCAGAACTACCAGCCACCAGGAAGCCGACGTCCTGTCTTATAATGTGATAGGAGAAATCAGGGGAAGCACATACCCGGAACAGATCATCACCGTGGGTGGCCACCTTGATGCATGGGATAACAGTCCGGGAGCACATGACGATGGCGCCGGGTGCATGCAGTCTATTGATGTTCTCCGGATATTCCTGGAGGAAGGCATCCGCCCAAAACGCACTGTCCGTGCCGTTATGTTCATGGATGAAGAAATCTCACAACGGGGAGGCAACGTCTATGCCGGTCTGGCGCATGAAAGACAGGAGCAGCATTATTTCGCCATAGAATCAGACAGGGGCGCCTTTACGCCAAGAGGCTTCTCCATTGACACCAGCCCGCAGAAACTCCAGGCCATAAAGAACCTCAAAGATTATTTCGTCCCTTACGGCATCCATGAGTTTTTTGCCGGGGGCAGCGGTGTTGACATCGCTCCGCTCAAAAACTACTTCGACATGGCACTGGTGGGTCTCGTTACCGACTCACAAAGGTATTTCGATCTGCATCATGCGCCCACCGACACCTTCGACCAGGTGAACCGGCGCGAAATGCAGCTGGGCAGCGCCGCCATGGCCGCCATCATCTACCTGGTTGATGCCCTCGACGCCCTGGTTGAATAAAGTACGGAAAAAACCAACATTTCCGTTGTAAGGCCGTAATACCCCTGCATACCATGTGCTCTGTTTTCGGCTGCAGCAACGCATGGCGACAATGACGTGCTGTTTGTTATAAAAGAATCTCAAATATTTAAACTATTTTGTTACTTTTAACTGCCAATAAACATCCTATCAAACCTAAAAAAACAAAAAACATGGAAATCAAGGTTTCGGAATTAAACAAGTATACCGTTGTATCAATAAACGGAAGGGTAGATACCATAACAGCCGGTGACTTTGAGAACAAGATCATGGAAGTGCTGTCGGGGGGCGCATCGAAGCTCCTGCTGGATTGCAGCGACCTGGTGTATATCAGCAGTTCCGGGCTGCGTGTTTTTCTGGTAGCCCAGAAAAAAATGATGGCCGGAGGCGGTATGCTTAAACTGTGCTGCCTGAGGCCGGAAATCAAGGAAATATTTGACATCTCGGGGTTTTCCGGCATTTTCTCCATCCATACCGACCCTGAGCAGGCAACAGCAGAATAACAGCATGATGCGAGCCACACTCAACATAATCCTGCTGGTTTCGTTGATTTCTTCCGGCACCTTGCTGGCCGGAGAAACCAGCAAGCTGGTGTTTGCTGCCCAATGGATGCCCCAGGCACAATTTGCAGGCTACTATGTGGCACAAGACCGTGGCTTTTATGAAGAAGCCGGCATCTCCGTGGAGTTTCGCTATCCCACCTACACAAAAAATTCGCTCGACTACCTGCTCAGCGGAGAAGCTGACGTCGCTTCTCTTTTTCTCGTGAACGCCTTAAAAGCTTATGCCAGCGGAGCCAAACCTGTCAATATCGCACAGTTCGTGCAGCAATCGTCCATCTTGTTCGTAAGTCGCACGGAAAGCAACATAGCCCGGCTCGAGGATTTTGAAGGAAAACGGGCGGGTGTTTTTATGACCGGCTTTGAAGAGATCCCGAAATCCTTGCTCGCTGACCACGGCATACAGGTTGAATGGATGCCCGTGCTGAGATCGGTCAACCTGTTTCTCATGGGTGGTGTTGATGTAATGACGGTGATGTATCACAACGAATATTATCACCTATATCTCAGCGGTATCAACAAAGATGAGCTGCATACCTTTTTTATGTCGGATTATGGATACGGTGTGCCCGAAGACGGACTGTATGTCATGGAAGCAACCCTTCATCAAAAAAGAGATCTTCTGAAAGCCTTTGTTGAAGCAACGCTGCGTGGCTGGCACTACGCCGCAGAAAACAAAGATTATACTGTTGAACTCGTCGTCAATTTGATGCGCAGGGCTAACATCCCTTCAAACCGGACCCATCAGCGATGGATGCTTGACAGGACGATCGAGGCCTATCATCTTGACCTGGAGCCTTTTGTAGCAACTCATCTTCAGAAAGAAGATTTTGACAAGGCCTTGAACATGCTGCTCAACTATGGCACCCTGCAACACCGGATCGGGCATCAGGACTTTCACCGGAATATTTTGCGCTAATTCAAATAAATGAGTATGTCAGATGATTAAAAAAAACAGCCTCTCTTTTCGAATCATCACCCGTGTATTACTGATTACAAGCATTTTGTTTGTACTTACGGTAGCGGCATATTACTTGTTTTCGAGAAAGATCGTAAGAGAAAATGCCCGTGAGAATGCAGTGCAACTGGCCGAAAATCTTGCCGGGCGTGTGAATAAAGAGCTGGTTGGCCTTGAAAAAATCCCCATGACCCTGGGCAGCGCACTTAACCTGCACCTGTTACACGAGGATTCCATACCGGTGATGCTTGAAAAAATACTGGCGCAGAATAAAAACATTTTCGGGGTCGCCATCTCTTTTGAACCATACCATGTTCCGGGGAAAGGCAGGCTTTACGCACCCTATACCTTCCGCTGCATTGTTGACAAGGACAGCCTGGTGCGCGGATTTATCGATTACGAATATTTTTTGCGTGACTGGTACCAGATACCGCGTGTCCTGGAAAAGCCCTACTGGTCGGAACCCTATTACAGCGAAATCGACCACAGGGTATTGATGGCCTCCTATTCCTTTCCGTTTTATCGGGAAAAGGATGGCAGGGACGTGTTTTCAGGTGTGGTAACCATTGACGTAAGTCTTGACTGGCTTACTGAAATCGTATCTGAAGCCCGGATTTTTGACACCGGTTATGCCTTTATGGTATCCCGCAACGGTGTTGCGCTTGCGCATCCCGTCAGAACACAGATTGTCAATGAAAGTGTGTTTTCAAGCGCGGAAGAATGGAATGCGCCCATGCTGCGCGAGATAGGACGCGATATAATAGCCGGCAGGACGGATTTCAGGAAGTACAACCGTGGCGATGACTACCACCTTTACATGTACCACACCTCTTTGCCAAGCTCCAGATGGTCTATTGGAGTAGTGTATCCCGAAAGAGAAATGTTCGGTCCTCTGCAGCAAATGAATACCCTGATGATTGTCCTGGTCGTCGGAGGGCTTCTTATCCTGGGACTGCTGACCGTGCAAAACATAAAACGCATCACGTCGCCGCTCGGGCAGTTTGCTGAATCTGCGCACCTTATTGCAGAAGGTGACTTTAACGTTACACTTCCCGACATCAGAAGCAAAGACGAAATGCATGAACTGCACGGGGCATTTTCGCATATGCAGCAACAGCTGGCACAATACGTTGAAAACCTGAAAGAAACTACCTCCGCCAAAGAAAAGATCGAAAGCGAGTTGCGTATCGCTCATCAGATACAGATGTCAATGATCCCGCACAGCTTCCCTCCGTTTCCGGACACGCCCCAGGTTGACCTGTTTGCCACGCTGAACTCTGCCAGGGAGGTAGGTGGCGACCTCTATGACTTCTTCATCATGGACAACGATAAATTTTGCTTTGCCATCGGCGATGTGTCCGGTAAAGGAGTGCCCGCATCGTTATTTATGGCCGTTACACGGACCCTGTTAAGGTCAATAGCCGACAAGACCATTTCAGCGGCCGAAATCACGAATACCCTCAACAAGTCATTGGCGATGAACAACGAATCCTGTATGTTCGTCACCTTTTTCATGGGAGTCCTTGACCTTACATCAGGGGAGGTACGGTATGTCAATGCCGGTCATAACCCGCCTGTGCTGATCACAAAAGATGATGAACTGAAAAGCCTGGAGAGCGGTGGCAGCATCCCTCTCGGCCTGGTGGCGGACTATGTATACAAAGAACAACAGCTCCGGATGGAGGCCGGTGATAAGATATTTGCTTACACCGACGGGGTAAATGAAGCTGAAAACGCCCAGGCACAATTGTTTGGAGATGATAACATGCTGCAGGTAGTCAGCAAACATAAAGAACTGGATCCCCGCAAACTGATCAAGGCAGTGGAAGATGCCGTCATCCGGCACGTTGCAGGATTTCCCCAGTCAGATGATATTACAATGTTGACAATTGCTTATAACGGAAACATGGACAATAAACGATCTATCACCCTGGAAAACAACATTGAGGAGTTACGGCGCATCAGCAGTTTCCTGGAAAAATGCGCAGAGGCCTGGAGTCTGTCCATGCCACTAACCATGTCGCTCAACCTGGTGCTTGAAGAAGCATTCACAAATATCGTTCAGTACGGCTACAACGACAAAGGCAAGCGTGAGATTGAACTTTTACTGGAAAAGAAAGGCCAGGAGGTGATGATAACGCTTATTGATGATGGTCAGTTCTTTGACCCGACTGCGCAGGAAGACCCGGACACAGGTCTTGCAGTGGAAGACCGGCCCATCGGGGGACTGGGCATCTTTCTTATCCGAAAAACCATGGATGACATAAGCTATTATGAAAAGGGTGGCAAAAACCACCTGGTGATGACAAAAAAAATACAGTGATGCACTATCTAAAAATGATGAGGGCTTATTTCAAGGCTGCTTTTCTCTCTGGTTTTCTGTTGTTGTTTGCGAATGCCGGGCTTGCGGATAAGCCCACACTGGTGTACGGTGCGCAATGGCTGCCCCAGGCACAATTTGCCGGCTATTACGTGGCTTACGACCAGGGCTTTTACGATGAAGCCGGCATTAACGTGGAGATCATACATCCGACGGTGACGGTAAACACTATCGAATACCTGCTGACAGGCCGGGCCGATGTGGTTTCCCTGTTCCTGATAACAGCTATCAATAATCGGTTCGAAGGCATTGAGCTGGTCAATATCGGACAACTCTCGCAACATTCGGCCATCATGTTTGTCAGTAAAAAAGACAGCGGCATAGAAACACTTGAAGACTTCGACAACAAGCGTATCGGGGTGTGGCTGAGCGGATTCCAGGAAGTCCCCTATTCCCTCATGGCCGACAGGCAAGTGCAGGTGGAATGGGTGCCGATACTCAGTTCCGTAAACCTCTTTTTAATGGGAGGGCTGGATGGCATGACGGTGATGTGGTACAATGAATACAAACAGATTTACCTGTCAGGTGTCAATCATGAGGAACTCAATATGTTCTTTATGGCCGACTATGACTATGATATTCCGGAAGACGGTCTGTACGTTTTGCCCCAGACTCTTGAGACAAAAGAAAAAGAGCTTCAGGCATTTCTTGAAGCCACCCTCAGAGGCTGGGACTACGCCGCTAAAAACCGTGAATATACGATTGAGCTGGTAGTGCGTCTGATGAGAGAAGCGCACATCCCGGCCAGTTATGCTCACCAGCGCTGGATGCTCGACAGGATCCTTGAACTTCAGGCGCGGGAAGGCAGTGCATCGCAGCGATTTCATCTGGACAAAGAAGATTATCAAAAGGCGATCAGCATCATGGAGCGCTTCAGCGCCATCAGAAGCCCCTTCACCTATGAAGAATTCTTTCGCCCGGTACTGGAACCTTAAGTAACATCTTGTGCTATGATCAGAAAAAACAGTCTTTCATTCCGCATAATCATCCGGGTGCTTTTAATCACCATAAGCCTGCTGGTGTTCATTCTGGCCATATACTCCTACTTTAACCGGAACATCATCAAGGAAGCGGCACGCGAAAATGCGATCCATGTGGCGGGTTCCCTCACAGCAAGCATAGAGCAGGTGCTTGTCCCGATGGAGCATATCCCGAAGAGCGTGGGCAACCTCATCGAAATTGAACTTCCCGATAAAGAATCTTTATTTGAGATCCTTGAAACCATCCTGAGGAATAACGATGAGGTCTATGGTGCCATTATCGCCTTTGAGCCTGATTTTTTTCCCGGTGAAGGCAGGTATTTTGCCCCATATGCCTATAAAGATGGTGATGATATCTACTCACTGGTACTGGGAAGCACTGATTACGAATACTTTTATATGGACTGGTACCAGATTCCTGCTACCCTGAGAGAATCTTATTGGTCGGAACCCTATTTTGATGAAGGAGGCGGGAACATCATTATGTCCACGTTTTCCATGCCTTTTTACGTCAGGCAGGACGGTGAGAGGCGTTTTGCCGGCATTGCCACCGTGGATGTCGACATGGATTTTCTGACCCGTACCGTGGCGGATGTACAGATCTTTGAGTCAGGCTATGCCTTTCTGATATCGCGCAACGGTGTGGCGCTTACCCATCCCGACAGGTCACAGATCATGAATGAGAGCATCTTCTCTGCGTCATCCGATTGGGGCGAGCCGATACTCCGGGAGATCGGCAGGGAGCTCAGGGAGGGCAAAAGCAACTTCAGGGAATACAACATTGAGCGGGAGGGTAAAAACTGGATCTACTACACCAACCTGCCCGGAAGCCGCTATTCGATCGGCGTCGTTTATCCGAACAATGAGATGTTTGCCTCCCTTCGCCAGCTGAACACGATATTGATACTGCTGATCATTGCCGGACTGGGCGTGCTGATTGTGGCCGTGGTGCAGAATGTGAACCGTCTTGCCTCTCCCCTGTCAGAGTTTACCCGCTCCACCATGCGCATTGCGGAAGGCAACTTCAACGTCAGGCTTCCTGAGATCAGCACCAAAGACGAAATGCAGGAGCTGCACAATGCCTTTTCATACATGCAAAACCAGCTGTCGGAATATATAGAAAACCTCAAAGAGACAACTGCGGCCAAGGAGAAGATAGAAAGTGAACTGCGCATCGCCCGCGAGATACAACTGTCGATGATCCCAAACACCTTTCCGCCCTTCCCTGACATGCCGCAGGTAGACCTTTTTGCCATGCTGAAATCGGCACGCGAAGTGGGCGGAGACCTTTACGACTTTTTTGCCATTGACAAGCACAGGTTTTGTTTTGCCATTGGCGACGTTTCCGGCAAAGGCGTGCCGGCCTCCCTGTTTATGGCCGTATCAAGAACCTTGCTGAGGTCTATCGCCGATAAGGAAAAGTCACCTGCAAAGATTGCCCAAAGCCTGAATGCGTCGCTGGCCTGGAACAACGAATCATGCATGTTTGTGACCTTCTTTATGGGAATCATCGACCTTCGGAACGGTGAAATCAACTACATAAACGCTGGCCACAATCCACCGGTGCTTATCAGGAAAAACGGAGAGGTCAGCATGTTTGAAACGGCCGGAACCATCCCTTTTGGGTTGAATGAGACCTTTGCCTACCCCGAAAGAACTCTCACTATAAAGCCCGGCGACAAAGTATTCAGTTACACCGACGGTGTCAATGAAGCCGAAAATGCATCTTCGGAACTTTTTGGCGATGAGCGGATGCTGAATGTCATCAATGAAAACAAAAACAAGAATCCACGCATGCTTATTTCGGAAATGGAATCGGCCATCGAGCAGCATGTAGCAGGCTTCCCGCAATCAGATGACATCACCATGATGGTGATGGAATATAAGGGCTAATTGCGCAAAGCCGAACCATTGTGGTTTCACAGCGATTTACCCTGGTATGGATCAGGCCTGGAAAGGCTGTTCCGGTGGCATAATCTAATCCCATCGAGCACATGTGCACCGAATCCATGGGCTCAAACGTGTTTTTTTTGCGCAGATATTTCATAAGATTGTATTTTTGCCCTGTTTTTATGTTCACCTTATTGATTTCATATGGAATTCATTACAGATCATTTCGCCAGTGTCCACATCCTGAACCAGTACTGGCTGACGCTGCTGCTGGTTATCTCAATGGTGCTGATCTCGCGCACCTTCGTAGCCGGCACACGCTATTCGCCCATATTGATCATCGTGATTTTCGGACTGATCATGGGATATATCCTTGTGAACACCGGCCTGGCCACCCCCGGCCTGCCCGAATTCCCAATTATTGGCATCACAAGCAGGGTCACCATCACAGCCCTGATGGCGTCGTTTTTTGTTGGCGGCCAGGAAATCCGCAAATTGATAGCACTAAAACAAAAAATTGATGCCAAAGATATTGTGGTTCCTTCCTCACAGGAATTGTTTCTCGGGACCAAAGCAACACAGTTTATGTTCCTCGTGAGGGCTTTTTTCATACTGATCGGAATTGAATCGCTTAAACGTGTACTTGTTGGATATAATACAGGTGAAGAGATAGATCATTTTTATCCATTACTTGGTTACCTTGGACTTGTTGCTTCGATAATACTAATTGACCACCGCGCCAAAATCACAAATAAAGCCGTTTATATTCGCAAAGGCATCATTGAAACCGGCATTATTCTTGTCTTGCTAATGATCTCATATCATTTGTCTGAAATGATCAAACCCGTCATTGCTCTTCCTGAAATATTCTTCACTATGATACTTTCAGTCAGCCTTGGCATGCTGATGGTCAACTGGAAGTTCGGGCCTACCATACGATCCTTGCTTTTTGCCGGTATCCCGGTAGTACTGGCTGCCAACTTTATGGTAGGCGGTTCTCGCATAGCAGATGCTTTCATGCTCTCCGGAATGACATCAGTATTGTCGTTCGGTTTTTTTGGACAGTTATTGTGGATGTTCGGCGGGCTTGCCATTCTCATCTTATTGGGAAATGCTAATCACATACGAAACCTGGCACCGGGAATGGCCGGTTCATTGTCGCACTCAGGGCTGACAGGGGCCTGTACAGCTGGGGATCTGGGCCCGGAAGCCGCAGTGAGAGCACCAATCATGATTAATATCCCGTTCATCGGGCATATTTTCGTATTCTCAATTCTTGCAGCCAGTGCTACTGCAGGAAAACTTCTGTATCCTTACGCTATTGCAGTGGCTCTGGTTGGGATGGTATTGACATACTTTGCATTAAAAACACTAAGAAAAGCTAAAGGCACTGATACTATTGAGATACGAGGGCTTATGCTTTTTTCTTTAGGATGGCAGTTGGTGGCTGTTTTTGGAGGACTAATACTGTTGAGCATATCCGGAATGAGCTTAGGTGATGCTGTTATGGCTAATTCATCGGCTATTTCTCATTTCGGACTCTTTGCAGCCATCCAGGGTGGCATGTTTGGGCCAGAGGCCGCCGCACTGATCGCATTCGTCTTTGCCATGCCATTTCTTGTGCACCCTCTCGTGTTTGGCATCTTTGGCAAAACTGCCGAAAACAAGGGCATTATGCCGAAAAATGTCGTATTTGTGCTGGCCTTACTGGGTGTTGCAGGTGTGCTGTATTCAATGGTATTTTGACCGAAGACAGATCGAACTCAATAATCTAATCCCAATGAGCTGGTACATCAAGCAGCTCACGATCTGTGTTTTACATTCTCACTTCAAAATCAAAACCAAGCTGTGTATATAATTCGGCAATAACAAACAACGATGATTTAACCGCTGCTTTTTCAATATCCTTCAGTTCTTCGAGCAAGAGCAAATTATCGGGGGTTTTGTTTGATAAGATACTTTTCATTTGATGTCGAAACCTGAGAAACAAAAGGTATTCATAAGAGTAAATTATTTCTTCAATAAAAGATTGGTTTATTTTCCCTAAAGAAATTATTGATTTAAGTCTGAAAATAGTATTGGTTTCCCGTATATTGTGCTTCAATGCATATACCCTTGCAAAGCCTACCACAGGCAGCATGGCTTTTTTCAAATCTAATGTTTCCTGTTTTTCAGAAAAAGATACTGCTTTTGTGCGATGCACCGAATGAGCCAAGTGTTTATAAAAAACCGCTTTCGCGTCGGTGATCCTGTTGATCTCATCTTTCAGTTCGTTAACTAACGATTTCTCACCATAGACATACCGGAGATCAAAAAATATGGATGAATCCAGAATACTCTCAGGGTCACTGTTTTCAACCCACTCAGCGAAATAATCTTTCCATTTGGAAACAGGCTGTGTCCACTTCGGGTTATTGGCCATCACCTTACCCTTACAATACTCATAGCCGATATCATTTAACCAGGTATTGACAAGTTCAGCAAGGCTGAGAAAGTATTCACGGGTATCCTCTGATGAATCATTTTCATAAACAATGGCATTGTCCTGGTCTGTTTTAAGTGTCTGTTCACCGCGGCCATCGCTTCCCAAAGCAATGAAAGCGAAATTCACAGGAGGCTGACCAATTCTTTCAACAGCCAGTTCAATAACCCGCCTGGTGATGGCATCTGAAACAGCAGTAGATATTTGTACTATGTTCCGGCAACAAGAATCAGAACTCAGCATCAGAGATAATATGCCGGGTAACTTATCATTTAACGACTGCAATTGATCAACCAGTTCTGCCTGTTCAATCTTTTTTATCAATAGTAACGAAGCGTTATGGTTTGCAGGCAGCAGGTCATGCATTTTAATGAATCCAAGAGTTTTGCGCCGGATACTCATTACCGGCAAACAATCAACCGACTCCTTTTCCATTAGCAACAAGGCCTCAAACAACAATGCAGAATCATTAATGTACGTAACCGGTGACCTCATCACCTGGTATACTTTCGTTTCGTCAGCGTTTAAATTATTAAGAGAAGCCTGAAGAAATGCGTTTTTATGCAAAACACCGATAACCTCCGTTGCACTATTTGTTACAAAAATCAAATCTGCTTGTTTTCTGTTCATGAGGTCTGCAGCATCCTGCAAGGTCCGTTCCATATTGATGTATGCAGGTTCAAGGACAAACTGCTTAACAGGCAGATGCATCAGCAACAGCGAATTTCTGATCTCTTCCTGGAGCATTTGTGATGATTTGTCGCGTATCAGCTGCCGAGTAGCTTCCTTAACAATAATGATCAATCCAGGTGTGTTGTTTATTTCTATTCCGGATATGTTCAGAACAACAGGAACTTCCTTCCCGGTTTTTGTCAGCATTGTAGCTTCAACATTCAGGCTCTCACCAATATCCTGAAGTTGTTTCTCAATATGTTTGCCGGGCACAATAAACAATTCATTGATTTTCTTTTCCAGGAGCTCATCACCTGAATACCCTGTCATATTGATTATTGGCTCATTAAAATAATGCAAATGCCCGTCGAGCCACATCATGGTACTCTCGGTTGATGCTTCAACGAGCATCTTGTATTTTAATCGCTCCTGTTTAAGCTCTTCTTCTGCAATAACCCGCTTGCGTTCAATGATCAAACTTTGCCTGGCTATGTAAAATATGATTATTGATATCACCACGACCAACAACAATGTGATGTAAATCAATCGTCCGATGATCGCTTTAATGTCCTCTTTTACGTCTTCGATATAAATACCGGTGCCCACAATCCACTCCCACGGCTCAAAAGCCCTCACATATGACAGCTTGGGAACAATACGGGTGCTGTCATCCTTCCACTGCCAGTAGTAATCAATATATCCATCTCCGCTTTCCCTGACCACCTTAACAGCTTCTGAAAAGAGCCTGGTACCCTGGGGATCGGTATAGTCGGATATGTCTTTGCCATTCAAATCTTTTCGATAAGGATGCATGATCATTTCCGGCACCATGTTCGTTAACCAGAAATAATCTTTAGCCTCATCACCATAACGGATAAACTCTATCCTGTTAATGGCCATTGCTTTGGCCGCTTCCTCCGTAAGATTGCCTCTCTCAATCTCCTGGTAATACTCATCAATAACACTCCATGCCGAATTGGTCAGTTCTTTGATCATCTCTTTTTTTCTGTCCATAAGACCCCGCTCAACCATCGGTATAAATACCACCGAAAATGATACTACAAACAGCACGATTATCAAAATAGCCGGAATAATGATCTTTATAAAGAATACATTTTTCATAAGTACTGCTGTTAGGATGATACTATATGGCAGTTATGTTGCAATGCCGGACATGATTGCAGGCACAGTTCTGCTGACTTTTCGCCTATCAACGGGTGTATATACAATCCTCAAACAATGATCACAACAAAAAAGATCATAATGATTTATCCTGGTTCGTTTTTTTTCTGAAACCATTCCAATGAAAACTGAATAATGGTGTATGCTTTAGTTTAAGTGCTTTAATTTCAAATTTTTCGGTGTCAAAAACCGCAATTCCATTTTTATTCCTGCCACTGGCTACAGGCGGCAATCCAATAAATGACTTTTGCTTTCCGATTTTCTTTTTTTTGAAGCCATATTCACTGTAACCCCGGTGATTTACAAGCTCAAAGCCCTCTTTATGCATGTGTCCAGCAAACGAAAAGATACAATTTTTTTTCCGCATAAACCAAAAATGCGCCCTGTAATCATAAATGTCATTTATCCTTTTTCTTAGAGAACCTGAAATATCGGGATAAAGAAAATGCGAAAACAGGATCCGGATCCCGTCAAAAGATACAATTCGATACTCCCACAAACTTTCCAGGTATTGTTGGCTTTCTTCTGATAAATCAGGCAGCAATTCGTTTTCATAGAGCCATATCTTACCTTTCATGATATCCATGCGCTCCTGTATGGCAATATCAAACCAGTTATCGGGATATTCTATTCCGGCTTTAAACTGCGGAATCCTGCCGGCTGAAAAGAGATCGTGATTCCCTGCGATTACGATGTCGCAATGTTCCCTGACCAATTTTATGCAGGCATTTGCATCTTTTGTATCTCCAAAAGGATAATATGGATTGCTGAACCCTATGATGTCACCAAGACAGATAATCTGATCACATTGCTCCTTAAACAGGATTTCCAAAGCCCGTTCGAGCGACACAATGTCTTCATGAATATCAGATATGAATCCCAGTTTCATGGGTTAATATTTTGTTGTTTTCTGTGTTACGACCATCTACCATCTACCATCTAACTTCTTTCATCTAACAACTTTATAATTCGCTGATTATATGATTTTTATGCTATGTGTTTTTTTAATCATTTTGCTTACAAACCAACAAGGTGACAAGCTTCCAAAAAACCCTCTGTGTAACTTTGTGAAACCTCTGTGCAACTCTGTGTAACAAAAAAATCACACAGAGGTGCACAAAGAAGACACACCTGTCCCGTCCATGCGGGGGAGGTTCACAAAGATCCTATGTTTATTTAACTTAATACCTTCATTATAAACAGACTACCTTTAACGGTTAGCTTAATTTATATTATTGGCACGCGCCCATGCAGTAACTTCCTTCTACAGAAACAAGTAAACCCCAAGTACAACCCGCAAATTTCCAACTTCCTCAATATTAACAGGCACCCCTCTTTCGTTGATGCTTGTATCAACAGTTCCGAAATGTGCGCCGGTATATTCGCATTCGATTGCGAAACGAGCCCTTCCTGAGTTTATAATAAACCGGGGAGAGATGCGGTAGAGTATTTTAATGTCATTTCCGAATCCGGTGGTTGTCGAACCTGCTACAAGGTCTTTGGTGGCGCCCAGGTTCTCCGAACGGGCAAGAAAAAGTCCAAACTGGTATGTGTCGCCATTAGTATGAATATCAGCCCAATACGTTTGGGTGCGCAAGGGAGCATATTCCACAAAGCCTCTTGTTGGATCAGTTATTTTACTGATGCCATATCCGCCAATTTGTAAAAGGTCTGTAAGGTTTTGCCCCAAAAGATATTGCATTTTAATGGTGACAGGTGTAAAAGCCACCCTGGCAAAGTACATGTAGGATAAGCCCTCCACCCCGGAGTCAGTAATATATTTTTCTGAAATGATCTCATCAGGGTTGTTTGGGTTGGTAATACTAACTGTGCTATAAAGCTCCGGCAGAATCTTTTTGTAGGCCAACCCGGCGCCAATCATAAGTTGTGATGCACCGCCTGTATTTTTTACGTTATATTGTGTTTGAAAGTGCAGGTCGGGCATTACAGCATTGCGCAGATATACGGAACTGGCACCTTCCGGGCCAACATTGGCAAAATCGCGTTGCGACAGTGCTGCTGCAACAAAACTGAAATTTCCAACTTTTTGGGTAATGCGGATTTGCGGATTTCGTGAAAAAGGTTGAAACGGACATCCCGTATTGAACGAAACCACATCAGGAAAAGAAAATGGCAGCAACATCGGGTTCCAATACTGTCCGAACATCAGTTCAGACTGGTTTCGATCAAATTTAACGAATGCATGACGCAGTCTGAAACCGTTTATGTCAGGGTTGGAATTCCCAAAAAAGGCACCTTCAACGTGACCGGTGGTTTTAAAACCAAAAAATTCAGGCGCTGTTACGGTAAAATTCAGGCGGGTTTGGATGGATAAGAAATTAAAGCTTGAAGCATTGTTGATATCATTGTTTTCGTTGTCATATTCAGGCCTCTGAGGCCAAAGTAAAAAATGCCCCTCTCTCGCGGCTACAGTTTGACGCGTATCATAAAAGAAATCGCTCTTTATGAAACCTCCGTAGGTAATCTTAAAACGGTTTTCTGAATTATCATCAGCATAAATAAAATAAGGCAGAAACATAATAACAACAACAGCCAGAATTAACTTTCTCATAAATAGGTGTTTAATAATTATCTGATACTTTTAATTTTTGTCAGGAGGAAACAGTTTTCTAAAAAAGCTTTGTTTTTCAATGGGTTCTCCAAGTAAAACATTCAGGTTATTTTTTGCGGCAAGGTTTTCACTCCACAGATCCAATGCTTTAACATAGTAACTAACAGCCTCATCCAACTGGTTTTGGTGGCGGTGAATAATACCCATATTGGCATAGCTTACAGACAGCCTGCGAGGCGTTTCTGCCTGGGCTGATGCTATTTCTTTCACTCTGTTATTAATGATTGCATCAAGGTATTTGTTGTTTTTGAGTAAGCTGTCGTTTGTAAATGAATCATGCACTATGTCAAAAACTTCACCTGCGTCTTTATTTCCGAACTTATCGATCCAACCTGTGTAATAATCTATACTTTGTTCCAAATACTTTTTTGCGAGCAAAAAATGGAGCTGCCTGCGTTCTTCATTAACAGTATCATTAAGTGCCAGGGTGAGGAAAACAGAAGCTCGGTTATTGAGCACTACGCCCATTTCATAGGAGTTTCTGTAGTGGGCAATGGCGAGATACACATCTTGTATACTATCCAGCAATTCCAGCACTTTGGTGGGATTGTTTTCAGCGATATATACATTATACCTGCCATACATTATCTGGGCGGGTTTTACGCGCGGATCAGCAGATCTGTTTATAGTTCCATAATACACCCATGCAATGGTAAAACCAATGATGGCAAGGATAATCATTATGCCTGTGATGATCTTTGTTCCTTTATTTATTGTCAGGATACTCAAGCCTTAAGAGTGTACTTTTTCGATTAAGAATTTCCGGATTTCAAGTGGTGTCTCTTTTGTGTATTTTGAGACGATAATATTTGTTGCTATAGCCAGTGGTGCACCTATCCAGGCAAAATACCATGCACCGAGATAGTATGATATGAATTCGTTGTAAGGCAGCACCCATCCGGCTCTTGCACCAATCAGGTAGGTTAGTGATATCAGCGTGACTATGCTTCCTACAATAAGTCCTGCCTTTGCGCCTGCCCTGTTTGATCCTGTCCACCATATACCAAGGAGGAATAGCGGAAAAATAGTACAACCGGCCATAGAAAAAGCAATGGCTACCAATTGCGCAATCAATGCCAGGTCGGCCATGGCAATAGCAGCAATAATGATTGCCATTAAAATGGTGCTCAACCGGGCAATGGTCATTTGGGTTTTTGGTCTTGCCTGCGGGTTGATCACTTTCACGTACAAGTCGTGTGCAAATGCCGAAGCTCCTGCCACGAGCAAACCGGATGTGGTAGAAAAGGCGGCGGAAATGCCACCGGCGGCAAGCAGTCCGACAATTAACGGGTTCACATCACCCAACTGTGCTGTATAAACAACAATGGCGTCTTGAGCCAGCCGTCCAACCTCCGGACTTGACGACAATATCTTGCCAAAAGCCGAATATACAGGAGCACTCCAGTAGAGCAGGCAAATGAAAAACAGCCCCCAAACTACCGACCATCTTGCATCACGTGCTTTTGGGACAACATAGAACCTTTGAATAACATGCGGGAGGCCTGCCGTACCTATCATCAGGGAAAAAGCAATAGCCATCCATTGAAAAAATGTTTGCCCGGTAGATGGATCCCAAGGCATGGCATACTCCGGGCTGGGTACGATGGCGAAATGATGCCCCAGCGAGTTATACAGTCCGGCCTTGTCGGCTATTTGCACACCATCAACAATGTCCTGAACTGCAGCACCATAACCAATTTGGGGCAACAACCAGAAATAATCAAACTTCATTGTCAGGATAAATAAAGGTATCATGAATGAAGTAATGATTATCACATATTGAATCTGCATGTTTTTGGTAACACCCAACATGCCTGATATCAGTGTGTAGGCAAGCACTACCGAACCTCCAATAATTACTGCCGGTATATAATCAATTCCCATCACCCATTTAAACATCAACCCTATGCCGCCAAACTGACCAACCGCATATGCTATTGAAATCACAATGGCAATCACAGCAGTAATTGCACGCAAAGTTTGTGAGTAATACCTGTCGCCGATGAAATCAGCAGCGGTATATTTTCCATACCTTCTTATCTGCCCGGCCATCAAAATGAGCAGCAAGACATAACCACCAGTCCATCCAACAACATATGACAAGCCGTGATATCCCACACCATACATCAAAGCGGCCATTCCAAGATATGAAGCGGCACTCATCCAATTGGAAGCAATGGCCATGCCGGAGCCTACACGCGAAACCCCGCGACCCGCTGCATAATAGTCAGTAGTGTCTTTAGCCCGAAAGAAAATCCCGACTAAAACAAACAGGGTTAAAATGAAAATCAGGATAATTGCCGGGCCTACCTTGAAACTGCCTTCTAACTGAGTAACATCATTTGAAGCATTGGCAAGTAGCGGCAAAAACAACAGTATGAGTAAGTATATTTTTTTCATTTCAGTAATAGTCTAAAAGTATGTAATTATTATAGTAGCCCGGTTAATCAACTTTTTCCAAAAAGTTCAGTTTCGCATGCAGCTTGTCGGTTCTGTAACAATAATACCAGCAAAGCCCTACGAAAAACACCAGCAGAAAAATTGACGTATAGAAATAGTGGAACGGAAATCCAAGAAATACATAATCGGTGAGTACAGAACGATTATGTACCAGGTATAATTCCATTATTTCCGGAGTCCTGTTTTTATGTTCGTCTGAAACTTGTTTCAGGTTTGCATCCAATCCAATGGCCAGTAATTGAGCAAGCAGTGTATTCTCACCTATGTCGAGTGCTGGCGCAGCTTTTCCGATAATAACATCCTTAGCTGCTAAGTAGTCCGTGTCACGTAAAGATGTAATTTGTTCCCGCAACCTATTCAGATGTCGCACGTCTTGCTCAAGATCATCTAATTCTGACTCGGGATAAACTTGTGAGAGCACCCAGCCCGTAACATCACTCAAAGCGGCAAAGTCCTCAAGGTCTATTGTAGATTTACCCATCACCTGGACCATTGACTGCCCGGCTCTCTGATAATCATTAACAGTTGCAGTGCCTGACTCAATGTTCTCCCATGCAGCCTTGAAGGTGATCAATGCCTGCTCAGGCACCGGCTCTTCCAGCACCCTTAACAGTATCTGAAATCCAAAAATGGCAACGGCCCAAATGATAAACAACTTTAGTATCAGATTCCTGTTTTTAAGAGCTTGCAAGGTAGTAGGCTTAAAAAAACTAATCCTGTATTCTTCTGTTTTCACGAAAAATGTTTTTGGAATGAATAGTATGGATAATTACTCAGGGAAGATATAGGGAAGCTTATTGCTATTGAAAAACATAAAGTACCCATCAGAGAAACTATTGTTGAGAACCAAAAAACAATCACTGACAAATGTACAGTAAAATTAATTTCATTTTAACAATTGTTTAAAAAAATATATCAGGGTCAGGCATAACGATTTGAGTTTATTCTGGTGTCGTGTTAATGTTACAGTATCGGTTAAGTCGCAGAGATTTTTTCTAAGCTCAAAAAAGAAAAACCACGCATAACATTAGACATGCAGAGATTTTATTTTGCAGAGATGAGGAAAAAGATCAAGAATTGGGCTGGCCAAATCAGCGATGACATGACACTGGTCTGTCACATGATTAATAGTTCATGTTATACCATTTCATATCTGGCAAAGTTTTTGTATCTTTGCACCTGAGATTCCCATGGGGCTGATCTGGATTTGACAGCAAGTCGAGTGGGGATGTAAGCATGTCGAGCGTGGTGAATATGGCTCGTTAATCCCATGTCACATCGCCTATAAACGGCAACACTAACTACGCAATGGCTGCCTGACAGAAGCTGTCAGACGCCATTTGTTTCCCGGGAAGCCACATCCGGCCGCGTCCCCAAGGAAACATCATCAAAAGCCGGGTTAAGCCATGTAAGGCCCTGGTGCATGGACGAAAAACATAAGGGCTCAGGTAATGTGAAGGGTCGCCTTTTCCCAATGCAATACCGAAACCTCAACTAAAGGATAAGCATGTAGAAAGCATTCTTGCTGCTTGTTTGGACGTGGGTTCGAACCCCACCAGCTCCACCAGGCATAAAAAAAACCGGCTTAGGCCGGTTTTTTTTATGCCTGTTCCTGATGATGGGGTATCGCAAAATTAAAACAACTGCCCTCCCCCAGTTTGCTGACGATCGTTAAATCATCGCCCATTTTCCGGATAAACTCGACACACAGCAATAAGCCCAATCCACTGCCCCTCTCACTGTTTGTGCCCAGGGTTGATTCAATCGGAACCCCTTCTGCAAGAAGGTTCAGTTTGTTGCCATCCATGCCAATGCCATCATCCTGAACGGATATTCGAACCTTGCCGTTTGCAACTGATGCAGCAAACTTTACCTTGCCCCCCTTATCTGTGTATTTTATGGCATTGCTCAGCAAATTGCGCAAAACTACCTGTAACATGTGCTTGTCGGCTAATACCATCAGCGTATCCTCAACCGCCACCTCAATCACAGTCTCCTTTTTATGTGACAGCAAAGAAGTTTGCAGAACCACCTCTTTGATTATGTCACTTAACCGGAGCGGTTCAGGACGATTGGCAATCGCATCTGTCTGAGATTTAGCCCATTCAAGCAAATTCTCTAATAGATCATAAGCCGATTGAGCCTGCCTGCGAATCATTCCAACCATTTGTCGCTGACTGCAATTTTCCTGGCCAATGCGTTCCTCCAAAATTTCCGAGAAACCCATGATCGTGTGAAAGGGACTTATCAGGTCATGAGCAATCAAAGAAAAGAGCTTGTCTTTGGTCTGATTCAGCTTCAGCAATTCATCATGCTGCTCCTTGATCTTCCGGGTTCTTTCCAGCACTTTTTCCTCCAGCTGCCTGCTGCGCTCCATAAGCAAACGGTAAGGTACGCTTTCGCCAACGTCAATGTCTTTGTCGGGCTGCGACCAGTGGCCGTGCACGAGCTTCCAACCATTCTTTTCGCGTTTCATAATGGCCGTTGTGCGATTATTACTGAACACCATCGGTTCATCCCTGCTGAGTAAATGCATGTCCATGATGAGCATCAGCACCACTACATCCTCACTTACTTCATAAACTTCCGAACAATGCACTTTATAGGTTATCGGAAGGGGTGCCTGCTGAAATTCACGGCGCAGAAACGAACGGGTTGCCGCCCCGTCAAAGGCCACTTCATCAATACCGGTACCGAACATGGTCATGTCGCCTGAAATGTACTCCGTCATCACATCCCACCGTCTGCTCGTATAGGCGTTATAGTAGTCAAAATAAGCATCAATAAGCTCCCGGCATCTGACAGGATCATCTATTCTTTTCATAAGATCCAGATTTTAAGGCAGCTAACGCAGCATCAACACAACTACATATATACCTAGTTATCAATTACTTATATTTTAACCAAAGGCAAATATACATGATTTTTTTACACCACATCATAAAGAAGTAAAAATAATGCAGAACAGCGAGGCGGACATTCCTTTCCCTCTTCAGTTTGTAAATTTTTTTATTATTAAAAAAGATGTTTGCCAACAAGAGGAATATACAAATTATTCAGGATATCCGGACAGATTGCCTTAATAAACCTTATATTAGATCAAGTACTAATTGTGGAACGGCCGGTTTTGAACAACGCGGGGGCTGATATTCAATAAATCAGTCAAAAAAAGTTGCTTCAAAAAGAGAAAGGATTAAATTTGTGCAAAAATTATCAATTATTATAAACACAAACTAAACTTTATGGAACAAAAAAGGAAGAATGTTATCATTATTGGTGCTGCCGGACGTGATTTCCACAATTTCAACACCTATTACCGGAAAAATGCGAACTACAATGTTGTGGCTTTTACTGCTGCTCAGATTCCGGACATTGACGACCGTAAATATCCTGCGGGTCTGGCCGGGGAGCTTTATCCGGACGGTATTCCGATTTATGCGCAGGATGAGTTGCCGCGTTTGATCCGGGAGCTGGATGTGGATGTTTGCGCCTTTTCCTACAGTGATGTTTCCTACCAGGAGGTTATGGCTATTGGCTCAGTTGTCAATGCCAACGGAGCCGATTTCCTGCTTATCGGGCCCAAGGAAACCATGATCAGGAGCACCAAGCCGGTAATTGCCGTGGGTGCTGTCCGCACAGGCTGTGGCAAGAGTCAAACGTCACGCCGCATCATTGAAGTGCTGATGGATCACGGCATCAAGGTTGTCGCCGTACGGCATCCAATGCCTTACGGGGATCTTGTAGCCCAGAAAATCCAGCGCTTTGCTACCATCGAAGACCTCAAAAAACACCGTTGCACCATTGAAGAGATGGAAGAGTATGAGCCGCATGTGGTCCGCGGAAACGTGATCTATGCCGGTGTTGATTATGAAGCTATTCTCAGGGAGGCTGAAAAAGAGGCTGATGTGATTCTCTGGGATGGCGGCAACAACGACTTTCCTTTTTACAAACCTGACCTGATGGTCACTGTGGTTGACCCGCACCGCCCGGGGCATGAGCTCAACTACTATCCCGGCGAAACCGTATTGCGGATAGCAGACATCGTGGTGATCAATAAGATGGACAGTGCCGGCCCGGAAGGCATTCAGGCAGTGCGCGACAACATCGCCGCCGTCAATCCGAACGCCATCGTTATTGATGGTGCTTCACCGCTTACTGTTGACAAGCCTGAGCTGATCAAAGGCAAGCGCGTTCTGGTGGTTGAAGACGGCCCGACCCTTACCCACGGCCATATGAAAATAGGAGCAGGTACGGTGGCAGCAAAGAAATACGGAGCCGCCGAATTTATCGATCCAAGACCATTCGCTGTCGGGAAACTAAAGGACACCTTCAGGATTTACCCTGATATTGGCATTTTGTTGCCTGCCATGGGCTACGGCGCACAACAGATCGCCGACCTTGAAGCCACCATAGCAAACACCGATTGCGATACCGTTGTTATTGGCACTCCAATCGACCTGTCGCGGGTGGTTAACATCAAAAAACCTGTTGTCAAAGTAGGTTATGAACTCCAGGAAATCGGACATCCCAGCTTTTGCACCCTTGTCTGCAATTTCCTGCAAGAAAAAAAGCTGATCAAAACCGACTGCGGTTGTAAATAACTTTTTAAGGGGGCATTAAGCCCCCTTTTTTTTAGTCCCGTTAAACCCAAACACACCCAAACCATCATCCTCATGAAAAACAAAAGCCTTGTTTCGATCAACGATTACAGCAAAGAAGAGCAATTGCACATCCTGGAGCTGGCAAAAGACTTCGAACGAAATCCGGTACAGAACATCCTCCGTGATCATGTTGTTGCTTCCTTGTTTTTTGAACCCTCCACACGCACCCGGCTCAGTTTCGAAAGTGCAGTAAACAGGCTGGGAGGTAAAATTGTCGGTTTTTCTGAAGCATCAAACACCAGCGTAAAGAAAGGTGAATCGCTGCGCGACACCATTCTGACCATCGCCAATTATTCAGACCTCATCGTTATGCGAAACCCCATCGAAGGCAGTGCACGCTTTGCTTCAGAAATCTCACCGGTGCCCATCATCAATGCCGGTGATGGAGCAAACCAGCATCCCACACAAACATTACTTGATCTTTACAGCATTCTCAAAACGCAAGGCAGTCTCGACAATCTTGAAATTGCCATGGTAGGCGACCTTAAATACGGACGCACCATACATTCGCTGGTGATCGCCCTCTGTAACTTTAACACCACATTTCACCTGGTGTCGCCTGTCGAGCTCAAGCTGCCAAGCTCCGTAAAAATGCATATCAAGGAAAAGCAACTGACCTACCACCAGTATACCGACATGGAGGAGGTTATACGCAGGGTGGACATCCTGTACATGACACGCATCCAGCGCGAGCGCTTCAGCGACCCCCTCGAGTACGAACGCATAAAAAATGCCTATAACCTTGACGCCTCGATGATCAGGAAAACCAAGGAAAACTTCAGGGTGCTGCATCCCCTGCCCCGTGTTAATGAGATCAACATCAATGTTGACGCCAATCCCAAAGCCTACTATTTTGAGCAGGCACTGAACGGAGTGTTCGTCCGGCAAGCCCTGATCGCGGCTATCCTTGGACTGCGGTAAGCTTGTTGTTTCAAAAATAAATAAGGCATGCACTATTAACACACAAATCCATTCACCATGAGCAATAAAATCATAAAAGAATTAAAGGTTTCCGCCATAGAAAACGGAACCGTGATCGATCATATCCCCGCCAACGCAGTGTTCCAGGTAATCAAAATACTGAAACTGGATCTTTTCGACAACATGGTGCTGTTTGCCACCAACCTGGAGAGCAAGAAATACGGCACCAAGGGTATTATCAAAGTCAGCAATAAATTCTTCAGGCCCGAAGAGCTTAACAAAATTGCCCTTGTGGCCCCTCATGCTTCCATTATTGAAATCAGGGAGTACAAAGTGGCCAATAAACAAATTGTTGAAACGCCCGAATGTATAAAAGGCATTGTCAAATGCTTCAATCCGAACTGCATCACCAACATTGAACAGGTGGCGGCACAGTTCGCCGTACTGGACAAGGAAGACATTCGTCTGAAATGTCATTATTGCGAGAAAATCACCACCAGGACCACCCTGGAGTTTAAGTAGCACACACGTGCCGGAACACAGCAAAGAGCATTGCAAAAAAATGACTAATTTTACGCTTCGGTTAACACCGGATGTATACTCATTGATGTTGTTCCTATGAAACGTTTTGTTTACTACCTGTTATTTTCGGCCCTGCTTTATCCTCTATCTGCTTTTGCGCAGCAGGCTTTTGACTTTTCTGACGATGCGGTAATCGCCAGGCTGAAAGAAGACATATATACGCTCGCTTCCGAAGAAATGGAGGGTCGAGAAGCAGGCACTCCCGGTGAAGCCAGGGCTGCTGAATACATAAAAATGCGCATGCAGGAAGTCGGACTGGAACCCGTGTTCGATGATTCTTTTTACCAGGAGTTCCCGTTTCCGGGAGAATGGGTCTGGGGTGAAAACAACCACTTGTCCGTTGCGGGGCATGACTTCAGGCACGGCGATGATTATTATGTTTTGCCCGGTTCGGCTGCCGGCGAATGGACCGCCTCTTACGTTTATGTAGGTTTTGGTCTGGGTGAAACGCAGTATGAAGGTTATGATGACTATGCGTTGCTGGACGATCTTGACGGAAAGTTTTTTGTGATGGAGTTTTTCCTTCCCGCGGAACTGGATACGCTGCCTGACCTCCGCACCTTTCAGATGATCTTCCAGAAAATGCGCCTGGCTCAGGAAAAGGGTGCTGCAGGTATTATTTTTGTGAACAGCCAGTCCGAGCGTGAAGACCCCCCTGTTGACCTGCGCATGTCAAGGCGGGGATTTGACATCCCCCTGCTTTTTGCAGAGGAAACCCTGCTTGATCACCTCCTGTCGGACACTGCTTCCACACTAAGCCTTCAGACCGATATTTTCAGAAAAGACCATACGGGCATCAACGTAGCCGGTTACCTGGACATGCAGGCCGAGTATACGGTGGTTATTGGCGCACATTACGACCATGTGGGTTACGGTGCGCAGGGATCACGCCGTCCCGGTTCCAACGAAATTCATTACGGTGCCGATGACAATGCCAGCGGTACAGCCGGTATACTGGAAGCGGCCCGCTACATCTCTGACTCGGATGCTTTCGGTAACTACAACTACCTCTTTATTGCCTTCTCAGCCGAAGAAAAAGGCCTGGTGGGAAGCCGGTACTTTACCGAAAGCGATGCCTACGATATGGAGAAGATCAACTATATGTTCAACCTCGACATGATCGGCCGCATGGAAGAAAACACACTGACGCTTATTGGCACAGGGACTTCACCGGTTTGGGATGAGCTGATTGACAGCACTGCCCCCGAACATTTCAACATCCGTAAAAACCCTGGAGGGCGGGGTGGCTCCGACCATACCTCATTCTACCTGAAGGATATCCCGGTAATCTTCTTTTTTACGGGAGTCCATGAAGACTACCACACCCCCGGCGACACTCCCGATAAGATCGATTATAAGAGCACCCTGGAAATCATTCAGTTCAGTCTTAACCTGGTCAAGGCTTTGGAAAACAAAGACAAGCTGGCCTTCAGCAGCGCTCCTTCACCCGCCGGCACGCAACGCAGAACCGACGGCGTCACCCTGGGTGTAATGCCCGACCACGGCTTCGACGGCGAAGGCCTGCGCATAATGACCGTAACAGCTGACAGACCGGCCTATCATGCCGGCATGGTAAGCGGAGACATCATCATCAGCATTAACGAGCTTCCCGTCAGGGAAATTCATTCATACATGGAAGCACTTTCAGGGTTGAGTCCAAACACAAAAGCGACCGTGGTAGTGCTTCGCGATGAGGAAAAAGTTGAACTTGAAGTGTCATTCTGAACCGGCATAAGTCCGCAACACAAACCTTAAAAACCCACACATGCAAAAAACAAAAGTGGCTGTAATAGGGTCCGGAAGCTGGGCAACCGCCATTGTCAAAATATTGCTGCACAATGTCGTAAAGGTTTACTGGTGGGTTCGGGAAGAAGAGATTGCTGCGCATTTGAAACAATTTAAACACAATCCGCGCTATCTGAGTTATATAAAGTTTGACACCAAACGCCTGTGTGTTTCCGATGATATCAACCTGGTCTTGTCGGAAGCCGACATCCCGGTATTTTGCATCCCATCGGCATTTTTGCATTCCAGCCTGCAGAACATGGATGCCTCCCTTCTCAAAAACAAAACGGTTGTAAGTACCATCAAGGGCATCGTGCCGGAATTCAATGACATTATTGCCGATTATTTCTTTAAACAACATGGTTTACAGCATGATAACTTTGTGGTGGTCAGCGGGCCAAGCCATGCCGAGGAGGTTGCGCAGGAAAAACTTACCTATCTAACCGTGTGCTCGAAGGATCTTAAAAAAGCTGACGCAGTGGCAGCGTTGTTTGCATGCCGGTTCATCAGAACCAGCACTTCAAACGATATCATTGGCACGGAATACGCCCCTGTGATGAAGAACGTCTACGCCATTGCCAGCGGCATATGCAGTGGTTTGGGTTATGGCGACAACTTTCACGCCGTGCTTATCAGTAATGCATTGCAGGAGATAAGCCGTTTTCTGGAAGCAGTGAGCCCCAACAACAGGGATATAAAAAAGTCGGTATACCTGGGCGACCTGCTGGTTACCTGCTACAGCCAGTTCAGCCGTAACCGGAGGTTCGGACAAATGCTCGCCAGGGGATACAGTCCTTATTCCGCGCAAATGGAAATGAATATGGTTGCAGAGGGATACTATGCAGCAAAATGCATCAAGGCATTGAATACCAGATGCAAGGTGGCCATGCCTGTGTTTGAAGCAGTATATAATATCCTTTATGAAAACAAAAGACCAGCGAATGAAATTAAAGCACTGGAAAAAAATTTGTCCTGAAACGTTTATTTAATAATAAGCAAATTACCGCAGCATGGAAAAGAAAAAGAGTCAGATCGGGTTTTGGTTGGTTTCAACTCTCGTTGGAATTTTTGCACTGATCTTTATCGTTCAGAACTGGGATAAGGTAACGTTTAACTTACTTGGGCTCAGGCTTGAAGGATTTGGATTCCTGGTCTTCCTGGTGATCTACGCCCTGGGTTTCGTAAGCGGATGGTTGTGGGAGTTTTTCCGTAACAAGAAAAATACAAAAGCGAAGGATCTTAAAAAGGAGCTCAGGTAATTTCAACAAGCGTCAGGACACGGTCTGCGTCAGGAAAGCTTGCCTTTGTAGTCTTCATAGCCGAATCGCCGTAACAGTTCAAAACGGCCGTCTTTACGTATCACCCCGATCGAAGGATGTTTTACCCCGTTGAAAAAGGTAGTTTTAACCATGGTGTAATGTATCATGTCATCAAAGATGACTTTATCGCCGGGTTTTAACTCTTTTTCGAAACTGTAATCACCCATACCCATATAGTCGCCGGCCAGGCAGGTGCCGCCACCCATACGATACACCGGTTTTCCGGGGAGGGCATCTTGTGCACCCAGTATACAGGGCTTGTAAGGCATTTCAAGACAGTCGGGCATATGTGCGGAAAAACTGACATCCAGCATGGCAATGTACATGTTGTGATGCTCAATGATGTCTTGTACCGTGGATACCAGGTACCCAGTCTGCCAGCCTATGGCTTCTCCGGGCTCCAGTATGACTTTTTCAAGGTTAGGATAGCGTTTTCTGAACGATTTCAAAAGAGCAACCAGGTGCTTCACGTCATAATCCTTCCTGGTAATATGGTGTCCTCCGCCCATATTGAACCATCTTACCTGCCTGATCAAGGGTTCAAAAGCCTCTTCGACCTTTTGCAGGGTTCGTTCCAGCACAAAGCTGTCGTTCTCGCAAAGCACATGAAAATGCAACCCGTCAATGCCTTCGGGAACCTTATCTCCCAGCTGGTCCCGTCTGATCCCGAGCCGCGAACCGGGCGTGGCAGGATTGTAGAGATCGGTTTCCACTTCGGAGTATTCGGGATTGATGCGCAGACCTGCCGTTACCTTTTTACCGGAAGCCTGTATCCTGCTGATGAATCTTTGATACTGGGCCAGGGAGTTAAAGGTGATATGGCTGCTGTACTCCAGCAGCTGGTCTATCTCTTCTTCATAGAAAACAGGGGCATAGGTATGTGCCCTTGTGCCCATTTCCTCATAGATAAGGCGGGCTTCATTCAGGGAGCTGGCAGCCCCGCCTGCCAGGTATTGCCCGATCAGGGGAAAACTGTCCCAGAACGCATAGCCTTTCAGCGCGCAAATGATGTCCACACCTGCTTCCTGCTGCACAAGATCCAGGATCTGAAGGTTGATTTCGAGCAATTCCTCGTCAAGCACAAAGCAGGGCGACGGAATCTGGTCAAGGTTTTTCAGCATGTGATGTATTTGTTCAACGAACGACGTAAAGGCTGATTATTGTTCAACCGGGAGGGGTTCATCCACTCTTTCATGCCAGGGCAACCCATATACAGGCAGCTTTTCCATGAAAGGATCAGGATCAAATTCTTCCACATTGAACACACCCTTTCCTGTCCAGGCCCCGGTAAGTGCCATCATGGCACCAATCATAGCAGGGACGCCCGTGGTAAAGCTAACGGCCTGGGCTTTTACATCCCGGTAAGCTTCGGCGTGATCGCAGTTGTTCCACACATAATAGGTGCGCTCTCTGCCGTCTTTTATTCCCCGTATCTGGCAACCGATGGAGGTTTGTCCCTTGTAGCCTTCTCCCAGGGAAGAAGGTTCAGGCAGAACGGCTTTCAGGAATTCAAGCGGAACGATGTCAACGCCCTTGAAGTTGATGGGTTTGATGCTGGTCATGCCTACTTCCTGGAGCACATTCAGGAAGGTAATGTACTGCTGGCCAAAGGTCATCCAGAAACGTGCACGTTTAAGTGTGGGGAAGTTTTTCACCAGTGATTCCAGTTCCTCGTGGTACAGCAGGTAGGATTCACGTAAGCCTATTTCAGGGTATGCAATGGGTTTATGGATTTCGAGCGGTTTGGTCTCCACCCATTTGCCCTGTTCCCAGTATCTTCCGTTCTGAGTGATCTCGCGAATGTTGATTTCCGGGTTGAAATTGGTGGCAAAGGCTTTACCATGATCTCCGGCGTTGCAGTCGACGATATCCAGGTAATGAATTTCATCAAACCAGTGTTTTGCCGCATAGGCGGTAAATACACCGGTAACACCGGGGTCAAAGCCGCAACCGAGGATGGCCAGAATGCCGGCCTCCTTAAAACGATCGTGATAAGCCCACTGCCAGCTGTATTCAAACTTGGCCAGGTCGCGCGGCTCATAGTTGGCCGTGTCGAGGTAGTGCGTCCTGGTTTCAAGACAGGCATCCATAATGGTCAGGTCCTGGTACGGAAGGGCAACATTGATAACCAGGTCGGGCTTAAACTTGTTGATGAGGCTTACCAGTTCAGGAACATTATCAGCGTCAACCTTTGCTGTTTTTACCCTGTCACCGCCAATGTCGCGGGCGATCTGTTCACACTTTTCCAGCGTACGGCTGGCCAACATGATGTCCGAAAACACTTCCGGGATGCGTGCACATTTGCGGGCTACCACATTGCCCACACCGCCGGCACCGATAATCAATACTTTGCTCATGGTTTCATTTGTTTATATTTGTATATATAGTTGGTTGTCTGTATTTTGCGCTTATGTTTAAGATGCTGAACCGATGTGCAGATGTGCAAATTTCAGATGTGAAGATGTAAGGCTATTGTTTAATCGTTTAATCGTTTAATCGTTTAATCGTTTAATCGTTGATTCGTTTAATTGTTAATGAGGGAGTGTTTAATTAAGTGTGTCTTTTTTTCAATCCTGTCTTCAAACTAATACAAAGTTGATTAAAGAATTCAGATGTCAGATGTCAGAATTCAGATGTCAGAATTCAGATTTCCGACTTCCTTGCAGATTTCTCACTGCGTTCGAAACAAGCTTCCGACCTCTCTTTCTTCCTTCGAGCTTCCAGCTTCCAGCTTCCAGCTTCGAGCTTTTATAATCATTCTCCTGTGCGCCAAAAATTCTGTTCCCGAATGACCGGGATCTTCGACATGGGCGTTTCATATATTATCAGGATGAATAAAAATACCTGACCGCATCATTCACTTTTAGCCCAGGGCGGAGTGTCGCTTCACACACACAAGAATTCTTTCAGAGCTGCGAAACAAAAATACTAATTTTTCTATTGAAGTCCCCAATTTCCCCTGTCGAGGCTGCGGTAATGTATAGCTTCTGCAATATGCTCATTTTTAATATCTTCACTGCCTTCAAGGTCGGCAATGGTGCGTGAAACTTTGAGAATCCTGTCATAAGCCCGCGCAGACAGCTCAAGTTTTTCCATAGCTGTTTTCAGAAGCAGGCTGCCTGCCTTTGGTGTCTGGCAATACGTGCGCATATCACGGGGGGCCATTTGCGCATTGGAATGGATGCCTGTTCTGTCGCGGTATCGGTGTGACTGAATTTCACGGGCTTTCACCACACGTTGCCTGATTTCAGCACTTTTTTCGGAAGACCGGGCAAGGTTAAGCTGCTCAAAAGGTACGGGTGTGACTTCAATATGTATGTCGATCCTGTCGAGCAACGGGCCTGATATCCGGTTCAGGTATTTTTGCACCAGCGTTGAACCACACACACAGTTTCTTTCCGGATGGTTGTAGAATCCGCATGGGCAGGGGTTCATTGAGGCGATCAGCATGAAGCCGGCCGGGTATTCGACTGAAAAGCGTGCACGGCTGACCGTCATGATCCTGTCCTCGAGTGGTTGTCTGAGCACTTCAAGAACGCTGCGTTTGAACTCCGGCAGTTCATCAAGAAACAACACACCGTTGTGCGCCAGCGATATTTCTCCCGGCTTCGGATACGACCCACCCCCCACAAGTGCGATATCACTGACGGTGTGATGGGGATTTCTGAATGGCCTCACAGCAATCAGGGAGGTGTCTTTCCCAAGCTTTCCGGCAACGCTGTGTATCTTGGTTGTTTCCAGCGCCTCCTGCAGGGTCAGCGGAGGCAGTATGCCCGGCAATCGTTTGGCCAGCATGGTTTTGCCTGAGCCCGGCGGACCGATAAGCAGCAGGTTGTGGCTTCCGCTGGCAGCCACTTCCAGGGCACGCTTAATGTTTTCCTGGCCTTTAACGTCGGAAAAATCCAGGCCGTAGGCTTCCGAACGGCTGAAAAACTCAGTGCGTGTATCTACCTGAACGGGTTCCAGTTGTACATCACCGTTAAAAAAGCCGATAACCTGGCGGATATTCCTGACCCCAAAAACCTTCAGCTTATTCACCACAGCAGCCTCGCGTGCATTGGCTTCAGGCAGGATAAACCCTTCATAACCCTCTTCCCGGGCATTAATCGCAATCGGCAAAGCACCCCTGATCGCCTGCAAACCACCATCGAGAGAAACCTCCCCCATGATCATATAGTTTCCCACCCTGTCGGCACTGATCTGCCCGGTGGCCGCCAATATTCCCATGGCAATGGTAAGGTCGTAGGCCGAGCCTTCTTTACGAATGTTGGCCGGAGCCATGTTTACAACGATACGCTTGCCCGGTATCCGGTAGCCGTTGTGCTTGAGCGCAGCATCTATGCGCTGGTGGCTCTCGCGAACAGCACTGTCGGGCAAACCCACCATAAAAAAATTAATACCCTGCCCCACAGATACTTCAACCGTTACGGTGGTGGCCTGCACCCCCTGAACAGCACTCCCGTATGTCTTAATCAGCATTTTTTAACCCAAAAATATGATTTTTAAGCTTGCATTCTCATAATCTCCGGCGTAAGATACCGCAAATTATGGCAAACGGGCGAAAACAAATAGTGGAAGGTACTGTAAGCCGCCTGATTTCACAGGGCTGCTCCCCGGAACACACGCTATGAAATCCCCATGCCGAAGATTCCACCTGTTCGGGAACAGGATTTTTGGCGCACAGGAGGATGATTATGTGAAGTCGAAAGCTTGTTTCGAGCGCAGTGAGAAATCTTTTAGGAAGTCAGAAGTCGGAAATCTGAATTCTGAATTCTGAATTCTTTAATCAACTTTGTATTAGCTTGAAGACAGAATTGAAAAAATGACACACTTATTTAAACACTCCCTTATTAACGATTAACAATTAAACGAATCAACGATTAAACGAATCAACGATTAAACGATTAAACGAATCAACGATTAAACGATTAAACAATCGCCTAACATCTTCACATCTACACCAGAAGATTACAGTACTTGCCGGATCTATTCAGCAGCAATGCAACTGATCTCTACATCTGCAAATTTCGGTAAGGCACCCACCTGTATGGTTTCACGTGCCGGCGGGTTCTCAGGAAAATAGCCTGCATACACTTCATTGATCTTAGGAAAATCATGCATATCGGTGATGAAAATGCTGCATTTCACCACATTGCTGAAATCCATACCTGCAGCCTGCAGAATGGCCTGCAGGTTTTTCATTACCATACGGGTCTGATCGCGGACATCGCCCGTGATCAATTCACCGGTGTCAGGATCAAGCGGTATCTGACCCGAAACATAAAGCATGTTATTAACCTTAACCGCCTGATTATAGGGGCCAACAGGCCTCGCTGCCTTGTCTGTACTGATGATCTGTTTCATTTGCTGGGAGTTTTAGTGGTACGTATTTGTATGTTTGAAAAGTTGTTTTTTGATGTATGTTGAACGCAGGAAGAACACACCCGGCAGCATCAACGAAGCACTTAAGCCGGGTTTACCGGGTAGTCAGTCAGCACCTTGTTCAAAGGCTTAAGCCGTGACTCCCGGTTGCTGCTGTTCATCTTCTTCCCGCCAAAGATACAAATTCCAATCTTTTATTACTTTTACACGCTGCAACTGCGTCGTTACCATGTTGCCCCGACCGCCTATGAAGATACTGATCATCGACAACTACGACTCCTTTACCTACAACCTTTACCATATGGTGGAAGCGGTGATGCCCGGCCATTTTCGTCTGACGGTCAGGCGTAATGACGAGATTTCGCTGAAGGCAGCAGGCGCTTACGACAAGATCATTGTTTCTCCGGGCCCGGGACTGCCCAAAGATGCAGGCATAAGCTGCGAGCTGATTGACGCTTATGCTTCGGCAAAAAGCATTCTGGGCGTCTGCCTGGGGCATCAGGCTATAGCTGAAGTGTTTGGAGGCAGCCTGCTCAACCTCGATGAGGTGCTCCACGGAAAAGCAATCCTTACCACGGTCACCGTCAGAGACGAGCCTCTGTTCGCACGCTGTCCCGAATCATTTGAAACAGGACGCTATCACTCCTGGGTCGTTGATCATGCCACGCTGCCTCCGGTGCTCGATATTACAGCGATCGATACATACAAGCTGATTATGGCATTGCGTCATAAAAATTTCGATGTGAAAGGGGTGCAGTTTCATCCGGAAAGCATAATGACCCTTACGGGCAGCCAGATACTGAGGAACTGGGTCTTTGCTCAGGACTGATAGTAGATTCTCTTTACTCTTTGCGATACTGAAGTAAGGACTTCATAAGGAATGGTACCCAATGCTTCTGCTACTTCTGTCACGGGAAGGTCTTTCCCAAAAATAATCACATCATCACCTTCCCTGACCTTCAATCCAGTGACATCAATGGCACACATGTCCATGCTGATGTTGCCAACCGTAGGGACTTTTTGGCCGTTCACCAGCAAATTGCCCCGGCCGTTGCCCAGCCTGCGGTTCAGTCCATCGGCATAGCCAACCGGCACAATGGCAACAGTCATGTCGCCGGTGGCGATAGCCTGTCGTCCATAGCCGATCGCATCCCCCTTTTTTATTCGTTTCACCTGCGACACCACCGAGCGGAAGGTGCTGACATGCTGCAACAGTTGCTGTACCGAAGGATCGCCACTAACGCCATAGAGGCCTATCCCGGGCCGGACCATGTCGAAATGAGCTTCGGGGAAGCGGCTGATGGCAGCTGAATTGGCCATGTGACGCAAAAAAGAATAGCCGAGTTTGTTCTCGATAATCTCACACAACGAAGCAAAGAGCCGGATCTGTGCTGCAGAAAAAGCATCATGCTGCCGGTCTTCGCTGGCAGCCATGTGTGTGAACACCGAGGCTACACGGATGTAAGGATGCCTGACCAGCACGTTGCAGAGTTCCGTTACCTCTTCGGGCAAAAAACCCAGCCGGTGCATGCCTGTGTCGAGCTTAATGTGCACCCGGAAGCCACCTGTCTGCAGGTGTTCTTTATGATGGTCAACGGCTTTTATAAGACGTTCAAGCAATGGAAAGCCGTAAACTTCCGGTTCCAGCCTGTAGTGGAACAGAATGTCAAACGTTCTGATCTCCGGATTCATGACTACAATCGGAATGTCTATCCCGCCCCTGCGCAACTCCTTGCCTTCGTCGGCATAGGCTACAGCAAGGCAGTCAACCTGGTGGAACTGCAGCATCCGGGCTACTTCCACACTGCCGCTTCCATACGAAAATGCCTTGACCATGCACATGGTGCGGGTGTCGGCTGTTATCAATGACCTGAAAACGTTCAGGTTGTGGGTAAGGCCATCCAGGTCAATTTCAAGAACGGTTTGATGATCTTTTTGCTGCAGCAGACTGCTCAGGCGCTCGAAGCCAAACTTCCGGGCTCCTTTCAGCAAAATGCTTTCTTCCTTAAAACCGGTCACATCAAAACTGGCGATGAAAGCATCGGTAGTTTCGAAGAACAGTGCAGGCACCGTAAACTTACCGGCGTGTGTGGATATTTCGCGACCAATGCCTATGAGGCGGTCTGGCTTACGGGCATTAACCAGGTCTGCAACCTGCGCATACAGCTCATTTCCGGGAATCCCGCTTTGCAGAATATCTGACAGGATAAGGGTCTTGCGCTGATGCCTGGTTTGGTTTTCCTGGAAGTCGAGGGCAATGGCCAGTGATTGCAGGTCTGAATTATAGCTGTCGTTAATAACCGTGGATCCATTCACACCTTCTTTCATTTCCAGCCTCATGGCTACAGCCTGCAAAGACGGAATGTTTTCAGCGATAAACTCTGGTGCATAACCAGATTTGAGCAGGTATGCGATGCAGTGCATGGCATTTTCAACAGAAGCATCGTCGTGAAAAGGAACGCATACAGAAAATTGGCGGGTCTTATACCTGAGAGTGACCCTGGTATTGTTATCGGATTTCTGACGGTTCAGGATGCAAACATCAGCCTCCTGGTTACCTCCCCAGGAAAACGGCCGCACTTCGGGGTGCTGTTTCACCCACACCGTCAACTCATCGTGCACGAACTGCTGATCACGGCAATAAACAAGGCTTTGACAAGATACAAACAGAAGCAGTTTCTCCCATATTTTTTCCCTTCGGGATGTAAAACCTTCATCGTGGGCTGATCCTATGTTGGTCAGGATGCCGGTATCGGGCTGCAGTATGCGTTGCAGCTTCTTCATCTCACCTGGTTGAGAGATCCCGGCTTCAAAAACACCAAGCTGATGTTGCGGGCTGATCAGCCAGACTGAAAGGGGTACACCGATCTGTGAATTATAGCTTTTGGGGTTGCGCACGATGCGTTTTTCCCGGGCAAGCAACTGACTGAGCCATTCTTTGACCACAGTCTTACCGTTGCTTCCGGTAATGGCCAGCAGAGGAATCGAAAAGGAGGTCCGGTGGGCGGCAGCCAGCATCTGCAGGGCTGCAAGCGGATGCTCATGAACCACAAAAGCCGCTTCCGGGTATGCGGTAAGCCATGCATCCCTGACCTTCTCCACAACGAAACAGCGGACACCCTTCTTCAGCAATTCTTCCACATAATGGTGGCCGTCGTTTTTCTTTGTCCGCAGGGCAAAAAACAGGGTGTCCTGCGGCAGCAAAAGCTGCCGGCTGTCGCACAAAAGAAAACGAATTCTGGTGTAATTATCAGGAGACCCGCAGAGGCGCCCTCCGGCGTGTTTTGCCACATCGGAAATTGAATAGGATGTGCTGTTTGTCATGGTAGCTGGCTTTCTGACAGGAGCAACTTTCGCTGTTGTTATTCATTATCACTATCATCACTTTCGGCGGACAGCCCCAGGGGGTTTTGCTGCAGCTCCTGGTTCATCCATCTGTTTTTTACAACATCCATTGCCATGTAAACAGCTTCTCTGAAGGCATTGGGGTGCGCCATGTTCTTGCCGGCGATGTCGTAAGCGGTACCGTGAGCCGGAGAAGTCCTCACCACAGGCAAACCGGCAGTAAAGTTAACCCCGCTCTTGAACGACAAGGTCTTGAAAGGGATGAGTCCCTGGTCATGATACATGGTAAGGATGCCATCAAAGCTGGTGAATGACGACGAGCCAAAGAACCCGTCTGCAGGATAAGGGCCAAACATCAGGATCCCTTCGTCAAAAGCTTTGTCAATGGCCGGCAGGATCACCTGCTGTTCCTCCCGTCCGATAACGCCTTTGTCGCCTGCATGAGGATTCAGGCCCATCAGGGCAATTTTTGGTTTCCCGATGCCAAAATCCTGCTGCAGCGCGGTATTCATAATACGCGCTTTGGTGAGTATGGAATCCACGGTGATCATTTCAGGCACTTCACTTAAAGGCACATGCCCGGTAATGACACCGATACGTATGGTATTGCTTACCATAAGCATAAGACTTTCTTCGGCTCCGAATTTTTTGGTCAGGTATTCGGTGTGCCCCGGAAAGTCAAACTCTTTGCTTTGTATGTTCTGTTTGTTGATGGGAGCCGTCACGAGGGCGTCGATGTGTCCCTTCGCCAGATCATTCGTGGCCGCTTCAAGAGCTTCAAAAGCCACCCTTCCGGCAATGTCGGTTGACTGGCCTATTTCAATTTTTATTTCATCCTGAAAAACATTTACGAGGTTTGCTTTTCCCGTCAGGGCTTGATCTGCCGAACGGATAACATTAAAGTTGAAATCATGAATATTGAGCATTTTTTTGTAATACGAAGCCACTTTTGAAGAACCATACACTATGGGTGTAAAAAAATCAAGTATCCTGGAGTCCAGGAGTGTTTTAATGATCACTTCGTAGCCTATACCGTTAACGTCGCCGTGGCTGATTCCTATCCGGACCGGTTTGTCTGTTTTTGTTTCTCTTTCCATAGGGATGAACTGTTTGTTGCGCTGCCAGTAAAACTAATTACCTGCAAAGGTACGATTAAGGATTAAGAAAAATCAACAAAAAAACCCGGACTCTTCCATCCGGGTTTTTTTGTTGCAGGCGTTTATGCGCTGCTAAAGCCCTCTGCCTTATATATAGGCATCATTCTGCACCAGGTTATGATTGACATCAATCTCACGCTGCGGGATCGGCAATACGAGCCTGCCATCATTCCACGGTATGGTTTGTCCCACGAATGGAGACCCTGAGGGTGCCACCACACTGCCCCTGAAGCGGCGCAGATCGTGTATGGCATGTCCTTCGAAGGCGAGTTCGCGGAACCTCTCTTCACGTATATCGTCGAGCGTCAGCGACACCCACACATCATCGGCGTTGGCACGATCCCTGATGATGTTGACATCATCCAGCGGGGCGGCACCAACGGCAGAGCCTGCACGGAAGTTGGCTTCTGCACGGGTGAGGATCATTTCAGCAAGGCGTATGACGGGCACGTTGGCATCGTGCTTACCCCATTTTGACGACATCCGGTTCCCTGAATCCGTACCCACACCGACATAGAACATGGTGGGCACGTCAGCTATGCTCCCGATACCGGGGTCATTGGTCACCTGGATGCGAAGGTCATTGTCATCAAACATGTCAAAAAAGCCCTGGGAGGCATATACGTCGCCCCTGCCGAGACCGGGCAAACTGGCGAAGAATGTGGTGATCCCTGTGTTTGCCTGTCCGGCATTACTGGTGGGGTTTTGATTGATCATAAACACATCTTCACTGGTGTACTCATCATTATTGAAAGCAGCCCTGGGTGTTGCATGCAACGCGGCGTATCCACCCAGGTTGTTAATGACGGTATTAGCCTCACTGGCAGCGGCTGACCAATTTTCCATAGCCATGTGCACCCTGGCAAGAAAGGCTGCAGAAGTTGAAGCGGTTGCTCTGCCACCATTGGCACCGGCTGATGTAAAATCTGAAAGCAGGGTTTTTGCACCGGTAAGGTCTGCCAAGATCTGGTTATAGACGGCGGCAACCGTCGCTCTGGACGGATAATTCTCTTCGGTGATGCCTGCTGTAGGTGTCAGCACCAGCGGCACGCCGGGATGATCATTGCTTTGTCCGGCCACATAGGGCAATGCATAAAACCTGACCAACTCAAAATACAGGATACCCCTGATAAACAGGGCTTCTCCTTCAACCCTGGCCTTGTGGGCGTCATTCACGACGTCAAGACTCGCCAGGATGTTGTTGCAAAGGTCAATGGCTTTGTAACTGGTGCTCCATTTCCCTGAGACAAATCCATCGTTAGGGTCCATGGCTTTCCAGTTCCACTGGCGGTACTGAATAAAGGTGCCTATCCAGTTCAATTCACCGGTGTTGGCTACCAGGTCGCTCTGAAAAACGCTGGTTCCGGCGTACAGGTTGCTGCTTGCAACAAGAGCATAAGCACCGTGCAGAGCATTCAGCACACCCTCATGATCACCATAAATGGCATCATCGCTAACGGCCAGCTGGGGTTCTATGTCAAGAAAATCATCACAGGATACCACCAGGCCCGTCAACAGGAAAAAACTGAGATATATAAATAATTTCTGTGTTTTCATATTGTTCCTTATTTTTTTATGAATGAATCTCATTGGCTTTACGTTAGAAACCAAGGTTTAAACCAAAGGTGATTGTCCTGGGCTGGGGTGCTGTATAGAAGTCCCATCCCTGCTGGATGTTGCTGGACTGGGTTGTAATATCAGCGGTATTGGGAGCACTGGTTTCAGGGTCCCATCCAGGATAATCGGTGAAGGTCAGCAGGTTATATGCTCTGACAAACACCCTTACATTGTTCAGGTTGGCACGCTGTACAATATTGCGCGGCAACGTATAGCCCAATGATACTTCTTTCAGCCTGATGTATGATCCATCAAAGATCAGCATGCTGGAAATACCATATCCGTTACCATTATAGAATCTTGGTTGCGGATAATAGGTCTCATCGCCGGGTTCCTTCCAGTGGTCGTTGTAAAAGTCAACCGTCTGGTTGTCGAACCAGGAGAAGCCATCGGCCTGCCACTGGCGGCCGTGGTTATAAATGTCATGTCCATATACAAACTGGAAGAAGACATTAAGATCGAATCCCTTATAGCGGAAAGTATTGGAGAAACCACCCCAGAAATCGGGATTGGGGTCGCCAACGATACGGTTGGCCGCTGCAGCCAGGTTGGTCGTTGTTTCATCACCTTCTTCATTAAGATAGAACAAGGCATCGCCGTTTTGGGGATCAACTCCTGCATATTCCTTAGTGTAGAAAATACCAATGGGGTGGCCTTCCATAACACGCCATATGCCTGCAGTAATGATCTGACCATCCAGGTTGGTCACTTTATTCTGGTTGAAGGCAATGTTGAAGTTGGTAGTCCATTGGAATTCCCCATCTATATTAACTGTATTGAGCACAAATTCCCATCCTTTGTTTTCCATCTCACCAACGTTCTTATAAACAGTGGTAAACCCTGTTGTTGCGGGAACCTGTACATTGAGCAGGAGGTTGGTGGTGTTTTTAATATAGTAATCAATTTCACCGGAGATTCTGTTGTTGAAGAATCCGAAGTCGATACCTACGTTGGTCTGTGTGGTTGTTTCCCATTGCAGGTCGGGGCTTGGGATACTGCTTGAGATCATACCCGCCAGTCCTGCATAGTTGCTGCCCACATAGAGACCGCGTGAAGCAAAGTTGTCGATTTCGGAGTTCCCGGTACGTCCCCAGCTGACTCTTGGTTTCAGGAAGCTGAGGGTATAATTGTCGATCAGGAAGTCTTCATTGGTGATGATGTATCCGGCAGAAGCCGAGGGGAAGAAGCCATAGCGGTTATCCCGTCCAAAACGTGATGAGCCGTCAACCCTTCCGGTCACCGACAACAGATACCTGTCATAAGCTTTGAAATTTGCACGACCGAAGAAAGAGTTGTACCGGTATCCTGTTCCGCTGGAGCTGGCACTTGTTATTTCAGCGGCGCTGGCAATACGCTTGAACTGGTCGTTGGGGAAGCCCCTGGCTGTCATGGACGCAAAGTCGAAGTCGGCGGCCTGCAAGCTGGTACCTGCTACCAGGTTCAGATCATAGTGATCAGCAAAAATGGCATTGTAGGTAAAGTAGTTTTCCAGGTTAAAGATCTTTGCCGTAACCGTTCTGTCGAAAGCAAAGCCATCGGGGCCACCATCGTTGGTTAGTCGTCCGCGGTATTCGATTTCACGCTGGTTCAGGATATCCACACCGGCCTCTGACCGGAAGGTCAGTCCGGGTAGGATATTGAGTTCCGCAAACAGATTACCGAAATTACGGAACACTTCGGTGTCGAAGTTGTTGTATTTCCGCACCACCAATCCGTTTTCATACAAGGTACGCCTGTTGAGTTCGCCTGTGGCGGGGTCGATGATGGGGTTCATCGGTGGCAGGGCGATCATCTGCAGCGGTGTTGCAAAGGCCCTGTCGTTTGCCACCCTGAAATTGCGCGTACGTGCCAGGCTCATGTTGAGGCCAAAGGAAAGGTTGTCAGTGGCTTTCTGATCAAGATTTAGGCGGGCATTGATACGGTCAAACTCATTCCCGTTAACAATAGCCGTTTGATCCATAAAAGAGAGGGCGGCAAAAAATCTTGTGGATTGTGTACCACCGGAAGCCGAGATGTCAAACTGCTGGTATCCGCCTCTTCTCAAAGCTTCGTCTTCCCAGTTGACGTCGGGGCCCTGGGTAATGTCGTCCGGATTATCAGGATCACGCCAGGCGTAGAGCCGCCAGTCAAGAGCGTCCGTCCAGCTGTCCCAGATCACAAAAGTTTCGTTCGGCCCGCCGGCAACGTTTGAATAGGCCGACCTGAACAAATCGAGGTATTGTTCACGATTCAGGAAGCCCACCTTGTTTGAAGGCTCGGAGAAACCGACCTGGGTTGACACGTTGAACTGTGTACGTCCTTCACGGCCACGTTTGGTGGTCACCAGGATGACCCCGTTGGAGGCACGGGATCCGTAGATCGCTGCTGCCGATGCATCTTTAAGCACTTCAATGGATTCGATATCGGCAGGGTTAAGGTCGGCCAATGGGTTGGTAGGCTCATTGGCTGTTGTTCCCAGGTTTTGCGAAAACACCGGAACCCCGTCAATGACATACAGGGGCTGGTTGCTGGCAGAGATGGAAGATGCGCCGCGGATGCGGGTGCGCACCACCTGGCCAAGCTTTCCGCTTCCGCCGCTGATATGCACACCGGCCGTACGGCCTTGCAGCGCGCTTTCAAAACTCGGCATGGTGATTCCGGCAATGTCTTCCGATCTCAATGAGGCAATGGACCCGGTTAACTCATACTTTAGCTGGGAACCATAACCTACAACCACTACTTCTCCCAGCACTGTGACATCCAGTTCCATGGCAACATTGATAACGTTCCGGCCCTGCACCTCCACTTCAACGGTTCTCATTCCAATAAAAGAAAAGATGAGCACCGCATCAGAGGCTACCCTGAGCTCATAACGACCGTCAATGTCAGTTACGGTACCAATGGTCGTGCCTTTTACAGCAACCGTAACCCCGGGCATGGTCTCACCCGTGACCTGGTCGGTAACAACACCGGCAACACGAATCTGTTGCCCGAACAAGGATACGCTTGCAAAAAGCAATACCCCCATAAAAAGTAAAATTCGCTTCATGTTTGATTGGTTTTGGTGAATAAAAAAGGCAATAATAGAGTAATTATGATGTGGTGATGAATGCGTTTCAACTTGTAAATATAAAAAAAGCTGAACACAAATCATGTCCTTTCATAAAAAAAAAGCTTAACCCGCCAGAATTATTGCGGTTTTTTGTAACTTGGGCCGTCTTGAACCACGATAAAGTGATCATAGGAATAGACCCCGGAACCAACAGCATGGGTTTGGGGGTTATAGGCGTCGAAGGGAAAAAAATCCATTTGATTGCCATGGATGTGCTAAAGCTGGACAAGCTTGGGAACCACCCCCTGAAGCTGAAAAAGATATTTGAGACGGTGCTTCGCAACATTGATGAATACCACCCGGATGAGCTGGCTGTGGAAAGCCCGTTTTACGGGAAAAACATTCAATCGATGCTGAAGCTGGGCCGTGCCCAGGGGGTTGCGATTGCCGCTGCTTTACACCGCAACATACCTGTTTTCGAATATTCTCCGCGCAAGATCAAACAATCCATTACCGGAAAGGGAAGTGCTTCAAAGGAACAGGTGGCCGCGATGTTATACAGAATTTTACAAATCAAGGGAGTACCCGACAATCTTGACATAACCGATGCACTTGCTACGGCCTTGTGCCACCATTATCAGGGCGATCAGGTCACCTCCGGAAGAAAAAAGAGTTATTCGGGCTGGAAAACATTTATTGCAGACAATCCCGATCGTGTTAAGCAGTAGTTCAGTCACGCATAGCCCCGGCAATGCGCTGAGCAATGTGTTTAAACTCCTCAGGACTTAATTCCAGTTTCGGCTTGCTGAAGTCGATATCGTAAATTCCGTTTATGGGCACCAGGTGAATATGTGCGTGGGGCACCTCCAGGCCCACCACTGCCACTCCAATACGCTCGCAGGGCATGGTATCGGCCAGTGCGGCAGCTACTTTTCTGGCAAACAGCCATAAGCCTGCATAGGTATCCGCATCAAGATCGAATATATTGTCGGTTTCCTGCCGGGGAATGACAAGCGTATGCCCTTTCGCCAGCGGGTTAATATCCAGAAAGGCAAAAAACCGATCGTCTTCTGCTACCTTATAGGAGGGAATCTCTCCCCTGTGAATCTTTGTGAATATACCGGACATATCTTATACGTTGTATTGGAAGTTGTGCGTGTTGTTTTTTGTGTTGATCATTAAGAAATAAACGCGTTTAGCGCGATATTTCGATGAGCTCAAAAGTCATCAGCCCGGCCGGCACGCTAATTTCCACCTTTTCACCTGCTTTTTTTCCCAGCAGTCCACGTGCAATGGGAGAGCTGACAGAGATCTTGCCGGCTTTTATATCCGCTTCATTCTCCGGAACCAGGGTATATTCCATAACAGCATTGTTTTTAAGGTTTTTCAGCTTCACCCTGGATAAAATGGACACCTTGCTCACGTCGAGCTGACTTTCATCAATGACGCGTGCCTGGCTCAGCGTCTCTTCCAGCTTGGCAATACGCAATTCGAGCATTCCCTGCTCGTTTTTGGCAGCGTCATATTCTGCGTTTTCGGACAAATCTCCTTTTTCGCGGGCCTCGGCAATTTGTTGGGATATGGCCGGTCTGTCGACCGACTTTAAACGTTCCAGCTCATGCTGCAATTTTTCAAGCCCTTCTTTCGTAAAATACTTAACCTGGTTCATAGCACTGAATATTAAAAGAATAACCAGACATTTCAACAAGCTGACAATCAGCATTTAGGAACGTCTGGAAATAGATTATCATCATTTGATCTGCGCCTTCTGTACAACAAACACTTTCCTCGCCTGTTTATTCCGATGATGTAAACAAGCGATAAAGAAATGCCTTTAAAACAACAGGGGCTTACAGAAAAAATACCTGATTATGGAACAGTTCCAAAATCAGGCCTTTACTTTTTTACGTTACTGATGCAAATGTAGAGAAAAAAACAATTCAGTCCAAAAAAATCATGAATATTTTTTATTCAGTATTTCAGAAAAAATGACCGCCGTCCTCAGGTCGAATTCCGGAATATCTCCGGAGGATTCGCTGCCGTATTCATCCTCGGCCTTTGCCAGTGCAAGTGCTTCCTGGGTTTTGTGTGATTTGATCAGGTCATCAATGGTCTCAATCTTACCTTCCGTGGCGAACTCAAAATCTTCAGAAACACCCTCCTGTCCTACGTGTTGCTCAAACTTCGGATCAACAGTGCCCTGGTCGGTCGCTATGTCCGGGGTGGTTTTGGAACCTGCTTCCTGTTTCTGTTGTTTCTTACCTCCCAGGAACTCCTGAAGCATTTCTTCCATGCTGAGTTCTTCTTCTGCAGGAACAGCCTCGGGTTGTGCTGACGGCTCGGGCTTTTCCCTTTGCTTCTGGGTTTTAGGCTTCTTTCTCAGGAAACTGACCAACAACCAAACGATGATAAGTATTATATATACAAAATCTTCCATAATGTTTTGTCATTCATACTGCCCTTAACAACGACCCTTTTCTGACACGCAGCTTAAGCAAAAATACCAAAAAATGCTAACTTTACGTTATAAACACTGAATTTTTGTGTATTGTTTAGCTATCGGATAAAAGATGTCAGGGGAGATACCACGGCTATTGAAGAGTTACAGGAGCATTTATGTAATGATGCTTATAATTGCTGTGGCTCTTACGCTTAGCCATGCATCATGCAGCAAAGACGATGAACATCCCGTACCCTATGTTCATATACATTTCGAATTCAACGTCATTCACTATAACTTAAGCAACCCCGGCATGTCGCATCAATTTTTGCGCGAAGAGTCGGGAGGGTACAGGGGTATCTTTGTTTACCGTGTTTCCACCGACCAGTTCAGGGCTTTCGATCGTGCCTGTCCGATAAACCCGCACAGCTGCACGCTCAGCATTTCAGAAGACAGTGCTGTGCTGGTCGGTGCCGATTGCAGCGAAGCCGTTTTTTCACTCCTTGACGGATCTCCGGTAAGCGGAACTTCAAACTATCCCCTCCGTGAATACCGCACCTATTTCAACTCCCAGACGAATCGTTTGCTCATTACGCATTAGTCGCCCTGCAATCGCTTTTTATTGCTAAGGTTTATGTCTTACAATTACGTATATTTTTGATTGTCTGCATTTTATGCTTATGCCTAAGATGACGAATTGATGTGCAGATGTGCAGATGTGCAGATGTGCAGATGTGCAGATGTGCAGATGTGCAGATGTGAAGATGTGCAGATGTGCAGATGTGAAGATGTGCAGATGTATGGCTATTGTTGATTCGTTTAATCGTTTAATTGTTTAATCGTTTAATCGTTGATTTTTCACTTAATCTGCTTTTGGCCTTTAGCTTTTAGCTTTTAGCAAGAACATTTGCCAACAGCCAACAGCTAACGGCCAACAGCCATTTTTCACTTTTCACTTTTCACTTAATCTGCTTTTGGCCTTTAGCTTTTAGCAAGAAAATCTGCCTGGTCTAACGCCCATTAAACCGGACTAAATTAGTTAGGGATTTCCGCTTTTTTCTGGGCGAGAATATCATTATTGAAAGTTTCTCAGAGACAGTCAGGCACTTAGGCGTTATCTTGTTAAATAAAAATCTTAATGCCTTGGCAATAAAAACCTTAATGCCCTACAGGCAAAAGTCGGGAGCTGAGTCACCACTTCTCTGCCTGGTGGCTTGCCCTGAAGCCGGGAACGGGCTTCTTTCTTTCCAACATCTTTCATCTAATAACTATCTATTTCAATGTTTATTAGTCGTTTACGATTTGCAATAATTTAATGGTAACATTCCAAATCAATATGGTGATAATCGTCGAAAACTGTCTCTGTGTAACTCTGTGAAAACTCTGTGTGCCTCTGTGTAACAAAAAACATCACACAGAGTACCACAGAGAAGACACAGAGTACCACAGAGAAGAAACACCTGTTTCGCCCATGCGGGGAGGCTCACAGAGACCACATTAATTACTGCCTTAATATATTTATTATAAACAGACTACGTTTAACAGTTAGCTTAATATATATTATGGGCCTGCGCCCATCTGGTGACTAACCTCAAACATCAACCCTCTGACCTCTGACTTCTGACTTCTGAATTCTGACCTCAGACTTCCTAACAGATTTCTCACTGCGTTCGAAACAAGCTTCTGGCCTCTGACTTCTGACTTCCGACTTCCTGACAGATTTCTCACTGCGTTCGAAATAAACTTCGAGCTCCTAATCCTTCAAAAAGAAACCAGCAAATAAACGATTAAACGATTAAACGATTCAACAATAGTTTTCCGACCTCCGACATCTGACCTCCGACTTCCGACCTCCGACATCTGACCTCCGACTTCTGACCTCCAACCTCAAAACTCCGTTTCCCGGCTTCTGTCGTATTTCTCCATGCCGCCCATCAATCCGCCGGTTGTATTTCGTCCTACTAAGATACATGTTTTTGACCAGAATATATACAGTTGCATCCAATACATATGCTTCTGACCGGTAACAGGGATTTCCTGCCGCGTTTTATTTTTTCAATGAAAACATGACTAAATAATTAACTTTGTGGCTTCACATTTTTTAGTGTGAGCCTCGTATGTAGCGGAAAGTACCTGTCAAACCAAGTTGCACCAAGTTTCAAGCACGGTCTCTATGAATAAAATCACCAAACATCCCATCATAAGCATAAAAGAAACCACCAGGCATTCTTTTGAATATCGCGGGGAAACAGTTTACGGAGAAATAGGCTTTACCATTGCCGCGGCCTTGCATCAGGCCGGTTATCCCATACACAGTCACAGCATTAAACACCGGAGCCGCAGTCTGGAGTGCGGTATTGGGAAATGCAGTGCCTGCGAAATGCTCGTGGATGGCGAGGTGAAACGTATTTGCATAACTCCCGTTGACCATGTCAGCAAGGTTGCCGAGATACCGCTTGATTATGTAGCCAGGCCTTCCGCGTTTGTCAAACAGGAGCCGGCGAACGTTTACAAGACCCGGGTGGTGATCGTGGGGGCGGGGCCGGCGGGTCTGGCAGCGCGTGAAATCCTTAATGATCAAGGAGTCAGCAATATTGTGGTGGACAGCAACGCTGAGATCGGCGGTCAGTTTAACATGCAGACGCATCAGTTCTTCTTTTTTGAGAAGGAAAAAAAGTACGGTGGGATGCGCGGGTTTGAAATCTCGAAGACCCTTGCCGGCGACGATCATTCGGGTATTATGCTCAACAGCACCGTATGGGATGTTTTTGAAGGAAACCGCGTAGCTGCCAAAAACTTCAGTACCAATGAAATTTTCTACATCGACTGCACTCATTTTGTGGTGGCGTCAGGGGCAGTCCCGTTTTTACCGACCTTTCACAACGACGACATCCCGGGGGTATATACCGCTGCCGTCATTCAGAAAATGATGAACACGGAGCTGACGCTTCTTGGTAAGAACATCTTAACGGTTGGGGCCGGGAACATCGGTTACCTCACCAGTTATCAGCTCACGCAGGCCGGTGCCAGGGTAAAAGCTATCCTGGAGGCCATGCCGCACGAAGGCGGTTTCCCGGTGCAGGCAAACCGTGTGAGGCGCCTGGGCATTCCAGTGCTGCTCAACCACATGATACTTGAAGCCTTACCCAACAAAAAGGGCGATGGCGTGAGCGCCGCAGTGGTTGCCGAGGCAAAAAACTTTAAACCTGTTCCCGGCACGGAAAAAGTGATTGAGGGCATTGATGCGATCAATATTTGCACAGGGCTTATGCCCGACGACGTGCTGCTCGAAAAAGGACGTGAAATGTTCGGGCGCAACTGCTATGGCGCCGGTGATGCCATACGCATAGGAGAGGGCACCAGCGCCGTGCTGCGCGGCAAACAGGTGGCCTATGAAATACTTGAAAACATGAAGCAGCAGTTTAATTATGATGATTATCTGCTGGTCTCCAAAGAATATATAGATTCACAGCAACACCCCATAAAAGTGCTGGACGAACCCTTCATGCCCGATGAAAAACGGATGGAAAAACCCTTTGTCCTCATCGACTGCCTCCATGGCTTCGCCTGCAACCCTTGCGCTTTTGCCTGCAGCTATGGCGCCATCACCAAATCTTCAACAAGCACTGTGCCCCATATCGATTTTGAAAAATGTGTGGGCTGTATGGATTGTGTATATCAGTGTCCGGGACTGGCAATTTTTGGTTACAACCTGAAGCGGGGTATCTTTTTTCTTCCTGTTGAGTTTGATGTTGATGAGGGTGAGGAAGTGTTCCTGGTAGACAACCATGCCAACATCCTCGGGGAGGGTGTGATACAGCGTGTGCTGCGCAAGGAAAACCTGACGCACATTGTCAGGGTGAAGGCTGAAACCGTTATGGCACCGGAGGATCAGCTGAACGTCAGGGGCTTCATCATCAAGCGCGATAAACCGCAGCCTTTGTCAATGAAACCTTATGCCGAAGAGCCTGACGGCTCGTTTTACATGTGCCATTGCGACGATGTAGCGTTTGATGATGTTTTGTCGGTTATTGGTGACCGGAAGTTTATTTCGGTTGAGGAGATCAAACATACGACGCACCTGGGCATGGGACCTTGCCGTGGTAAGCGGTGCATACAGCGTCTCAGGATGAATTTGCGGCCGAAAGGCATTACCCTGGTCGGAGGGTCAACTCCCAGGGCGCCGATGTCGAACCAGATCACCATCGGCGAGATGTATCCTTCATCACACAAGGACCGTATCCTTACCAACGTTCACCGCAAGGCACGAAAAGTTATTGAAACGCCGGCCCTGGTTGCCGGCGGAGGTATCGGAGGCAGCGCCCTGTTCAGGTTCCTTGCCGAAGAGGGCTACAATCCGGTGATGATCAATTACGGTTTCGGAAGTTCCTGGCGGAACATTGCCGGGGGAAGGCCGGTGTTCAGTTTGCCGGAGCTTACCGATATCGCGCGGCATAACCTGGAAATGTTCCGTGAGCTGCAGCAAAAGGCCAATATTGACTTCAGGCTGATAAACTACATTACGTTTGCCCACGATGAGGCTATGTACAGGGTGCTCGAAGAGTCCATGGCCTGGCAAAAGGCCCGGATGATTGAACCTTCTGCGTTCAAACGGGAGATCTCGCCCTATTACAATGACAGCAACAATAAATACATTGCTGCGCTGAAAACAAGCGAATGCTGGCAGGCCACGCCCGGTAAGGTTATTGAAGGTCTGCGCCAACTGGCCGTCAATGCCGGAGGAGTATTGTCAGAGCAAAGCAGGTTGGTGGATGTCGCGAAAAACGGTGACCGCTACAAAGCCATAGTACTGACCCACGAGGGTGAGTATATAGAGTACCACACCCCATTGTTTATCAATGCCCTTGGCGATGAGGGAGGGCGTTTTGCGCAGATGCTCGACATTGAAACGGGCCTGTACCCGGTAAAACACCAGGCCTTCATTACCCGGCGCCTGCCTATGCTGGGCATCAACGGCAACCCCCTCGATATGCTGATAGATCGTCGCAGCTACAAGGGCTTTACAGCAGTGTATGGCCAGCAGCTCGGTGATACCGGACAGGTAATCGGCTGTGCCTCACCCCAGGTGGAACCGCTCGAAACGGATAAAGACGTAAAAATCAACTCAAGAGAATTTGCTGAGATTGTGTCGGAAATATTTATCGACTGGATCCCCGAAATATCAGCGGTCGGCTTCCAGGCACTCTGGGCAGGTTATTACATCGAACCCCGGATGATCATTGATGTGGAGAAAGGCCTGTTCCTTGGCCTGCGAGGCCAGGGATTCATGCTGGGTCAATACCTTGCAAAACTTTATGTAGATAAGCTGACCGGGAAAACTGTGCCCGATTACTTCCACCGTTTGAACCTCGCAGGAGATGCACTGCTTGAAAAAGCCTTTAAATAGCTTTTTTATTTCATACATTCGTGTTATCTTTGCAGCCTTTTATAAACGAAGTTGTTTTTGGACGCATTACAGGCATATAAAATTGGTTTTAGCGGACTTGCCATTGGAAACCATCTGTTCTCTTTTGATATTGATAAGGGATTTTTTGAGTGTTTCCCCCAGTCTGAAATAAACCTTTGCGCTGTTCATCTCGACCTTAAACTGGCAAAAGAATCCAACATGCTGGTGCTGGATTTCCTGTTCAGCGGATGGGTGGCCCTGGATTGTGACCGTTGTCTTGACAGTTACCGCGAGAATATTGATCAGGAACAAAGGCTCTATATTAAATTTGGCAACGCTTATGCGGAACAAAGCGAGGATATCGTGGTAATACCTTACGGTGAGAGCCATATTGATATCTCGCAATTTGTTTATGAGTTTTTACATCTGGGGTTACCTATACAGCGTGCACACCAGGTTGACGGTGACGGTCGGACTGAATGCAACCGGGAGATGCTGGATAAAATGAAACAACATGCGCCTCAAACCAAAAGTGAAGGCACAACACAAACCGGGGAAGGTTCGGCATGGGACTCCCTGAAGTCTTTACAATTCAATAAAGAAGAAGACAATTAACAACTGTAATACATCATTGCTATGGCACATCCAAAAAGTAAAATATCAAAAACACGCAGGGACAAAAGGCGTACGCATTACAAAGCCACAGAACCTGCCCTTACAACCTGCTCAAACTGCGGAGCAGTCAGGCTGATGCACCGTGTTTGTCCTGAATGCGGTTTCTATCGCGGACAAATGGCCATTGACAAATCAGCGGCCGTTTAAACCACAACATGCCCTTCTATGCTCATCAACACCTGAGAAATGAAAATTGGTTTTGACGTAATGGGTGGTGATTATGCACCGGAAGCTACCGTTGCCGGTGCTGTGCTTGCATCCCGTGAGCTGCCTGCCGGCGACCGCATCGTGCTGCTGGGTGATGAAGCCATGATCCGGAATCAGTTAAAAGCACTGAATGCCGATCCCGCTGATTTCGACCTGGTTCATGCCGATGAAGTCATTGAAATGGGCGAATCACCAACCAGAGCTTTTGCAAAGAAACCGGCTTCAAGCATCGCACTGGGCTTCAGGATGCTCAAAACAGGCCAGATTGATGCGTTCTCAAGCGCCGGAAATACAGGTGCCATGCTCGTTGGCTCCATCTATAGCGTAAATGCCATACAGGGCATCATCAGACCTGCCACCACAACAGTGATCCCAAAAGAAAATGGAGAAGTTGGTGTGCTGATCGATGTAGGCACCAACCCCGATACCAAACCGGATGTGCTTTATCAGTTCGGATTGCTGGGTTCGGTGTATGCCGAATATGTGTTTGGCATTAAAAATCCTAAAGTCGGATTGCTAAATATCGGCGAAGAAGAAGATAAAGGCAGCCTGCTGTGCCAGTCAGCCTTCCGTCTCATGAAAGACAATACCGATTATAACTTTATCGGAAATGTCGAAAGCCGTGATTTCTTTAAAAATAAAGCAGATGTAATCGTTTGTGACGGCTTTACCGGAAACATCGTACTGAAAAACATGGAAGCCATGTACAGGCTGATGGTCAAGAGAGGACTTACGGACGACTTTTTTGCCAGGTTCAATTATGAGAATTACGGAGGAACCCCCATCCTGGGAATCAACGCCACCGTGCTCATAGGACATGGCATTTCCAATGACGTGGCGATCAAAAACATGATATTGCATTCAAAACAGGTATATGAAGCAAAAATTGCCGACCAGATCCGTTCGGTTATGGAACGATATACCCAGGGTAAGTTTTTTTCGGGCGGACAAGCCTGATGTTACAAAATTCTAACTGTTATGAAGGAGATCAAAGCTGCTATAACTGCAATACACGGCTACCTGCCTGATTACATCCTCACCAATAAGGAACTGGAACAAATGGTGGATACTTCCGACGAATGGATATCCACACGTACGGGTATCAAGGAACGCAGAATTCTCAAGGGAGAAGGGCGGGCCACATCCGACATGGGTGCCGAAGCTGTAAGGGGTTTGCTTGAAAAGAGAGGCATCAAACCTGAAGAAGTTGATTTGTTGATTTGCTCCACGGTTACCCCGGACATGAAATTCCCTGCTGCTGCCAACCTGATCTGCCACAAAGCCGGTATAAAAAATGCGTTCAGCTACGATTTGAATGCCGCATGTTCCGGATTTATCTATGCGCTGGTAACGGCCTCCAACTATGTAACCTCAGGTCAATATAAAAAAGTAGTGGTGGTGGGTGCTGACAAAATGTCGTCCATCATTGACTATACCGACCGTCAAACCTGTGTGATCTTCGGCGATGCAGCCGGTGCCGTGCTGCTCGAGCCCACCACCGAAGATGTAGGCGTCATTGATCATAAGTTCGGCTCTGACGGCTCAGGACACGTACACCTGCACATGAAAGCCGGCGGTTCACTGAAACCCCCTTCGCACGAAACCGTTGATGCCCGCGAACATTTTGTTTACCAGGAAGGACAGGCAGTCTTCAAATTTGCCGTCACCAACATGGCCGATGTTTCTCTCGATCTTCTGAAAGCAAATAATCTGACACCTGAAGATGTGCACTGGCTGGTACCGCATCAGGCCAACATGCGCATTATTGAAGCCACCGGCCGAAGAATGGGCATTCCTGCTGAAAAAGTCATGGTCAACATTCAGAAGTATGGAAACACAACCAACGCCACCATTCCTCTCTGTCTCTGGGATTATGAAAAGCAGCTCAGAAAAGGTGACAACATCATCCTGACGGCGTTTGGCGGTGGGTTTACATGGGGTGCCATCTGGCTGAAGTGGGCGCTCTAACCGGCATCACTCCTTGTTTTTGCTATCAATACTGATGGTCACAGGGCCGTCATTCACCAGGCTTATTTGCATATAAGCCCCGAATACGCCCGACACTACCTTGCACCCGCTCTCTTCCTTCAGCTTTTCAATAAAAGTTTCATATATCGGGATGGCGTGATCAGGTCTGGCCGCCTTAATGTAGGATGGCCGGTTTCCCTTTTTGGTACTGGCATGCAGGGTGAACTGACTGACCACCATAAGAGTTCCCCCAACATCCTGAACGGACAAATTCATAACCCCGTTTTCATCATCAAAGACCCTCAGCCGGGCAATCTTGCCGGCAAGCCAGTCAATGTCATCAGCCTCATCGGCATGCTCAATGCCCAGCAGCACCACCAGGCCCATGCCAATATCCGCGTGTTGCTTCCCGTTGATGATAAGCGATGCTTTCTGAACTTTCTGAAGTACTACCCTCATAGCTGTCTTTGTTTTGATTATCGCCGCGTCTCTTCGCCAAGCAGCATGTTAAGGTAGTTTTCGTAACGCGAAAGGCTGATGCTGCCTTGTTCCACCTCCTCTTTTACCCTGCAGCCGGGCTCGTTAAAATGCGTGCAGTTGTCGTAGCGGCAACGGTTGAAATACGTGCGCATCTCCGGAAAATAATGACACAGCTCCCAGGCCTCGAAGTCAACCAGGCCAAACTCCTTAATGCCCGGAGTGTCGATGATCATCCCCCCGTTGGAGAGGCGGAACATCTCTGCAAAGGTGGTGGTGTGCCGGCCTTTTTTATGCGCTTTTGATATGGACTGGACCTTGAGGTTGAGCCCCGGCTCTATCACATTGATCAGCGCCGACTTGCCCACACCCGAATGCCCCGCAAGCAGGGAGATTTTGTCCTTAAGCAGGTCCGAAAACTGCCCGGTGTTGATGTGATGGGTGGCTGAAACCACCTGGCAGCGGTAACCGGCATGCTCGTAAATATCTGTGAGTTCCTTCAGATAAGCAACCGCTTCCTCATTTCCCTGCAGCAGGTCATACTTGTTGAAGACAATTGCAGCAGGGATGCTGTAAGCCTCACAGGTGACCAGAAAGCGGTCGATAAAACCCGTTGATGTCCTTGGATAGGCCAGTGTGGCAATGATAACCGCCTGATCAATATTGGCTGCAATGACGTGGGTTTGCCTGGATAGCTTGGTGGCTTTCCGGATGATGTAATTCCTGCGGTCAAGAATGTCGGTAATCACCGCCGGAGAATCATCGCCTTCCTGCCTGAACCTGACCTTATCACCAACAGCAACCGGATTCGTGGCCTTGGACCCCGCCATCTTGAACTTGCCCCGCAAACGGCAGTCAACCTGCTTTCCGTTCTCTCCCAGTACCCGGTACCAGCTGCCTGTTGATTTTGTCACGATTCCTTTCACCTGATCTGCGCTTTTTTGGAAGGGATAATAAATATCCTGATAAAATTACTAAATTCGCACAAACCGGCAACTCCCGTATGTCACTGATCGTAGAAAATGTAAGTAAGCACTATGGTTTGCAAAAAGCCCTTGATGATGTTTCTTTCCGGATAAACAAGGGAGAAGTGGTTGCACTGCTTGGTCCCAACGGTGCCGGCAAGTCAACCATGATGAAGATCATTGCCTGTTATTTGCCACAGACTGCCGGCAAGGCAGTTGTTTGCGGTTACGATGTATTGCAGCGCCCGCTTGAGGTAAAAAAAAGGCTGGGTTACCTGCCGGAAAACAATCCGCTGTATTCCGACATGTATGTAAAGGAATACCTTCGTTTCGTTGCCGGCATGCATCATCTCGGCAAAAGCACCTCTGCCAGAATTGACGAAATGATTGAACTCACCGGGCTCTCTTCCGAGTATAAAAAAACCATTTCGCGGCTTTCGAGAGGTTACCGGCAGCGGGTCGGTCTTGCCCAGGCGCTGATCCACGATCCCGAAGTGCTCATCCTGGATGAACCGACTTCCGGGCTTGACCCGAATCAGCTTACGGAAATACGTTCCCTGATCAGAAAAATCGGACAATCCAAAACCGTGATCCTGTCCACACATATCATGCAGGAGGTGGAAGCGGTGTGCAGCAGGGCCGTCATCATCCATAAAGGCCGCATTATGGCAGATGCCCCCACCTCCGAACTGAAACTGCTCAACAAAGCCGGAAGCACATTACTGGTTGAATTTGACCGTGAAGCGGATCTCTCTGAACTCAGGGAAATCGAGGGCGTGGTTGACGTGATGAAAGAACATGATAAGGCCTTCAGGGTGTTTTCAAGGGGGCCGCAGGATATCAGACCTGCATTGTTTCGTTATGCTGTAGAAAAAGACCTGACCATCCTGACCCTGAACAGGCAGCAAGAGTCGCTGGAGCAGGTTTTCCGGGATATGACTAATGAATGAGACAGAATTAAGGGATATTTCATTAACTTTGCACGTTATTTTTTTACCTCCGTCCGTGCCGGTAACGTGCTTAGAATAACCGGTACTGTCGTCTTTTATAATTAGGTTATGGCGTATTTATTTACTTCGGAATCAGTGTCGGAAGGGCATCCCGACAAGATAGCAGATCAGATTTCAGACGCTTTACTGGATGAGTTTCTAAAGCTGGACCCTGACTCAAAGGTTGCGTGCGAAACCATGGTTACCACCGGACTGGTATTTTGTGCCGGCGAGGTAAGAACCACAGGCTGGGTGGACATTGAAAAGACAGTGCGGAGGGTGATCAGGGAGATTGGCTATACACGTTCGGCATACAGGTTTGATGCGGAATCCTGTGCCGTTATCACGGCCATCCACGAACAGTCGCCCGATATTTTCCAGGGTGTTGTTCGGCAATCGAAGGAGAATCAGGGTGCCGGTGACCAGGGTATGATGTTTGGCTATGCTTGCCGGGAAACGGATGAATACATGCCGCTGCCCCTCGATTTGTCGCACATTCTGCTGCAGCAGCTGGCAGATATTCGCAAAGAAGCAGCGTATATGCGCTATCTCAGACCCGACAGTAAATCGCAAGTCACCATCGAGTATGATGAAAAAAACCGGCCTGTGCGCATCGACACCATTGTGCTTAGCACCCAGCATGATGAATTCATAAAACCGGCAGATGAAAGCCCTGAAGCTATCAGGGCTGCCGAGTATGCCATGCAGCAGCAGATAAAACACGACATTTACCAGGTCTTGCTGCCCAGGGTGATACGCAGTCTGCCCAAACGCCTGGGCTTTTTGTTCGAAAACGGCTTCAAACTGCTGGTTAACCCGACCGGTAAATTTGTTATAGGAGGCCCGCACGGCGATAGCGGGTTGACCGGCCGCAAGATCATCGTTGATACTTACGGCGGCAAAGGCGCACACGGAGGAGGTGCTTTTTCCGGAAAAGATGCCAGCAAGGTTGACAGATCCGCTGCCTATGCCGCCCGGCATATAGCGAAAAATCTTGTGGCAGCCGGCATTGCCGATGAAGTGCTGGTGCAGGTGTCGTATGCCATTGGCGTAGCCGAACCTGTCGGGGTGTTTGTCAACACGTACAAAACCGCACACGTTCCCTATACCGACAGCGAGATTGCCGCTAAAATCCGTGAGATCTGCGACCTGAGACCCTATGCCATCATCAAAAAATTCGGTCTTAATAACCCCATATACCAGCGAACATCAACCTATGGCCATTTTGGTCGCTCTCCCGTTAAGGAAACCATAGAAGTCCATTACCCGGATGACAGCACTGAAGAGAAAATCGTTGACGGTAAAGTCCGTTTCTTCAAGGAAGTAGAGTATTTTGCCTGGGAAAAACTCGACTGCGTGGAACAATTTAAAACGGCTTTCGGGCACTGATAAGCCCGGCACGCACCTATTGTTCTCTCCACATGGCCTGTTCATGCAGATTCATGCCTGTTTTATCCGGCACGACGGCCCTGTTCTGTGTGGTGAAAGAAGCAGATCAGTAATAGTTGTTTTCGATGATTTTTTGCAGCACCTTGTCAGGAAGCAGGTAGCGCGGCTCGCGGCCCGCCCGGAGGTCTTCCCTGATTTGCGTTGACGAGATATCAATGCGCGGGGCGTCGACCAGGGTTACGGAAGGGTGCGATAAAAAGGGAGAATCATTCGCCTCCAGCCTGGGGTAAACATAGATCTCAGCAAGAGATAACAGCTCCTCGTAATCCTTCCACCGGTCAAATGCCGCCAGGTTGTCTGATCCGATCATCAGCACAAAGCGTTGTGAAGGATACAGGCCTTGCAGTTTCTTTAGTGTATGCACCGTATAAGATGGAACAGGCATGGTCAGCTCAATATCACAGGCATGAAAGTTTTTGTTGTCGCTGACAGCCAGCTTCAGCAGCTCCAGGCGCCTTTCGTCACTCAGCATCTTTTCGCCTGTTTTGAAAGGATTTTGCGGCGAAAGCACAAACCATACGTTCCGGATGTCAGTATGCTGCAAAAGGTGGTTGGCAATGATCAGATGACCATTGTGCACCGGGTTGAAAGAACCGAACAGTAAACCCGTTATGTCTGACGATGATTGCCGCATGCTGTGTTATGCTTTCGCTGAACCCCTTGTTATAAGTTTAGAAAAGCGTGTACCTTTTTTATCGTTTGTCTGATGGCTGAAGCCAAATCATCATTTACGATGATGCTGTCGAACTGCGATGCAAAGGTAAGCTCGTAAGCCGCTTTCCCCAGTCGCTTTTTGAGGCTTTCAGGTGTTTCGGTATTTCTGATGATCAGGCGTTTTTCAAGCTCTTCTATGGATGGAGGCTGTACAAATACAGCCAGCGATTGTTCCGGAAACTGTTTTTTGATGCTCAGCCCGCCGGCCACATCCACATCAAAGACAACATGTTTTCCGGCGCTCCAGATCCTGTCAACCTCGCTGCGCAACGTGCCGTAATAGCTGCCGGGATAAACCTCTTCCCATTCAAGAAAAGCACCTTCCTTTATTTTTTTGCGAAACTCACCGGCTGAAATGAAATAGTAGTCCAGCCCGTCCTGTTCTCCCGGCCGCATGGGCCTGCTGCAAGCCGAAACGGAAAACTCCAGTTGCGGGGTTTCCCGGAGGACACCCTTTACAATGCTCGTCTTACCTGCTCCCGAAGGGGCAGAAAATATGACCAATTTCCCTTCCATCCTATAAAATATTCAACAGTTGTTCCTTAATTTTTTCAAGCTCATCCTTCATCTCCACCACAATCTTCTGTATGCCGGCATCATTCGCCTTGCTGCCCAGCGTGTTGATTTCGCGCCCGATCTCCTGGGCGATAAACCCAAGCTTTTTGCCTGATGATGAGGCGGCTTCCGTGGTTTCCTTAAAATACTCAAGGTGTTGCGCAAGCCTGACTTTTTCTTCTGTAATGTCCAGCTTTTCAAAGTAGTACATCATCTCCTGTTCAAAGCGGTTGGAGTCAAAGGCCTGCTCATTTTTCAGATTCCCGGCTGCCTTCTGCAGTTTTTGCCTGAGGGCCTCGGTGCGTTCCCCCTCAAGAGGAGCAATGCTTTCGAGCAGCCCCCCGATGTTGTTGATACGAAGATCCAGATCTTGCTTGAGGCTTGCTCCCTCTGCCATACGAAAGGCATCAACCCTTTCAAGGGCTTCCTCAATGGCCGCAAGCAACACAAGCCACTCCGAGTCATCCGGCCTGCGGTTGTCCTGTTGCAGCACCTCGGGAAACTTTAAAATGGCCGGAAGAAGCTCGCCTGTCAATGGCGCCCCGACTTCCTTCGAAAAACTGCTGAGCTCCTGGTAATACTTCCTGATTAGTTCTTTGTTCAAAACATATTGAGCAGCACCTGCCTGGCTCTCCATGGTAATGAACAGCTCATTCTTCCCCCTTACGAGTTTTTCCGCCATCAGTGAGCGAATTTCCTGCTCTTTATCCTTAAACAAAGGCGGTATTTTAATGTTGATGTCCAGATTTTTGCCGTTCAGTGAACGAACCTCAACAGTGAAGTCCTGTGTTCCCAGGCGGCATGCTGCCTTGCCATAGCCCGTCATTGATTTGATCATGGTAATGTTTTTTACAAATGTATATGAATTTTTTTTCATGCGTCGGGTCCGGACGTCTGAAACAAAAGACAATGGTTCTGTATTCAAATAAATCTGTATTTTTGATGATGACTATGATGCCAAAGCTACATACTCTTGTTGTGTTCGTTGTGTTTCTGGCTTGTCTTCAGAAGGTTGAAGCACAGATGTTTCGTGGTGGGTTGCAGATGGGTGCGACGGCCAGCGAAGTTTCCGGCGATGATGCCGGGGGGGCGGACAGACTCGGCTGGTATGTCTCTGTGTTCACAAACCGGGATGTTGGTGCGTACTCCAGGGTGCAGCTGGAGCTGATGTATATACAGAAAGGAAGCCGTGTTTTTTATGATCCGTTCCTGGAAGACCTTAACAACCAAAACAAAACGCTCTTTGCCGGGTTTTTTGCCAAACAGGACAATGACTTTGAAGAACCCGGCGCCAACGGCTACCGCGACTACCGGTTTAACTTACACTACATTGAAGTCCCCTTGCTGTTTATCTTTGATTTCTCGTCAGTAACCGGTCTGGTTTATGTAAACAGGGTCTCGGGCAAGTTTGGAGTTTCGGCATCCACAGTGGTGGGGCATTATGAAGAGAGCCTGGGTGAGGACATAACCGAGATCATGGCAGGGTTAAGGCCTTTCAGGGCTGCAGAACTGAACCTTCTGGCCGGATTGTATTACCCGTTAACTGACAGGATAAGTTTTCAGATGCGTTTTTCACAAGGCATTACTCCCTTGCGTACCCGCTATGCCAAAGGCGAGGTCAGCTGCACCAATGCCCTTGAATGCTACCGCAAGCGCCATCAGTTCAATACGGTATGGACGTTTGGACTTTCCTATACGATGTTCTATGCCGAAAATTAGTGTCGTATCGGCGCTTTTCTGGCCTTTATGCTCCGGAATAATTCCGGGGAGGCGTTAATACCTGTAAAAGTCCGGCTTGAACGGACCTTCGGGTTTTACGCCGATATAGGCTGCCTGTTCGGGTGTCAGCCTGGTTAGTTTTACCCCAATTTTTTCGAGATGCAGGCGTGCCACTTCTTCGTCCAGGTATTTGGGCAGGGTGTAAACGCCGACATCGTAATCGGTTTTCCAGAGGTCGATCTGTGCCAGGACCTGGTTGGTAAAACTGTTGCTCATCACAAAGGAGGCGTGGCCGGTGGCGCAACCCAGGTTTACCAGTCGTCCTTCGGCCAGCATGAAGATTTCACGGCCGCCAGGAAAAATGTATTTGTCCACTTGTGGCTTGATGTTTACCTTCTTTATACCGGGGAGATTGTCCAGGGCATCCACCTGGATTTCGTTGTCGAAGTGGCCGATGTTGCAAACGATGGCCTGGTCATTCATCCTCGACATGTGTTCGGTAGTGATGACGTCCTTGTTGCCGGTTGCGGTAACAAAAATATTGCCTTCGGACAGGGCTTCTTCCATGGTGGTTACTTCGAAGCCTTCCATGGCGGCCTGCAGGGCGCAGATCGGATCAATTTCGGTTACGATAACCCGGGCGCCATAGCTGCGCATGGATTGGGCACAGCCTTTGCCCACATCGCCGTATCCGGCCACCACCACCACTTTGCCTGCAATCATCACGTCGGTAGCCCGCTTTATTCCGTCCGCCAGCGATTCACGGCAGCCGTAAAGGTTGTCGAACTTCGACTTGGTGACCGAATCGTTGACGTTGATGGCGGGCACGAGCAGCTCTTCTTTTTCCATCATCTGGTAGAGGCGGTGTACACCGGTGGTGGTCTCTTCAGAGATGCCGCGGAGGTCTTCAGCCGTACGGTGCCACCTCTGCGGGTCTTCAGCATGGATCTTTTTCAGCAGGTCAATGATGATCGCCTCTTCTTTGTTACCGGGCTTCCGCATAAGCAACGAAGGATCGTTCTCGGCCTGATAACCCTGATGGATCAGCAGGGTGGCATCGCCGCCATCATCCACAATGAGATGAGGACCACCGCCGCCGGGAAAGCTCAATGCCTGGTCTGTACACCACCAATACTCCTCCAGGGTTTCACCCTTCCAGGCAAATACCGGGATGCCCGCAGCTGCCATTGCTGCAGCAGCATGATCCTGTGTCGAAAAAATGTTGCAGCTGGCCCAGCGAACGTCAGCTCCAAGAGCCGTTAAGGTTTCAATGAGTACGGCCGTTTGAACCGTCATATGTAATGATCCCGTTATTCGCGCACCGGTAAGCGGCTTTTCTTGACCGTATTTTTCCCGCAACGACATCAAACCGGGCATCTCCTTCTCCGCAATCTCTATCTCCTTGCGGCCAAAATCCGCTAGCGAAATGTCCTTTATCTTATAGTCAAACTTCTTTTCTGTGATCGTATGTTCCATCGGTTGTAAGGCTTTTACGTTTACTTTTGCAAAGATAGTTATTTTTGCGTTAGCGTTTGCCGCCACAGCATGTCCGTGATGGGCCTCCGGCCCCTTAATACCGGCTCAACGTCACGTACTTGAACGATTGTTTGCGCCCCACAGCTAACAGCAAACCTGGTTGATGAAATGAATGACTTATGGCTTTAATGTTTGTGAAACATATGCGTAATGCCGGACTGGGAGTTTGGGAGATCACCGAGCCGGTGGAAGAGCTCCTCGGCCAGGTCAAACTTTCGGATGAAGAACAAGTTTTTTATCGCGGTTTGAAAAGTCAGATGCGACGCCGGCAGTGGCTGAGTTATCGTCTTATTTTGCCTCAGCTGCTTGACCCCCAGGCTGTTTCCGGCATTGTGTATGATGAGCAGGGAAAACCGGGGCTCGAAAACGCTGCCGGACATGTTTCCGCCACCCATTCGGGCAAATTCTCCGCCCTCATCTTCAGCAAAACAAAAAGGGTAGGGGTAGATATTGAAATCATACATCCCAGGATAATTAAGCTTACCCATAAATTCCTGAATCCTGAAGAACTGGAGTACCGCTTTGCTTCCCACGCCCTCGAAAGCCTGTATGTAATCTGGGGTGCCAAGGAAGCCCTTTATAAATTGCATGGAGGCTGCGGACTGGTATTTTCACAACACATTCACATCAATCCTTTTGTGTTTACCGGTAACGGCCTGATTACAGGCCGTGTGATCCGTGGTGATGAAACCATCACCTATACCTTGTTTTATGAAAGCCTGGAAGATTACATCCTCGTATATACCGTTGAACCGTAAACACCGGCATGCTTTTGTGCTGGTTGTTCACAAACAAAAAAAGCAATAATTGGTTATCTTTGTATGCATGATGCGCTCAGCGGCTTGTGACGGCCTGACACTGTCCGGTCTTTAAGCTCGGAAAACAATGTGCTGATGTTGGTCCAGCACTGCTGATCTTCATCACTGATGCGAGACATTACCAGGAGTTAAATTTATTTCAACAACGAACGATAAAAATACAAGCAAATGAACTTTGATCTGATTGTTCTGGGCAGTGGACCCGGTGGCTATGTGGCGGCCATTAGAGCGTCGCAGTTAGGAATGAAAGTGGCTGTGGTTGAAAAGGCTGAATTAGGCGGTGTTTGCCTGAACTGGGGCTGCATTCCCACCAAAGCACTCTTAAAGAGCGCGCAGGTGTTCGAATATCTTAAACATGCTGCCGATTATGGTGTACAGCTGAGCGGTGATGCATCAGCCAGTCTGCCGGATATGGTTAAACGCAGCCGCGGGGTGGCTGACGGAATGAGCAAAGGCATTCAGTTTCTGTTTAAAAAGAATAAGATTGAACATATTAAAGGTCACGGCACGCTGATGCCGGGTAAAAAAGTAAGGGTTACCTCAGATGACGGTTCAACGGCTGATTATGAGGCCAGGCATATCATCGTGGCCACGGGTGCGCGGAGCCGTCAGCTCGACAATCTGCCGCTGGATGGCAAAAAAATCATTGGATACAGGGAAGCAATGGTGCTTGAGAAACAACCGGAGTCTATGGTTGTGGTCGGCTCCGGTGCCATTGGAACCGAATTCGCATGGTTTTTCAACGCCATCGGCACAAAGGTCACACTGGTTGAGTTCATGCCCGCTATTGTTCCGCTTGAGGATGAGGAAGTGTCGAAAGCCCTGGAACGCTCTTTCAAAAAGGCGGGTATCAAGGTCATGACCAACAGCTCCGTGGAGTCGGTTGACACCTCTGGCAAAAAATGCAAAGTACTGGTAAAGACCAAAAAAGGTGAAGAGACCATAGAAGCCGATGTGGTTCTTTCGGCAGTGGGCATTACCGCGAATATCGAAGGCATCGGACTGGAGGAAACCGGCATCAAAACCGCGAATGGCAAGATCGTGGTGGATGAATTTTACAGGACCGGCGTTGAAGGATATTATGCCATTGGCGATGCTGTTCCGGGGCAGGCGCTGGCGCATGTGGCCTCGGCGGAAGGTATCGTATGTGTGGAAAAGATCGCCGGCCATCATCCCGAGCCCATAGATTACAATAACATCCCGGGCTGTACCTACTGTTCTCCCGAAGTAGCCTCGGTGGGCTATACCGAAAAGGCAGCCAAAGAGGCCGGTTATGAGCTGAAAATAGGGAAGTTCCCCTTCAGCGCCTCCGGTAAGGCCAGTGCTGCCGGTGCCAAAGAGGGCTTTGTCAAGCTTGTTTTTGATGCCAGGTACGGCGAATTGCTTGGAGCGCATATGATCGGAGCAAACGTCACGGAAATGATCGCAGAGATTGTTGTTGCCCGTAAGCTCGAAACAACAGGCCACGAAATGATTAAATCGGTACATCCGCATCCCACTATGTCGGAAGCCGTGATGGAAGCCGCTGCCGCAGCCTATGACGAGGTCATTCATATGTAGCAGAGAAACCCGCAAACTATTTTGACTTCCAGCGCGCAGCAGGTGACACGGGAGACTTACCGGCGTAATACAGGCCTTTACAGCAATAAAAGCGGTTGCTCATCACATCAACAAAAACAATATGCATCTTACCGAAACTCCATTTAAAGGCTTGTATGTAATTGAACCCCTGGTGCACAGCGATGACAGGGGCTGCTTCTTCGAGTCATGGAATAAGAAAACGTTTGCTGCCCAAGGTATTCACTACGATTTTGTTCAGGACAACCAAAGTCATTCGGGAGTGAACGTGATCAGGGGGCTGCATGTCCAGCTTCCCCCGTTCGAACAGGGGAAGTTGCTTCGGGTATCAAGAGGTGCCGTTCTTGATGTAGCAGTGGATCTCCGGCGAACGGAACCAACCTTTGGCCGGCATTTCAAAATACTGCTCAACGACAGGGATCACAAAATGCTGTTGCTGCCTCCCGGCTTTGCCCACGGTTTCCGAACACTTGAGGAAAACACCCTCTTTGTATATAAGTGTACCAACTTTTACAACCGCGAAAGTGAAAGGGCTATAAGATGGGATGATCCTGATCTTGCGATTGACTGGGAAACTGATGACCCGCAACTGTCCGGGAAAGACAAAAACGCGATGCTCTTCAGAGATTTTGTCAGTCCGTTCTGACAATTTATCTAGAGGCTTGCTCTTTCTGCGTTATACGCCACGCTGTTTTATGCGTTGCACCCCCCCCTCGGCTGGCGAACACCTGAAAAGCTTTAGTTAGTTGAGTTGCTTTTAACAACAACATTCCCTGTGGGAATAACACGGGCCGTCCGGGACGATCAGCACCCGTAACGGTTATATGTTAAGTACAAACAGCATCCGGAAGGTGAATGAGTCGGTATCGGGAAGGTATATGCTGCGCAAGCCGAGGGTTATGGGGGCGTAAAAGCGAAACAGGTGCACATCTGCCATGATATCGGCACCGGTGGCAAAGAGGTCTTCTTTTTGCAGGCAGGCATCAACGGTGTTGTTTTCCGGGATCACCTCCCTGGTGGCCCTGGCGTAGTCGGCAAACAGGTTCAGGCTTATCCTTTTGATATAGATCACATTAGGTATTGGGAAATCAGGGTAGGCCACAGGGAGCGCATAGTCGGCCGAAAAGCTCCAGGTACGTTTGTCGTTGCGTCCGGAAATACCGCGGGGGTAATTGATCAGGTTCGGGAAGATGTAGTTGATGGTATTGTCTTTTGGGATACCCTGCTGTCTCACCTGGTAAGCGATGGAGGTTCTGAAGCTGTGATGCCTGGAGACACCGGGGAAATAGGTTATGAGCCTGGCAGCAAGGACAGAACCCATGTCGGTGCCACCGAAGGGTGTATGTCTGTAGTTAAGGTCAATGACCTGGGCCCGGCGCGGCCCCATATCGCGCTGCACCATCCTGAGCTGCCTGTAGGCAAACAGCCTGTAAGCCATGGTATATAACTCGTTTTGTGCGAAAAAATCCGGAGCGTCGGAGGTCCTGCTTACCTTTGTCAAACCGGGTTTTACGGTGGGATTAACTCCGTAAAAAAACGGCCCCCTGGTGAAGGTCAACGGTATGCTCACACCGAGGTTGATCTTCTGTTCACGCCATATAAAAGGGAAGAGCTCATCCTGCGCATCCTGCCGGCGATAAAATGACCGCCGGAGACCGCGCTCCGCATCGAGGCTCAGCACGGGATAAAACCCCAGGTACGAATACCTGAGAACGTATGTCCCCAGTTCTTCATTAAGATCGTATTCATAACCGGCTTCTAACACTGAAGTGCTCAGTGCATTTTGCGACATTAACGAAACCCCCGGATTTATATCCCGGTTGTCGACATTCATGGAAATTGGGCCCCAGCTGTGGATGTTAAAGAGATTCAGGCCTTTACGGTAGGGGAATATCTGCCTGTTGTGCCTGGGCACAAGGCTTTCTGTGATTACCGATTCTTCCTGGCTGGCCAGCATCCCGCCAAAACCCGTGGCGTGGTTTTCTGTTTCTGCCAGGGTTTTTATGGGTTTCCGGCTACCTGTCATACTCACGGCACGGTAGCCTCCTGAAGTATAGTCAGACCACACCAGGGTGCGCCCATCCGGGGAGGTGGCGACATCAATGGCTCCAAAAACACTGGAAATCAGCAGATACACTTCATCGGCTTCCTTGTCCAGGAGATAGATGTTGTCGATACCGGAAAAAGCTCCGTTAAAGGCAACTTCATGATTTGAAAGGTAGCGCGGGCGTGTAATGTTCACGTGGCCGGCATCGAACAGGGTAGTAAAAAAACCGGTGCCGGGGTTTACGGAAACTATGCGTTTCCCCGCTTCATCCTGAACGACAGCCAGCAGGCTTGTGCCCGAAGGGTGCCATTGGGGTTGCATCAGGAAGCCGCCGCCGGGCGAAGGCAGCCTGGTGATCTCATCGCCGGTTGTGCTGCAAAGAATAACCAGCGCGTAGTAGTCGCCGGTGCTGGCCTCTGTCACGGCAATGTGTTGACCGTCAGGAGACACTGCAGGAGAAAAATAGCGGGTATTCCGGGTAAGCCTGTTTTTTTTGCCGCTGTTAAGATCATAAACGTGTACTTCCGACCAGCTTCGGTGCTCCCAGCGGGGATCTTTCCTGAGTTCAGTCCAGGCTATTAGTCCGCCCCCATGCGAAAAGACTTCGGAGTTATAAAGGCCGGGGGTGAACAGGAGGTCTACCTGGCCGTCGGCAGTGAGTGTTACGATGCGCGGGATGTCCCGCAAACCTGTTTTCAGCGCCATCAGCGTGCTGTCGTTGATAAAACCCAGGGAGCGGTAGCTGGTAAACAGCTCATGGCCGGGACTGATACGTTCCGCTATCGTATAGGTGTGCCGTTCCCGCTGTTCCGTCCATACAGCAGTAAGCGTGTCAGTAGTATGCTCATACAGTTGCGTGACGTTGTAGCCTGTGTGTTTTTTTATGCCCCTTGAAAAGGGAACGAGGGTATAGGGGCGGCGGCCGACATAGTCTAAAACGTCACCCCAGATGCCGGCACCGTAGGAGGCCCTGGCCGAAGCCACCAGCTGATAGCCCAGCTCATAATGGTTGGGAACATGATCTTTGTAAGAACCAAGAACGGCTTTGTCGTAGCTGTAGGGCCCTTTTTCGAGCAGTTGAGCCCTGAGGCCTTGTTCAAAATGCGGAAGCCGGCCTCTGCCTCCGTATGTCAGCGCTGTTTCCGTGGCTACGGCATCGCCTTCAAGCAACCACAAGGGTACGAACAATCCGAGTACGGCACCGGTGGCCTGTTCACCGAAAACAACGGACAACGCTCTTGTTACACCCCGGTTGAGCATGTCAACCTGTACCACATGCCGCAGCTCATGAATGGCAAGCCGCTCATGCCAGTTATGCACATCGTTGCCGGGCGGAGGTGTGGTGAACAGCTCTATGCGCGCCGGCGCCCAGCTGACAAATCCGTTATGGACCACCGAACGGTTATGAAGGATGACCGGCACCTTGCGCGGTTTGTGACCAAGACTTGCAGAAGCCGGCTCGTAACTGTGCTCCAGCAAATCGGCAAGGTAGGCAGCCCTTGAGGCATAGTCTTCCGGAAAGATCAGCTGAAAATGCCTGGTGTGAATTTGCTTCCAGCGTATGCCGGCAGGGTCCTGACCCCTGATGAAATATTGTCCCCGGACAGCCACCGAAGCTGCGATTATGAATAATAGTACGATAAAGCGTATTATGATCATAGCCCGGGTGGGTTTTCTTCGTTAACAAACCTTTCCAGTCCTTTCACACCGTATGGAAGTACTGCCATAACGGGTCGTCTGACGGAGGAGGCGCAGTGACATTAAGCTGTTTTTTTGACACCGGATGAATGAACGACAATGAATATGCATGCAGGTGGATGCTGCCGTTTTTATTGGGGCGGTCATAACCGTATTTTAGATCACCTTTTATAGGGCATCCGATATGCGATAACTGGCAGCGTATCTGGTGATGCCGTCCTGTCAGCAGCTCTATTTCCAGGAGGTAATACCTGTCGCTGCCGGCCAGCACGCTGTAACGGAGTTCTGCCCTTTTTGCCCCGGCCGTGTCCTCAGTACATACGTACGACTTGTTCTGCTGTTCGTTTTTAATAAGATAATGCACCAGATGCCCCCGTTCTTTTTCGGGCTTGCGCTGTACAACGGCCCGGTATCTTTTTTCAATATCCCCGGCTTTCAGCATGCTGTTCAGCCGCCCCAGGGCTTTTGAGGTGCGCGCAAAGATCACCGCTCCGCTCACCGGCCTGTCGATGCGGTGAGTCACCCCCAGGAATACCTTGCCCGGCTTGCTGTATTTTTCCCCAATGTAATCCCTGACAAGGTCACTGAGGGGCTTGTCACCCGTTTTGTCGCCCTGTACGATTTCGGAAGGCAGTTTGTTAATGATGATCAGGTGGTTGTCCTCATACAAAACCCTGTCGGCCAAGGTAAGGAGAGCGTTCATTGCATTGCGTTTAATATTGCTCCCGCTCGTTGGGGAAATCAACACTTTTCACATCCCTGATGTAGGCTTCCACCGAGCCTTTGATTTCTTCATACAGGTTGTGATATCTTCTGAGAAAACGGGGAGAGAACTCCTGGTTGATACCCAGCATGTCGTGCAGCACCAGCACCTGCCCGTCAACCTTACTTCCCGCACCTATGCCGATGGTAGGTATCTTGATCTCGCGGGTTACTTTTTCAGCCAGAACGGCAGGGATTTTTTCAAGCACAATGGCAAAACAGCCTGCTTCGGCCAGCAAATGGGCGTCTTCCACCAGCTTTTGAGCTTCTTCTTCCTGCGTGGCCCGAACTACATACGTGCCAAACTTGTTGATGGATTGCGGTGTAAGCCCAAGAT
>JAVIYP010000083.1:0-10257 GCA_031323845.1 Bacteroidales bacterium | reverse complement strand
GAGGTCAGATGTCAGAGGTCAGAGGTCAGAGGTCAGAGGTGCAAATGTGAAGATGTGCAGATGTGCAGATGTAAGGCTATTGTTTAATTGTTGATTCGTTGAATCGTATACTGATTTTTTGTTCATTGTTACGGATGAAAACTGATTTCTGAGGTCAGAATTCAGAGGTCAGAATCCAGAATCCAGAATCCAGAGGTCAGAGTTCAAATTATGAAAATGTCAGGCTTCTCGACAGTATTCGCATATGCATGCTCCTGTGCGTCAACATCTTTGGCCTGGTCGTTTGGCTTCGCCGGGCTCTCAAGTGCCCGGCTCATGTGTTAATAATTTTGCAACTATCTGCTATACATCCATATGCGCTGTATGTTTTTTTTGTTGCAGGCTGTATTTTATGCTGCCCTTTCAGGGCGCGCTGGTGGGGTGTTGTCCGCATTTACCCAGGGCGTTGCCACTGGGCTGAATTAACTTGCCCTTTCAGGGCGTTCTGTTTCCCACCGCGATGACTTTGACTACAGACTTTCTGGCAGATTTCTCACTGCGTTCGAAACAAGCTTCCGACCTCTGACTTCTGATCTCTGAATTCCGACTTCTGACTTCCGGCTTCCGCCTTTGAGCTTTTATAATCATCCTCCTGTGTGTTGAAAAATTTGTTCCCGAATAACCGGGATCTTCGACATGGGCATTTCATATCTAAAAAAAGAAGCATATCTTCGTGTTTCATCAAAAAGAACATCATGCGCATAGACATTCTCACCATCTTTCCGGAAATGTTCACCGGTCCGTTTTCCTGTTCTATTTTGAAGCGGGCTGTTGAGAAAGGCTTAGCCGAAATTCACCTTCACGACATCAGGGATTATGCCACCGATAAACACCGGCGCGTTGATGATTATCCCTTTGGTGGTGGTGCCGGCATGGTAATGATGATAGAGCCCATAGAGCGTTGCATCAACAAGCTTGCTGCTGAACGGGAGTACGACGAGGTGATTTTTATGACGCCCGACGGGGAATTGCTCGATCAGCCTTTGGTGAACAAACTGTCGGTTCATAAAAACCTGATGATCCTTTGCGGGCATTATAAGGGTATTGATGAAAGGATCCGTGAGCACCTCATCACGATGGAGGTATCGGTTGGGAATTATGTGCTTTCGGGAGGCGAATTGCCGGCTGCCCTGCTTGCTGACGCCATCATCCGTTTGATACCAGGTGTGCTCGGCGATGAAACGTCGGCCTTGTCAGACTCTTTCCAGGATGGCCTGTTGTCGCCTCCGGTGTATACGCGACCTGCTGATTATAAGGGCTGGAAGGTCCCGGAGGTGCTGTTATCCGGCCACGACCGCAAGATCGCAGAGTGGCGGCACGATCAGTCCGTTGCCAGAACGCAGCAACGACGACCCGGCTTGCTGCCTGAATGATGAAACCCGGTATGGCAGTGCCGGCTTAAGAATACAGGACCGTTTTTTTGTTATTGTACGCTGGAAGGGCAAATTTAATTGAACTATTATGTTCAAAGTTCAAAATAAATGTCTAAATTTGCACTCCATTTCAGCGAAGAATAAAAAAAAATATACTGCGATGAACAAGAATGCAATCCTCAACTATGTTCAGGACACTTTGGTTGAGAAAAAAGAGTGGCCTGCTTTCCAGGCCGGCGATACCGTTACCGTGCATTATAAAATCCGTGAAGGCAACAAGGAGCGTATCCAGCCTTTTCAGGGGGTAGTGCTTCAGCGCAGGGGCAGCGGGGTCACCGAAACATTTACCGTGAGAAAGATATCCGGTAACATTGGCGTCGAAAGGATTTTCCCTGTAAACTCTCCTTTTATTGATAAGGTTGTACTGAACCGTCGCGGTTTGGTCAGGCGGGCACGCATCTTTTACCTGCGCAAATTACGCGGTAAAAAAGCGCGCATCAAAGAACGCCGCATGCACTAAACTAATAGTTAAAAGTATTCTCTCTAAGCCCTTTTTACTTAAGGGCTTTTTTTATATTTTCGCAACGTAGGAAAAGCCCGCTTCAACGGCTGGTTTCTTTTGCCGGTGCAAAGGCTGTCGGGCTGCATGAAGCCTTTAAAGAGGAGTCAGGATTCAGGAGAATCGCCAATCTCTTATTGTTTAACGTATTGATATGCATAGCAATGAAAAAACTTATCGAATGTGTTCCGAATTTCAGTGAAGGTAAAGACATGGGTATCATCAACAGCATCACTGCTGAAATTGAGGCTGTTGAAGGTGTAAAGCTGTTGGATGTTGATCCGGGTCAGGCCACCAACCGTACTGTGGTTACCATGGTGGGTACGCCCGACGAGGTTATTGAAGCCGCTTTCAGGGCGGTTAAAAAGGCGTCGGAACTGATTGATATGCGCAAGCACAAGGGTGCGCATCCGCGTATGGGTGCTACGGATGTGTGTCCGCTGGTTCCAGTGGCAAACATCACTATGGAGGAAACTGTGGCTTATGCCCATAAGCTGGCCCAACGCATTGGCGATGAACTGGGGATTTCGGTGTATTGCTATGAAAACGCAGCCTTGAAGCCGAAGCGCAAGAACCTGGCCAATTGCCGGAGCGGCGAATATGAAGGCATGGCTGAAAAACTCCGCCAGCCCGAGTGGGCCCCCGACTTCGGTCCGGCCGAACTAAACGCCAAAAGTGGCGTCACCGCTGTTGGTGCCCGCGATTTTCTTGTTGCGTATAACATAAACCTGAACACTACCTCCACGCGCAGGGCAAACGCCATTGCGTTCGACGTCCGCGAAAAAGGACGCGTAAAGCGTGAAGGAAACCCCTTGACGGGCAAAATCGTGAAGGATGAGAAAGGTGACCCCGTGTACATCCCGGGCAGTCTTAAAGCGGTCAAAGGCATAGGCTGGTATATTGAAGAGTACGGTATCGCACAGATATCCATGAACCTGACAAATATCAGCATCACTCCTGTGCACGTAGCTTTTGATGAGGTGTGTAAGAAGGCGGAAGCCAGGGGTGTCCGGGTTACCGGTTCGGAACTGGTGGGCCTGGTCCCTCTGAAGGCCATGCTGGATGCCGGAAAATACTTCCTGGCAAAACAGCAGAGGAGTCTTGGCGTTTCAGAGGCTGAACTCATCAAGATTGCCGTTAAATCCATGGGACTGGATGAGCTTAAGCCTTTTAATCCGGAGGAAAAGATCATTGAATACCTGATTGCCGGGGATGAAGGCCAAAAGCTGGTGGATATGAGTGTGCGCGGCTTCGCTGACGAAACGGCAAGCGAGTCGCCGGCGCCGGGAGGCGGATCGGTTTCTGCCTATGTGGCCGCCCTGGGCGTTTCGCTGGGTACTATGGTAGCCAACCTCTCGTCGCACAAACGCGGCTGGGATGAGCGTTGGGAAGAGTTTAGCAAATGGGCAGAAACCGGACAAGACATAAAGAATGAATTGCTGTTCCTGGTTGATGAGGATACCCGTTCGTTCAATCGCATCATGGATGCCTTCTCGCTTCCCAAAAAAACGGAAGAAGAGAAGAAAGCCCGCAAGGATGCCATTGAACAAGCAACCAAATATGCCATAGAGATTCCTTTCAGAGTTATGAAGAAGGCTTATGAATCCATGGCGGTTATGGAGCAGATGGTTGAAAAAGGCAACCCGAACTCTGTAACGGATGCAGGCGTGGGTGCCTTATGTGCACGAACCACCGTAATCGGGGCTTTTATGAACGTCAAGATCAATGCGGAAGGGCTTGAGGACAAGGCTTTCTTTGAGAACATTTATGCTGAAGCCGCGAAGATAGAAGCCGATGCCATCAAAAAAGAAGCAGAGATCATTAAGATGGTAGAGCAAAAGATCAAAGGTGTGTAGGTACAACGGAAGCCCGCCGGTTACCGGTCAGCTGTCTCCTTTCAGTATTTCACGACTCCTTTCGAGGGCTTCCTCAATGGTATTACAGATATTCTTTCTGCCGATTTCGCAGTGAAGGCCGTCTTTTCTTAACACTTGCAGCGCCTTCGGGGTAACGCCCGACAAGATAATTTCCGTATGGTGATTTCTGGATCGCTGAACGAAGCTGCGCAGGTTTTTTAGTCCCGTCGAGTCGATGAACGGCACACGCCGCATGCGTATGATGCGTACGCGCGGCAGCTCGTGTATCTCCTTCTCCGCTTCTTCGAATTTATTGACAATCCCAAAAAAGAAAGGCCCCTTGATCTGAAAGACTTCCACCCCTTTGGGTATTTCCAGGGTCTCAAATTCATCGGAGACATGCGAGCGTTCGTCTTCCACCTCGTGTCTTAATATCTCAATATCAGTAGTTTCCATAACCCTGTTGACGAAAAGGATCATGGCCAGGATGATGCCGAAGGGCAAGGCGAAATTTAACCCGATAAAAATGGTCAGCAGGAAGGTGGTAAGGAGTACGGCGATTTCACCGCGGGAGCTTTTGAGTATGCTTCTGAAGGAACGCCATTCGCTCATGTTGTAGGCCACCACGATCAGCACTCCGGCAAGAGCGGTGAGGGGAATATACATCGCCAGTTTACCCAGGAAGAGCATGAACAGCAAAATAACGATGGCGTGAATGATACCGGCCAGCGGTGTTTTGCCTCCGTTCCGGATGTTGGTCATGGTTTTTGCCAACGCGCCCGATCCGGCCATCCCGCCGAGCAGCGGAGCGCAGATGTTGGCAATGCCCTGGGCCATAAGCTCTGTGTTGGGGCGATGTCTGTATCCGGTGGCTCCATCGGCGACGATGGCTGAGAGCAGGGACTCAATGGCAATTAGTGCTGCGATGGTGAATGCCGGAACAAAAAGCTGCTGTATCAGTTCAAAGGAAACGTTTGAAAAGCCCGGAAGTGCAAAGGATGCTGAAAAAGTGCCGAACCGGCTGCCAATGGTTTCCAGTTCCAGGTTAAACACCAGGGTGAGCAGCGTAGCCGTGATGATGCCCACCAGGGAACCCGGAATCTTTTTGTACACATTGTGCCAGAACAGGGTGATCAGCATGGTGAGCAGTCCGATGAAGGCAGCCACTGCATTGATTTCCGAAAGATTCCTGGCGTAATAGATCCATTTGTCAAGAGGCTCTGCCGGGGCGCCCGGTGCTGCAATCCCAAGAAAATCCTGTATCTGGCCGGTAAAAATGATCAGGGCAATCCCGCTGGTAAAGCCGACAACAATAGGATAAGGCATAAATTGTATGATGGTACCGGCACGGAGCAATCCCATAATTATCAGCAGCATGCCCGCCATGATGGAAGCGATGACAACCCCTTCAAAGCCAAATTGCTGCATAGTACCGTAGATCACAACGATAAGCGCACCGGAGGGGCCTCCGATCTGCACCCTGCTGCCCCCAAAAAAGGAAACGAGGAAACCAACTACAACGGCTGTTATCAGTCCTGTTTCAGGAGGCACGCCGGAGGCAATGGAAAAGGCTATCGCCAGGGGCAATGCAACAATGCCCACAATCAATCCCGCACCCAGGTCGGCAATAAAAAACTGCTTCTTGTATTTTTTTATAAGAGAAAACAGTACCGGTTGAAACATCCTGATGCAAACTAATTATGAACAATTATTGGTTATAAGGTGCAAATTTAGTTTTTTTGCCAAAAACTTCTTTATCGTTTCATTTTTTGGATATCGAATCTGGCTGATTTCGCCACATAACAATCAACCATGGAATATAAAAACCTGCCCCATTTGTTTGAACTCAGTGCCGGGATCCACGCTGGCAGGGTTATGCTTTGGGAAAAAGAGCACGACAAGTATGAAGGCATGACCTATGCACAAGTGGAAAAACAGCTTCATCTTACCTGTCTTGGACTGCTGAATCTCGGCCTGGAGAAGGGCGACAGGGTGGCTCTTATCTCGGAAGGCCGGAACGACTGGGTTATCGGTGAGCTGGCGGTGTTGTTTTGCGGCGCGGTGTCTGTGCCTTTGTCGGTTAAAATCGAGGAACCCGCCGATTTGCTGTTCAGGTTAAGGCATTCGGCATGCAAGGGCGTCATCGTCTCAGGCAACCACAAGCATAAGGTGTTTGGCTTGCTTGACCAGCTGGAGCACCTGGAGTTTGTTGTGCTGCTTGATCCGGCTGAAGAGGCTGATGTGGCGGCGTGCAACGTCCATTCCAAAAAACTCATTGACATTGATACCCTCCGGACACAGGACCTGCCCGGCCGGGAGCAACTGGAGGAAAAGCTGCAGCGCGAAAAGGATTCACTGCGCGCCGACGATTATGCAAACATCTGCTACACCTCGGGCACTACCGCTGACCCCAAGGGTATTATCCTTTCCCATCAAAACTATCTTCACAACGTAGAGCAGGCTTCTTTGATTTTTGATGTACCTCCTGAGTACACATCACTGCATATACTGCCGTGGGATCATTCATTTGCCCATACTGTTGGCATCTATGCCCTGATCAGGAATGGAGCGAGCCTGGCCTCCTTAAAAGTGGGTAAAACACTGAATGAAACGCTCAGAAACATTCCCATTTGCATTAGGGAGATCAGGCCCCATTTTTTATTGAGCGTGCCGGCCCTGGCCAAAACCTTCAAAAGAAACATTGAGCAGGGCGTCAAAGCTAAGGGGGCCATTGCCTGGTGGCTCTTCAGGCTGGGCTTGAAAACCGCCTATGCCTATAATCGCGAGGGGTACAACAAGGGTGGTGGCTTACGCAACCTTCTGAAGCCTTTGTATCGTTTGTTTGATAAGATGTTGTTCGGTAAGATACGTGCCGGTTTCGGGGGCCGCCTGCAGTTTTTTGTAGGAGGCGGCGCCTTGCTGGACATTGAACTGCAGCGCTTTTTCTATGCCATCGGGATGCCCATGTTCCAGGGTTATGGACTCACCGAGGCGGCACCGGTGATCTCTTCCAACACCCCCACCTTTCACAAAATGGGTTCGTCCGGCAAGGTGGTTCCGCGGCTTGACCTGAAAATCTGCAGCGACGACGGCCGTGAAAAACCCATCGGCGGACAGGGCGAGATCGTCGTTCGCGGCGAAAACGTAATGGTGGGATACTGGGATAATGAAGAGGCCACCTCGGAAGTGCTGCGCGACGGATGGCTCTACACCGGGGATTTGGGTTACCTCGACAAGGATGGATACCTGTACGTTCTGGGCCGTACGAAAAGTCTGCTGATCGGCAGCGACGGCGAAAAATACAGTCCCGAGGGAATCGAGGAGGCCATCATGGAGAAATCAGCCTACTTCGACCAGATTATGCTGTACAACAACCAGTCGGCTTACACCGCCGCCCTTGCGGTGGTCAATAAGGCGGCTGTGCTGCACTACCTGAAGAGGAATAATATTTCCGCTGAAAGCGAACTGGGACAACAGCTGGCCCTTGACAAGCTCCGCGATGAGCTGAACAGGTTTATGCCCGGAGGTGAGTTCGAGGGGATGTTTCCGCCCCGCTGGTTGCCGGCTGCCGTGGCCCTGATACCCGAGGCCTTCTCCGAGGCCAATGGCATGGTCAACAGCACCATGAAAATTGTACGTCCGGTAATCCATGCGTACTACATGGAAACACTTTCCGGCTTGTTTACGCCCGAAGGCAAGGATTTCTACAACGAAGCGAACAGAAAGGTGATTGCAGCACTCTCTGCGTAAGCGGACTTACAAATGGGCATCAGGACTATGAAGTTAGCAAACATAAAGATCAGCGACTATCATTACGAGCTTCCCGCTTCAAGGATTGCCGCATACCCTTTGCCCGACCGACAGCGTTCGAAGTTGCTGGTCTGTAACAATGATGTTATTGAAGATGCTGTTTTTGAAAACGTTGACCGCTATCTTGAACCGGGCAGCCTGATGTTGCTGAATGACACCCGGGTGGTCCAGGCGCGTCTTGAGTTTTTCAAACCAAGTGGTGCGCGTATAGAGATCTTTTGCCTGCATCCGATGAATGACGGACGCGACCCCCAGCTGGCGCTTGCGCGGACGGGATCCGTTTCGTGGCTGGCACTCGTCGGGAATGCCAAAAAATGGAAGGAAGGACCCCTGGAAATCGTTCATCCGGAGGCTGACTTTCGTCTCGAAGCAAGGAAAGGCGCCCCTGTGGAAGATGCCTGTGAGGTGGTGTTCAGCTGGACTCCATCGCGGTTGAGCTTTGGCGAGGTGCTTGAAAAGGCAGGCAAAACGCCTTTGCCTCCCTACATCACACGCGCTGCCGAAGAGGGCGACAAAACGTCTTACCAGTGTGTGTTTGCCCGCAACGACGGCTCGGTGGCAGCTCCGACGGCAGGACTGCATTTTACCCCCGACATGATCCGTAAGCTTCGCAGTTATGGAGTACATACGGAGTACCTGACCCTTCATGTGGGCGCCGGGACCTTTAAACCGGTGAGTGCAGCGCAGATCACCGGACACAGCATGCATGCGGAGCCCTTCGTGATCGAACGGCGACTACTTGACCGGCTGATCAGGCATCTCGAACCTTCTGAAAATGATTCGACCGGGGCAAAATCGCTGATGTGTGTCGGCACCACAAGCATGCGTACGCTGGAAAGCCTATACTGGATCGGTGCCCTGATCGGCAAGGGCGAAGCGATGAATATCAGCCATGCCGAGCTGGCGCAGTGGGTGCCTTACGGATGGCAGGGGGAAAAGCCCCCTCCGCTGGAAGCGTTGAAAAGCCTGCGCACCCGGATGGAAGAAAACGACCTTGAGCAGTTAAAAGGCAGCACCTCGCTGATCATTGTGCCCGGTTACCCGTTTCAGCTCACCGACATACTGCTTACAAACTTTCACCTGCCAAAGAGTACGCTGCTGTTGCTGGTAGCTGCTTTCGCAGGACCGGAATGGAAACGGATCTATAACCATGCACTGGCCGGGGCTTATCGCTTTCTCAGCTATGGAGATGCCTGCTTGCTGTTCAGGAAGGAAATGGCGTCCTGAAACGGAATTGTACTTTTGGAAAATGAAATAATTATGTGAGGGGAAATCTGTAAGGAGCTCGAAGCTGGAAGTTTATTTCGACCGCAGGGAGAAACCTGCTGGGAACTGGAAGCTCGAAGGAAGAAAAAGAAGCCGGAAGCCGGAAGTCAGAAGTCGGAAGTCAGAATTCTGACCTCAGAAATCAGTTTTCATCCGTAACAATGAACAAAAAATCAATAAACGATTCAACAAATAAACGATTCAACAAATCAACAACTAACCCCGTACCATTGAAAAACAACGCAGACATATTCGGCATTGCCTTTGAAGATTTCCTGGGTGGCAACGCAGCCGGCGTGATCAGGGTGAAGACCATGCTTTCCGGGTTCACAGAGGATGAAACCCTGCCTGTTGCCTATTTTTTCAGGAGCTTTGACGAGATGCCCGAATGGGAGCAGCGGGTATTAAACAACTGCAGGGGCAGCATTCTGGATGTGGGTGCAGGCGCCGGTGCTCACAGCCTGGAACTGCAGCACAGGAGCTATGAGGTTACTGCTGTTGACACCTCGCCGGGTGCCGTTGACACCATGAAACAACGCGGTGTCAGGAAGGCTTACCTGTCAGACATCATGACTTTTTCCGGACAAAAATTTGACACGCTTCTTTTTTTGATGAACGGCATTGGGATGGCCTGTGATCTGAAAGGTCTGAAGAAGCTTTTGCTGCACGTAAAAAGCCTGTTAAATCCCGGCGGTGTGGTCTGGATCGAATCAACCGACATTCTTTACATGTACCGTGAAGAGGATGGGTCCATTTTGCTGCCCATGGGCGACAGGTATTACGGAGAGATCCGCTACCAACTCAGTTATGGCGGCCAGAAGGGCAGGCCTTTCCGGTGGCTTTTTGTTGATGAAGACCACTTATGCCACACAGCACGCTCATGCGGTTTTACTCCTGAAATCGCCTACTATGGCGAACGCAGCAATTACATTGCCGCTTTGCATCTTCCCTGATCCTTACAGCTGAATGATCACTGCAATGGCGATCAGCAGGTCTGTGCCCAGTACAACCATCACATTCATTCCCAGTGCGGGCAGCAGCATTTTCATGTCGTTGTAATGCTTTATGGCTGTTTGCGAGGCTTTCAGAGCTACCGGCAAGGGCAGCAGGGCCAGGTAGAGCCAATAGGAGGTGATACCCAGAATGGGTAACAGGAGTATGATCGCAAAGGTGAAGACCATGTTTGCCGCATAAAACAGCGAAGCATTTTTCTTGCCGAGCACAATGACCAGGTGTTTCCGGCCACCGGCCTTGTCGGCTTCCGCATCCGGAAACTCGTTCAGCAACAGCAGCAGGGCCGTTAAAATTCCCGGTGGGATGGAAACCAGCAATACCTCCAGCGGCAATACTTCGG
>JAVIYP010000082.1:0-10284 GCA_031323845.1 Bacteroidales bacterium | reverse complement strand
GACAAACCCCATCCAAACAAATTAATTACCTCATTACCAGCATTATAAAGCTCAACCCAGTCTTCATAATCACCATCCTCATCAACGATGGTAGTGGCATTGGAAGCCATCATCTCATTGATAACAAGCTGTTGCGCAGAAGCATGGAAAAAGTGCTGTAACAGTATGAAAAGGAAGAGATAGCGGACGCAATCAGTTTTCATCGGGATAAGGGTTCGACAGAATTAGTGAATGATCTAACTATGGTCCAGTAAATCTGCAAGCCTCAGATATACTTTATGCACCGGCATCCCCATGACATTGGGATATGATCCCTCAATGGATTCGATGCCAATATATCCGATCCATTCCTGTATGCCGTATGCCCCGGCCTTGTCCCAGGGAGCATATTGGGCTATGTAATAGCGTATTTCTTCTTCCGTAAGCGCCCTGAACGTTACCAGGGAATGGTCGTGAAAAACAATCTCTTTTTGTTGAGTTCTGATGCATACGCCCGTATAAACCTCATGGGTCGAGCCTGAAAGCCTGGAAAGCATCGAGAACGCCTCTTCTGCGCCCGAGGGTTTGTTGATGATCTCGCCTCCATGCACAACAATGGTATCGGCCGTTATGAGCACTACCCCGGGCTGCTTCAGTTCTTCGTTGAAACAGTCGGCTTTTGCACGGCACAGGTAGCTTACAATTTCTGCGGGTTTCAAATCTTCCGGAAAGTGCTCTGAGGTAGGTTTAACCATGGTGCGGAAAGGAATGCCGGCGGCCTCCATCAACGCTCTCCGCCTTGGCGATTGCGATGCCAGGATGATGTCGTATTGCTTTAATTTCCGGAAGAATTCCATTACAGGGGTTAGTGTTTATGATTATTGTTGTGGTTAGATGGCAGAAGTCGGAAGTTTATTTCGAACGCAGTGAGAAATCTCCCAGGAGGTCTGAAGACTTAGTCTGATCCTTAAAATTTAAAAAATTCATTACACTTAACCCGCTTATATTTTTTTTGAAGGTATCGGCCAAAATCAAGAACCAAGAGTCGCCGGCCATTTTTAATTGATCACCGATGCTTCGGGGCTTCCTGCTTATTACCAGTGAAAGCCGTCATCATCAAACCAGGTATCCTGGACCTTCATGACCTGCTCCAGCACATCGCGCACACATCCTTCACCACCTCCGAAGGATGAAATATACTTTGACACGGATTTTATTTCTTCAACGGCATCTGCCGGACAGGCGGGCACACCCACTTTGCTCATCACCTCATAATCAGGAATATCGTCGCCCATGTAAAGTATTTCGTCCGGATTAATGTTGTATTTACTGATGATGTTTTCGAACACGGTTATTTTTCGGCTCACTCCAAGAAATATTTCCTTAACACCGAGAAGCTCAAAGCGCTTTCTTACTGCTTCCGAGTTCCCCCCTGAAATGATGATAATCCGGTAGCCTTTTCTGACGGCCAGCTGCAAGGCATATCCATCCTTCACATTCATGTTGCGAATCAATTCACCGCCTGCCCCCAGGTAAACAATACCGTTGGTCATTACGCCATCAACATCAAAAATAAACGTCTTGACATTTTTCAGTAACTGCTTGTAGTTGGTCATGCACTGTTTGTTTTATGATAAAAAGATACGATGCTTTGGCTGACAAAGTTATACAATCTCTGTAAATCTTCCTTGCCGGCAAGCATAGCTGCGTGCTTTTCCATGATCACCTTGTTGTTTCGACGGGCAGGGCCGGTTTGCACGAGACGCGGATCGGCCTCAAGGGCTTTGCGGGCAGTTTCTTTTATGAGCGGGCGCAGGAGGTCAAAAGCGTCTTCTCCGTCAAGGATTTCTGCTGCAATGGCATACATGTGATTCACAAAATTACAGGCGAACACGGCGGCCAGGTGTAACTGACGCCGTTTTTCCGACGACACCCACACCACTGTGTCACTCAGTGTTTCGGCAAAGTGCTGCAAAGCAGGTTTATACACCGGGTCTGCTACTTCAAGACAGAGCGGAACACTGCCGAAGGCTACCGGAACCTCCCTGGAGAAGGTCTGCAAAGGGTAAAACACGCCGTAGTGACGGCTGCCTGCTTTAAGCACGTCCATATCCGTACTTCCTGAGGTGTGCACGAGAAGCTTATCCTTAAAAGGAAACGACGCTGCAAGCTGTGCTATGGCATCATCGGAAACTGCGAGCATATAGAGGCCGGCATCCGGAGTAAGCTGATCCAGGTGATCTGTAGCTTCAGCAGAGAGCTCACCGGCAAGCCGCCTGGCAGCATTGTGGTTTCTGCTGTACACCTGGACCACCGGAATCCCCCTGGCGAGCAATGCCCTTCCAAGGTGTGTGGCGACATTACCCGATCCCAGCAGAACCACAGATGCAATACGCTTCATGAGCAGTTATTTTTTACCGGTTTTGATTAACTTCCTGCGCCTGTCGCGATAGGCCATCCACAGACCTATCATCATAATTATTATACTGATCCACAACAGGTTGATTAATGGAAATATGATGGTTTTAATGATGATGAATTCCGGCTGCTCCTCATATACGCCTATCACAATGGTGTATGCTTCATCGCTAACCCTCTTAAACCTGAAGGTGATATCGAGGTCGCGCACGGTGGCATCACGGTGCAACAAGTAACCATCCGAAACAATCATCACCGGATCGGCGTAATATGATTTTCCGAAGTGAGTCAGCACTTCCAGGTTTGCCGTTAACACGATGTCATCGTCGTCCGTTTCCGGCGCACCAGTGTCTATGCCTCTCAATATTAAGGAGTTATTATCAAAGGTCAGGGTGTCGTTAATGGCAATGCTTATCTCATTGGTCAGTTCAAGCGTGCCCTGGGGTTTTATCTCCGAAAGGTCGGCAAAGGTAATGTAGGTAAACAGGTCGCGGAACGGAAATATTTTGGCAAAAGGCTCGTACACATTGCCCATTCGTTCGTTAAGCAAAACCGTTGGGAAGGAGCTGAACACCTTGTAAAAGTCGCCCGACTGATTTTTTTTCAGGAAATCGACCTGGTAGCGGAAACGTTCACCGTCAAACTCACGTCCTGCATAGGTAACATAAAATTCGCCCATGGGCATAATCTCCCCTTTGATCAACAGCAGGTTCTCCGTTTCGGAAAATTGATTGCCAAGCATGTATCCTGATGTGTTTTTAGATATGGTATTTTTTTGGGAAAAGGTAAGCAGTATGGCCAGCAGCATCAGCGCCATACCCAGATGGCTGATGGTTGCGCCGGTCCCTGGCATGAGCCTTCTGAAGCGAAACAGCATATCCAGCGAAGAAAACAGGGCAAACGAAGAGGCGATCAGCATCAGGGTATAGGGAACACCCGATATTCCGTAAAAGAGCACGAACAACAAGCTTGTGACCACCGCCAGACCGGCAGCGAAACTCATGTTCAAAAGAAACTTCCGGATATGGTTATGGCCCCAGCGGATAAAGTGACTGACACCCATCAGCAGGGCAATAACTACGGCAAAGGGTAGCTGCCACCTGTTGTAATAGGCAACCACATCAACCGGCGGTGTAAGTCCGGTGCCAAAGGCTTTGTTGATTACCGGAATCGACGTGCTGAAAATGATCTGAAATGCCGAGAGTACGAGTACCAGTGCGGCCACAAACAACCAGAACTCGCGTTTAAACACCTGTTCGTTTGTTTTTGAAGGCAGGTACCTGTTGTTTCTGAACAGGAGTACCAGTGCCAGGATCAGAAAGGAGAACAGATAGATCAGGATATGGCGTCCCATTCCATCACTGCCGAAAGAGTGCACGGATGTTTCTGACAGCACACCGCTTCGAGTAAGGTAGGTGGCGTATATCACAAAGACAAAAGCCAGTGTAATGAAAAGAAAACCCGGGAAATAACTGTGTCGTTTTTTTTCCGACACGACCATAAGGTGCAGGGCGGCTACAAGTATCAGCCACGGAACCAGCGATGCATTTTCGATAGGATCCCACGCCCAGAAACCTCCAAAGGTCAGCGACTCATAAGCCCATACGCCTCCCAGCAAAATCCCGGCTCCGAGGAATAAAACGCCAAGAATGGTCCAGGGCATGGCAGGCGTTATCCATTCATGATACTTACGCTTCCACAACCCGGCCACCGCAAAGCAATAAGGCACCAGCACTGCCGCATAACCAATAAAGGTGACCGGCGGATGAGACATCATCCAGAAATTCCTCAGCAATGGATTGAGACCGTTACCATCCGTGATGAGTTTCAGGTATTCAGGGTTGTGAAAAAAGTGGTTGCCCAGGTTTTCAGGTGCCAGGCGCAGCAGCATGAAAGGATCAAAGCCAATGCGTAATCCCCCGAAACGCAAACCGAGCAGCATGCTGATCATAAAAACCTGTGAAAGCGAGAACACGGCCATTACCGGAGACTCCCATGTCCGTTCCCTGCGAATGATCAGCAAGCCAAAAAACACCTGAGCCAAAGCCCAGAAAAGCAGACTTCCCTCCTGCCCTGCCCAGAATGCTGCAATCTTGTAGCCCAGGGCAAGGTCGTTTTCCATATGTATCCAAACATACCTGTACTCATAATAGTGGTTCAGTAAAACAAACATCAGCGCGAAGGAGGCTGTAAATACCATTATCGAATGAATGGTGAATGCCTTCCGGGCCCAGCAGCGCCACTGCCTGAAGTCCGACCTGTTTTCAGATGCGGCCAGGAAATAGGCAAAACCGGCAAAAATGGCCGAGAAAAACGCCACAAACAATGCAAAGCGGCCTGCATAACCCCAAAATAAATGTTCGCCAATGTATTCTATTTCCATATATAAGTACCTATTTAAATCCTGACAAATTTATAATTATTATGGCATTGAGGAAAACAATTAGTGGTTTGCCTTGATCACCGTTATATGTCCGCGCACCGATTCGCCCAGCAAACGCAGCACGTATGTGCCCGTTGGGAGGTGCCGTACCGGCATGCTTACCGATGCAGCCGTCTGGCCTTCACCATGCCACTCCAGTTCACTCCACGACCTGCCGTAAACATCAACCAGGGTGATCCGCAGTGTTCCCTGTATGCCCGGAGGAAGTGTCAGCGTTAAGCGTTCGCTGAAGGGATTGGGATAAGCCTTTACGCTTAAAGGCATCTCTGGGGTCAGGGGCTCAATCCCGGTTTCCGTATTGAGGATCTGTGCGTAACGAAGGTTGGCGTTTACAGTATTGTTTTTCACATCGTCAAAGCTTTCTCCGGCATGTATGGCAAAGGCTATTTCAAGAGTGTCGGCCGGGAGCAGCAGGTGCGGACCGCTGCTGAGCAGCGACGAAATATCGTTGTCGCTGGAAAAGAAGCCGGCCTGCAGGCGGTTGGAGGTTAATGCCGTGTATTTTTTAAAATCAGAAAAGCCGTTGTTGATTTGCATGCTTCCGCGGGCTCCCTGGTTGTCAAAGGCGTAATGGCGCAACCCGCCCGGCGAGAGCAGTTGTATGCCGGAATAGTCGCCTCCGGTATCCGAAAAAGCATAGGCAAGGCGTTCAGGCACTTCAATTTGTGCTCTGTGGTTTTTTGCATCACGCAGCACCCAGTCGGCAAAAAAGCCTGCATAAATATTGTTCAGAGCCTGCTGGCTCTCATTGATGATCTGATAGCGAATGATAAAAAAGTCCTCAAGTTCGTCGCCATCCCAGAAATACAGCGTGTAGTCAATTTTGACGCCCAGCGGAGGCGGAAGGGTGCCCGTTCCATCACGCAGGCTTCCCGCTGCGACGAGGGTAGCTGCAGGATGTCCTTCGACAATCTCTGGAGGATGTACAGTCATCAGCGTTTCACTGAAAGTCCCCTCCTCAGGTCCATAGATGTTGTCTGCAAGGCTGAAAGCGTCGGTTGCCACAATCAAACCGGCACACTTGATCCGCGTGTAGCTGTCATTGAACCGCAGCCCGTTGCCCTGGTTCATAGCCGGGTAGTTAAAACCTATGGCCCCCCTTGCCGAAACTGTGGTAGCCAGGTTTGCTGTTTTTAGGTTGAGAAAATCGCGATGGAGGGTTATCGCAAAAGATGTTCTTCCAAGAGCACTGCCGTCAGAAGAGAAAAAATGGACGGTCATCAGCGCATTATAATTTTCAGGAAGGCTTTCCAGGGCTTGCACCCTGAATGGGCTGTCAAGGTTGTCTTTCAGCTCGTGTGTCTGGAATGCACCGAGCCATATGGAGTCAGCTATAAAAGCAAGGTGAGGGGAGGTTGTGGTCAGCAGGGCATACACCTCGCTTGCCGGGGCCAGCCGGTTAACAAACTGCATGCTGAGGTCAAACTGATGGCCCTGCCTAACCCGGGCCAGGTCTTCTTCATCCCAAAGGTGATCAGCGATGGTGAGGTAAGGGTGACCGGTTTCCGTCAGTGCCCTGTACATGTTCAGCCTGCCATAACCAAGCTGCTCGAAGTACGGTGCGTTTTCAGGCAGGGTATCTATGATGTCGGCCGTCATTTTTATCAGGGCCTTGGTTTGCAGGGCACTCAGTCCGGGCAGGTATGATCGGATCAGGGTTGCGGCGCCGGATACGATGGGTGCCGCCATGGAAGTGCCGCCGGAGAAAATATAGGAGCCGTTCACCCAGGTCGACAAGATGCCTGTGCCCGGGGCCGAAACATCAACATAGCGTCCAAAGCTCGAAAACCCGGTTTTTTTATCCAGGCTGTCTGTAGCGGCAACGCTCAGCACCCTGTTAAGGGATGCAGGATAAAAGGGCACCGGAGTGTTTGCATTGCCGGCTGCCGCAACGACCAGCACATCCCTGTTCAGCACAGCATAATCTATGATGTCCTGGCCAAAGGGGCCGGGATGAAAATGGCTGCCCCAGGAGCAATTGACCACACTCACCCCCTGGTCGGCAGCATAAACGATGCCTTCATAAGCTTTGATGAGACGGCCAAATTCATCATCAATCTTGACGGGCAAAAACCTGGACAAAAAGCCAACTCCGGCGATGCCTTCATCATTATCAGCCGTGGCTGCCGCAATGCCGGAGACGTGAACACCGTGAGCCGATTTGTTAAAGGAAGGGTCGTTATTACCTTCTCCAAGATCCCATCCGTAAAAATTATCCACATAGCCATCCCCGTCAGAGTCTTCCCCGTTAATGGGATCGTCGTAGTTATACTTTATCGCATCAACCAGGTCAGGATGCAGCAAGTCGACACCGGTGTCCACGATGCCCACCACGCTGTTTGTATCGCTTTTCCACACGGCCCATGCCCGGTATGCCTCAACCCGCTCAAGATAATACTGTAGGGCTGCCAGGGAGTCATTGGGCACATACACCTCACGTGTATGGTGTAAGAAATGCACAGGCAGATACCGGGGTTGCACGTATTCCGTCAAGCCAGTGGCTGCCATGGCATGCATCAGGTCAGCCTGCATCAGGTGATCGTCAAGGCGTAGCTCAACTATGCGGGAAAGGTCTGCATAAGGCACTCCTGAAGGATGATATTTTACGGCAGGCGGTTTATGACCGGGAAACATGCGCCAAACAGGAAAGGATTTGTCACCGGTGAATGCCTCCAGTACCTCTGCAAGCTCTTCCGGCAGGAGGTGCCCCGGCCGGGTGCGCTCAGCCGCTTCCATTGTAAGCTTGAAAATAACATGACCCGAAAGCGTGTGTTCGGTACCAAGACCCTCGGTAATCACCCGGTACCTTTGACCGGAAGCCTGCGTGAGAAAAGCCGCCAGGACAAACAGTAGCAGGATAACACAACGCCGAACCTTCATGAGTAATACATTTTGCGTGATCATTGATTATCGCGCCTGTCCGGCGAAGCAACACCGGTGACATGTTCTCCGGTCAATTCTTTGTAGGAAGGGATATCCTGCAAAGGCAACCAGCCTTCGGAAACCGCATCCCTTTTCATGCAATAATGCTGCACCCCGTTGGTAACTACCAAATAATCAACACCAAAGGGATAATTATACTGTGCAAGCTGATCAAAAACATCTTGCGAAAGAGGCACCTCCGCCGACTTGCACTCTATGATCATTAGCGGTTTACCCTTGGTAGAGTAAACAATGGCGTCGGCTCTGCGCGACATGCGGTTATAGTGCAGCGAGCGCTCAACAGCAATCAAACCCGCAGGATAAGCCTTGTGCTCCTTAAGATACCATAAAAAATGCTGGCGGACCCACTCTTCGGGTGTCAGCACGACAAAACGCTTTCTGAACACATCAAAAACAGAGGTTTTACCCGATTGCTTCCGGATATTCAATGGGGCCACAGGCAGGTTTAAACTATGCATAAATATTTAACAGCTCGACTTTTAAGCACTTATGCAAATATACGGCAAAAAAGACAGCCGTTTAACAGGCTTTGATTATTTTTGCCTTGGTTTTGCCTCTCAACAGGACAATATGCCTGAAGAAAACCTTAGGCAGTATAAACCCTAATAACTATGGCCGAAACGGAATTCAACAGTATCCTGAAAGATATCCGGAATAAAATAGTTGTTCCTGTGTATTTTTTGATGGGAGAAGAAAGCTTTTATATTGATGTGATTGCCGATTACCTGGAGGCACAAGTGCTTACAGAGACGGAGAAAGAGTTCAATATGAGCATTTTATACGGCAAAGACACTGATATTCCCACCATAGTCAGCGTTGCCAGACGCTATCCGATGATGGCAAGTCACAACCTCGTAATTGTTAAAGAAGCCCAGCACATCAAAAACATTGAGGATGTGTTGCCTTATGTTCAGAAACCTCTTGAATCGACCATTCTGGTAATCTGTTACAAATACAAGACGATCGACAAAAGAACAAAGTTTTACAAAGAACTGAAAAAAGCCGGGGTGGTATTTGAAGGCAGGAAGTTGTATGACAATGAGATACCTGGCTGGATCACATCCTACGTTAAAAAACACGGCTACAGGATCTCCCCGCAAGCAGTGCAGTTGCTGGCCGATCACCTGGGATCAAACCTTGGCACCATCGTTAATGAGGTAAAAAAATTATTCATCAATATCCGAAAAGGACAAGAGATCACTACCGTTCTGATCGAAGAGAACATCGGCATCAGCAAGGATTTCAACGTGTTTGAGTTTCAGAATGCCCTCGCAGTCAAAAACAGTCAGAAAGCTTACCAGATTGCCAAATATTTTGCCGACAATCCCAAATCAAACCCCTTTGTTCTGACCAGCGGGGTGCTGTATCAGTTCTTTTCAAAAATACTCCTGTATCACAGTTTACGCGACAAAAGCCAGAAGAACGTCGCCACAGAGCTTTCGATAAATCCATTCTTTGTGAAACAGTATGCTACGGCGGCAGGAAACTATTCGACGGCGAAAGCCAGATCGTGCATCTCTTTGCTGAGAAAATACGACATGATGTCAAAAGGCCTTGACAACGAAAGTACCGATCAGGGCGAATTGCTTAAAGAATTGACCTGGAAGATGCTGAATTAATTTATCTTTGGGAAGCCATTTTGATGCGCTGCCGCTGATCATCTGCAGCCTGATGGCTGCCGCGGAGGGTTTCCGGAGAGCAGACCGGCCCCGCTGACAGCGAACAAGCATAAAACCGAAACGCACATTTAACCTGTAAACCTGATTGAACTATGAATTTTTGGTTGGTAAAAAGTGAGCCGGGAGCTTATTCGTGGGAGCAATTTTTAAAAGACGGCCGCACGATGTGGGACGGGGTGCGCAACTACCAGGCCCGGAACAACCTCAAAGCCATGAAAAAAGGCGACCTGGTATTGTTTTATCACAGCGTTAGCGACAAGGAGGTGAAAGGCCTATCCCGCGTGGTAAGGGAACATTATCAGGATCCGACAACGGAAGATGAGCGGTGGGTGGTTGTTGACCTTGTGCCGGTGCGGGAATTCAGCAAGCCCGTGAGCCTTACACTGATCAAAAACGACATCCGGCTTGAAAACGTAGCCCTGGTAAAGCAGGCCAGGTTGTCGGTCATGCCGTTGAAAGAAGAAGAATTTGACGCCATTGTTGAACTCGGTAATTCATAACTTCAAATTCATAACAACATGAACATTCTGGACATCATTATTGCCGTTATTTTGATCGGAGGCGCCATTCAGGGCTTCCGTAAAGGCTTTTTCCACCAGATAGCCACGCTGGCAGCATTGATTGCGGGCGTGTTTATTGCCATACTTTTTTCCAATGTTGCCGGATCCATCATCAGCGAATTTGTCAACTGGAACCCCGACGTGATCAAAGTCGTGGCTTTCATCGTGCTGTTCATCATCGCCGCCGGCCTCATCAGGTTGCTTGGCACGGTGCTCACCGGACTGTTCAAAGCAATGATGCTGGGGCTTTTGAATAAACTGG
>JAVIYP010000081.1:0-10370 GCA_031323845.1 Bacteroidales bacterium | reverse complement strand
ACGCTGAGGATCACTTCACCCTGTATGGTGAATTTGAGGGCATTGTTCAGCAGGTTGATGAGGATTTGCTTGAGGCGGGCCGAGTCGGCAAAAACATGCTGTGGGATATCGTCTTCTATGTTGAGGTGAAGATCCAGATCCTTCGTTTGGGCCTGCAGGGTAAAGATCCCGATCGTTTTGTCCATTTCCCGGGGGAGGTTAGAGTCCTGCGGTTCCAGCTCCAGCTTGCCCGCTTCGATCTTGGAGAAGTCCAGGATGTCGTTAATAATCACCAACAAAGAGCTGGCTGATTCATTGATCATTTCCACATATTCTTGCTCCCGGGGTTCCAGTTCAGAGGATAAGAGCAATCTCGCCATGCCCATAATCACATTCATGGGAGTACGGATCTCGTGGCTCATATTGGCCAGAAACTCACTTTTGGCCTTATTTGCCTCTTCTGCGACTTCTTTAGCCTTTTGCAGGTCCCGGGCTGTTTCTATCAGCTCGGTAATGTCGCGACCAATGCCTACCAGCCCGGTAATATTGCCATCAATATCTTTTAAAGGAGATTTTGAAGTTAAGAGCCAGACTTTCTTTCCTTCAGGATCGGTAAACAGCTCTTCGCGGTTGACTACCTCCTCTCCTTTCAGGATTACGTTCAGGTCGTCTGCTTTAAAGCGTTCTGCCAGTTCCGCGGGATAGAGTTCTGCGTCTGTTTTACCGAGCACCTCGTTCTCTTTTTTTCCCAGCAGTTTTAACTCCTGTTTGTTGACCAGCGTTTTTCTCAGGTTTTTGTCTTTTACATAAACCGTGGCCGGGAGGTTATCCAGAATGGTTCGCAGGAGATGACTTTCGCCGGCCAGCCTCTGCAGTTTTTCCTGGCTTTGGAACAGAAACCCAAGAAGGAGTGTGATCGAGGGAAACAACAAGAACCCCAGCCCGGAGTATCTAAGCATTATATCACGCGGGAGTTCGGGCAGGAACAACAGGGCTGCTAAAACAAAACCGACTACATGAACAACAACCCCAAGCACGAAAAAAGAGGCCCAATGGTCTGCCCAGGCTTTCATTTTTCTTAGGTAAAAGTGCAGGGTGCCGGAAGCCGAAGCAATAAAGATAATCCAGATGCCCGAAATGATTCCGTCTCCGCCAAGATAAATCCGGTAAGCGAGCGTGATCATTAAGGAAATTGCAGCGGTAAGCGGGCCTCCAAACACAGCGCCGATGCTGAGAATAATCGTCCTGCTGTCCAGGTAAACCCAGGAGTGCATGCCATACTCCACCTGTGTCGCATTCATGATGCTTACCACAGCCATGCCACCAAAAAACACCCCCGAAATAATTTGCAAACCAAACCCTGCTCTTCGGCACACTCTCAGTAACACACTGAAAACCACGGAAAGAGAGACGAGCAAGGTGATGTTTTGTAAAATATCCGGCACGTTCATGGCGGTGAAATTAAAGCGTTAGCCGATGTTATATTTCTGCATGCGCCGGTATAATGCGTTCCAGTCAAGGTTAAGCAACTTGGCTGCTTCGTTTTTGTTGTAGTTTGTCTGTTCCAGTGCTCTTACAATGGTTCGTCTTTCTACTTCTTTAAGGTCAAGAATTACTTCGGTTTCAGCCGGCATGGAGCCTTCTGTCGTTTCGGGTTTTGGTTTATGCTTTACGATTTGCGGGAAGTGATCGGGGAGCAGCTCTTTGCCATCGCAGATAATTACAGCTCTTTCCATCAGGTTTTTCAGCTCCCTGATGTTTCCGGGGAAGCGGTATTTGCTGAGTATGTCCACCACGTCGGGATGTATGCCCTTGATGTTTTTGCCCATTTTTGCCAGGGATAGCCCGAAAAAATGTTCCACCAGAAGGGGGATATCGTCCGCCCTGTCGCGAAGCGGAGGTAAATAAATCGTGAAGGTGCTTAGGCGGTAATACAGGTCGGAGCGAAAGATCCGTCCCTGGCTCATCTCTTCGACTGTTTTGTTGGTGGCTGCAATGATGCGGATGTCGAAGGATTCTTCTTTCTGGGTTCCGACCCGCGTATATTTTCTGTCTTCAAGCACGCGGAGCAGTTTTACCTGCAGGGATTGATCCATTTCGCCGATCTCATCAAAAAACAACGTTCCCTTGTTGGTCATTTCGAACCAACCGGCCTTGTCTGCTACTGCCCCGGTAAAGCTGCCTTTCTTATGCCCGAAGAACTCGCTTTCAAACAAGGATTCAGGAACGGCCGACATATTCACGGCCCCAAATACTTCATCTTTCCTGCTGCTCATTTTATGAATACCTCTTGCGACAAGCTCTTTGCCTGAGCCGCTTTCACCCAGGATAAGCACTGAGGTGTCGTGGGTTTTGGCCACCTGCTGCATTTGTTTTTTGACCTCTTCAATGGCCGGTGTTTTTCCGACAATGTCCACACCGACTTCTTCATTAATCACCCCCTGCAGATAGGTGTTCCGGTGTTTGTATTTAGCCAGGTCGGCATTCATTTCGGCAAATTTCCGAGTGCGCTCAATGGCGATCCAGATATCCTCGGCCCTGAAGGGTTTTCTGAAATAATCGACAGCGCCGCGCCGCAACGCCCCGATCACCGTATCCATGTCACCCTCAGCGCTTATCATCACAACCTCAATATGCGGATAATCTTCCTTGACCTTATCCAGTACTTCAAGGCCATCCATTTCAGGCATCATGAAATCGCAAAGGATAATGTCAATATCATTGTCCTTCATAATCTCAAAAGCTTTCGAAGGCTTGTCCGCAGAAAACATGGTGGCCTTTTCTTTCAAAATAGATCGCATCAGGTTCCTGATAATGGGGTCATCATCCAGGACAAGAATGTTGAGCTTGCTCGTTTCCATAATCAATTATTGTTTTTCGGGAAAAACAAGGGTAAAGGTTGTGCCTTCACCAACCCGACTGTTTACATCAATAGTGCCATTGTTAAGTTTTACGAATTCTTTTACCAGCAGCAATCCAAGTCCGGAGCCTTTTTCATCGGCAGTGCCCCGTGTGGTTACCTGGCCTTCGTCTACAAATAACTTCCTGATGTTCTCCTCAGAAATTCCCACCCCGGTATCGCGGAAAAGGATGCTCACTTTATCTTCGTTTTTTGAAGCTGAAACTTCTACCATACCCTTGTTGTTGGTAAACTTGATGGCATTGCCGATCAGGTTGTGAAAAATACTTTTCATCATGTTGGGATCGGCTGCAATGGTAATATCCTGGTGAATGCTGTTGACCAGCTTTATCTCTTTCCGGACAGCGTTAGCACCCAGGAATCTGAAGGTTTGATCACACAAGGATTTTACGCTGAGCTCTTCAGGGCACAGCTCCAGGTCGCCCGTTTGTGAACGGGTCCATTGCAGAAGATTGACCAGAAGAGCATACGTTTCCTGGGTTGAAGTGTTGATGCTTTGTATGATGTCGTTGTATTCTTCAGACCCGGCCTCCAGATAACCATCCGCCAGCGTGGAAATCAGCATGGAAATATTGGCGAATGGCGATTTGATGTCATGAGCAATCACAGAATAGAGCCTGTCTTTGGTCCGGTTGATCCGCCTTATCTGGTCAGACTGCTCGATGATTTGCTGTTTGGCATTAGCCAGGGCTATATGATTGTTGACCCGGGCAATAAGTTCCTCTTTCTGAAAAGGTTTTGTTATGTAATCCACTCCGCCAGCGCTGAAGCCCTCCACCAGATCACTGGTCTCGGTTTTCGCCGTCAGAAAAATAACAGGTATTTCTTTCAGGAGGTCGTTCTGTTTTATTTTTTTACATAACGTAAACCCGTCAGTGCCCGGCATCATGACGTCGAGCAGGATAAGGTCAATTCTGTTTTCAAGCAACACATTCCATGCATCATCAGCATTCAACGACAAAGCGATCTGGTATCCTTCCGCCTTGAGAAAGTTGGAAACCACCTTAAGGTTCTCTTTGTTGTCATCTACAACCAATACGGAAAAATGTTGCTTATCGGGCGTATCCATAGTTTAAACAGGAAATTTGCTGCCAAGAGCTATAACCAAGGCATGTTTTTGGCAAAGATAATCTAAAAAAACCATGTTTTGCATCCCGGGTATGCTCTTGATGGCAATTAACGCACTTGCTTTTCAATCAATTGCTTAGGGTTGCATCAAGAGTACGCCCAAGGCCTTCTTTCAGCTCTTTGGTGCTAAAAGGTTTAATGATATAATCATGAACACCCTGTTCCAATAGTTTTTTTCTTTCATCCGCTTCATCAACATTGCTGAGCACGATAACGGGAATATGGTTAAAGCCTCCGCCGTTTTTGATGGTTGATATAAGCTGAAACCCGTCAACACGCGGCATTAACAGATCAGTAACAATAACGTCGGGCTGCAGGCCGCTTTTAATGAGATCAATGGCCTCTTTCCCGTCTTCTGCGGTAACTACTTCGTAATTACCTGACAGAATAATCTTGACAAGAGAGCGGAACTCCTTAATGTCATCAACAAGCAACACTTTTTTCTTCATATCCGGGCTGCCTTTGGCTTTATGCTGGAATGTATGTGCGAAATTAACAAAATTATTCATCCTCATTCAGTATTGATTACGTCGGACTACCTTGTTTTATCAATAAGCATGCCGAAAGACATAAATATAATGCCTCCAGTTTTTTTGGAGCTGATTGAACTGGGATTTGGCAGATGCAGCTCTTCGTTTTTGAAGAGTGCGCTTTGTTTTTATCGGATGAGAGTCAGCTTAAACGTTACCTTTTCATTGGTTGTTCTCATTCTAACGAGGTAGATGCCTGAGTTTAAGCCTGCGGGTGTCCAGGTGCGTTCGTGATAGCCTGCTTCAACATACCCGTCCAGCAGCACATCCACGGTTCTGCCCATTAAATCCATTACTTCCACGCGGACCGGTGATGCCTCGGCAAGACCAAAGCGTATCGTGGTGCTTTCCCTGACCGGATTCGGGAAGTTTTGTGCAAGGAAGAGGTCCCAGGGAATGGTTTCCTCAATGTGTTTTGTTGACACCACCAGGGTAAAGCGGGCCTTTGTGTAGTTTTTATTTGTCAGGCGGTAATCGTCGTTTCCGGGGTCGTTGCCGTTATATGTTGGTTCCTGTCCGGTATTGATCAGGTTAAAGGTATAGCTGTCTCGCTCCATCATGTTTATTCTCTCCCCGGTTTCATTGTCTACCATCAGCAGCACCCAATCGGAAGGCATGCCACGCATGGCAGGCCAGGAGATGGTATAGGGACCGCTTATGAGTTTTTCATCAACATATCCGGCGACGTATATCGGAATTCGCATACGGTTGGTGAAGGTTGAGGGCAGGTTGTTGACCACGAGTTCCGAACCGTCGGGCAGCGTGGAGAAAAGGGCCACAAAGCTGGTGGTCAGCGGCAGCAGCCGGTATCCGTCGTAGGTGTCTTTATGTGTTGATGCTCCATCCCTGAATGTGATGGTCTTGTTTGCCTCGAGCGGACCTGAACGGGCCTGCAGAATGAGGAGCGGTTTGTTGTAATCGTATGTTTCGGCCATCATGGCGGGATAACTGTCGGCTTGTCCTGCATGGCTGTTGCCTGAACCAAGGGCTTCTTCCTTCTGGTAAAAGGTGCCACCGCTGGTTTTTGCCGTCTTGTTCACCCTGAGCACTGCTCCCGGACCCTGTGCTTTTACCCAGAAGCCCTGGAAAGGACGAATCAAACCGCTGCCCAATGTGCCGGAGTTGCCGTTCCAGGTCAGAAACTCTCCGTTGCCGCCATTGGCGGAGGGTTTCCAGACATAAATGGTGTTGTCTATGTTCGTCTTTGTCCAGCCGGGAGAGTCCCAATTCAGGCTGGCGCCAAAGGGGTTGCTGACAAAGTTCCATCCGGTGTCGGCTTCCAGGGTGTAGCTTATGTTGAAGTCGAACATTACTCCATCACCTTCAAACTCCTGGCCGGTAACTACGAGGGTGTCGGGCAGTGCATTGTTGTATCGCGGGTCTCCGGGTACGTCACCAAAAAAATACACATAGAGTCCGCGCCCGCCCACCAGGGGGTCGGAGGCGTTACCGGGTGCCCGCCATCGCTGGTTGTCGGTTCCCGGAAAACTCTCTTCATACCAGAAAACATTTGGCTGCAGCGGATCTCCATTGTGCATCGTTCCCAGGGTGCTTCCCGTGTAACCCTGGGTGAGCGTGCCGCCCAGAAGATCACCGTAGGTAGAACTCACCGGTGATCCCAGCATACGCCATCCCTTTGGTCCGGTGATGGTACGTACAAACTGAAGCTGTCCGCCGCCAATGCTTTTATTGTTGGCAATCAACACTCTGTTGTTTGGGATGCGCAGGATCCCGTCGGTTAGTGTCAGCAGTCCGCTGACAAAGAGGTTGTCGCCGGCAAAAACCGTACCCGGGTTGTCAATGGCCATGTTGGTATAGCTGTGCGGACTGATGATCGTCTGGTCCTGGGTTCCGTTGAATATTACCGTGCCAAGTGTAATGGACAGCAGGTCAATGGTGCCTCCTATGCTTAGGGTGTCCTGGGTGCTGCCGTTGATAAGCGCACCGCTGCCGCTGATAAAGTCTTCCACAATAAAATTAACACCTCCGGTGATGGTCAGACTTGCCTCTGTTTCTATGACAACTTTTCCAACTACGGTGTTGGTGATGCTTACCACCGGAAACTTATTTCCTACCGAAGGATTGCTTGGGATAAGCACTGAATTGCCGGGACCCGGAACCGTGCCTGTATCCCAGTTTGGGCCGTACTCCCATTGGTCGGCCGTAGGATCATCGCCCAGGGTTCCTCGCCAGATAAAATCAAACTCGGCAAAGATGACCTGTGCGGTATTTGTCATCGGCTGACCGTTAAGCGTTCCGCTGATGACAGCCGTAGTTTCGTTTGTTGAGGAAGTGAGCACCGCAGTGTATGTGCCGTTGCCGTTATCTGTAACGCCGCTGAGCGAGCCCTGGGTGGTGGATAACAAAACGGTGCTGCCGCCGGTGGTCAGGGGGTTGGAGTAGAGGTCTTTCGTCTGAACAGTAATCGTAGAGGTGCTGATGCCGTTGCTGCGAATCACTGCGGGGTTGGCGGCTATGGTGCTTTCAACGGGCGACGCTGTTCCGGGGCTTACGTTAAACTCGTTGCTGGTGCCTGTTTCCGGGCCCTGGTTATGCGTGGCCGTGATGCTTGTCAGTCCTGTGCTGGTGATGCTTACGGTGTGTGAAGCCAGCACCCCGTTAACAAAATTCGCAGTCGTGCCAGAACCGACGCCCAGGGTGCCGTCGGAAGTAATTACCACCCTGCCGTTGAAATCCTCGTCCACGGTGCCGCTGCCATCAACAGCTTTAATGATGATTTGAAACTGCTCTCCGGCCACTTTGTCTGTAATGTCACCGCCCGGCACCTGTTCAATCAGGAAGGTTGTAAAAACGCCATCGGTAACAACCTGGAAGACGTTGCTTTCGACGGAGGTAATGCCGGTTGAGCTTGCCGTAAGGCGCTTCGGGCCGATCTCGTCAACGCTCAGGTCGTTGAAAATGGCGTCACCGGATGAATTGGTTGAACGGGTTTGTGTTCCGGAGAGGTTGCCGCTGCCTTCACTGAGCGACATGTTGATGGAAATGCCCGCCTGGATGATCTTGTTGTTGAACTGATCCCTGATAATGACCCTGACTGCCGGACTGATGGGCAGGTTAAGGGTTGCATTTCCCGGTTGCTGACTGAAGAACAGCCTGTCGGGGCTGCCTGCGACCATTGTAAGGGCGCCATAGTTTGTTTGACCGGCAAATCCTGTGGTACCAATGTTCAGGATGTTTCCCTGGTTTGGCAGCTGGCCGCTCAGCGGCCTTACCCTGAGGCCGGAAAAATCAATCTGGCCGATCCTGGAAGTGGGGGAGGCGCTGGAGGCCTGTGTTATGGTAAAGGTGATTTCTTCGCTGGTACGTGACGTAAAGCTGATGGCCAGGTCAGTGCTGCCTCCATAAACCGGACTGACCAGGGCAGAAGGGTCTGTGCCCCCAGTGTCCCACTCAAATCCCACAGGTGCTTTGAACACCAGCGTGCCGCCTGAGGCAAGCTGCCCCCTGAAGCCTTCTTTGATGATGGGGCCTGTCAGTGTGGTGAAAGCTCCTCCAACATCGTCGGCGGAAATGGCCTCACCCCCGGTGGCCGGTGTCAGCGTACGGATAGAAATGTCGTATTTTTCCGAGAGGTAGTCTTCCGTGGCAAGCCTTTCTTCTGTTTCAAGCAGCCGGTTGTAGAGTATGACCTCTCCGATAAGGCCGTCCCAGCTCATGTTGGTACCATCTTTGCTGCCTTTTCCCAGCAAGGCCTTTGTGGCTCCGAAAAGCGATCCTTCAGGGGGATCGAACAAGAGGGCCGGGTTGTTGATGATGCCATCCACAAACAAGTCATAGGTCACCCCGCTTTTCCATCGCACCATTACAATCTGGCCACCGGTTACCTGAACGTCGGAATAGCTTTCGATCTGGTTTTCAGGAGCATCATTTAAAATGCCCAGCTTGATGTTGTTCACCGGTAAAGGATCGGCATAAAACCCTTCCTCATCGTAGCGTACCGTAAAGGTGTCATCTGAGCCGTCAGGATCTCTTGTATGCCAGAACCCCCGGTCGGTATCGGTCAGGTCCGACTTGATCACAAAGAATATGGTAAATTCTGTAAGTCCGTTGATGTATGTTCCGCCTCCCAGGTCGGCAAGCTCATCTCCGGTTCCTGCAAAACGGATGGCGCTTCTACCATTCAGTTCGGGAACTTCGGTTGCCAGGGTGGGCGGTGTTCCGGGTGTGGAAAAGACCCGGTTATTACCGCTCTGGTCGTGCCATTCTCTTACTGGCTGGCCATTCACCGTAGCCGGTGTAGTGCCGCCGAGATCCTGGAACGTGCCTTCTTCTCCTTTAAGCCATAGCAACAGGCCGCCGAAAGCTCCCTCTATAATGAAGCCAATATCACGGCTAAGGGTATTGCTTATGCGCGTTCCATCATTGACGGTGAAGGAGACCGTACGCACATCAAACACCGGGTTTGCACTGGTGTTTTCGTAGGTTACCAGGCGCAGTGCCTGCTGGTAGGCAGCCACACTGGCCGTGCCGCTCAGGCTGAGGATGCCGGTTCCGGAGTCCCAGCTGCCGCTGATACCGGCATGTCCCGGAAAAGCCAGCACATCTTCTCCGCTGTTGTAGTTGGCGGTAATCTCAACCGTGGCGCCGCTAAGGTTGTTGCCGTCTTCGTAAGTAACGGTGATGCTTTGTGTCAGGAGTACTGCTCCCTCTCCGGCAGTATAGTACAAAGGGATGGTTTCCAGGTTGTCCAGTTCGGGTGGCAGTACGGAAACATCAATGATAAAATCTTCCGGATGCTCCTGGTTGTTGTATTTGGTGGCGATCCAATCAGCGGAACGAGCTGTGGACGAAATACGTACTTCGTCCATCAGCCCGTCGTATGGATACTCATCCGAGGAAAGGAATAAGTCAAGCATGATTGAGGCAATGGTGGCGGGCGCATTGGTTCCGCTTCCCTGCACTGCGCCGTCAATGTAAATTGCCCAGCTTGTTCCGCTTTTGGTGAAGGCAAGATAAGACCATTCATTTTCATTGATGGCCTGTGTACTGTTAAACGTTTGGGTGTTCAGCCTGAACCGCAGTTCTCCGGAGGGGTCAATGTATGTTGAATAGGCTTCACTCCAACTGCCTTTTGTGATTAAATCGGGGAAGGCACTTATGTTTTGCGGGTTGACCCATACAGATATAGTGATATCGCCGGTAATGTCGAGTGAGGAGCTATGCTCTATTTGAATAAAGCTTTTATCTGTACCGTCAAAGGCTCTTGCCCCGCCGATCTTTCCATCGGGCTCGGAAGAGGTTCCTTCGGCATCGGAATCTACCGTGTTTTCCGCTGTGGAGGCATCTTCCGGGGTGCCGGTCATATGCATCACCAAAACGTAGTTTGCATCCCATGTATTCCTGGAAGATGGATTTTGGGTGATAACGCTGTTGCTGTAATATAGTTTAAAGGGGGTGTTTTCTGAAGCACTGAGGCTGGGAATGCGCACCCAGGCAATGATGGTGCCGTTAACAGGATCATAGAATTCCAGGTCATGGTCGAGCACTGTGTCGTCGTCGGTGGTAAATATGATGTCGTAACCGTTGAAGTTCATGATTTGGCCGCCGTTGCTGCTGTGCCTGAAATCGGGATCGGTTACGCTGAACAGCACAGGGAAATTGACCAGGTCGGTTGTGCCGACCACTTTGGTATGGTCTGTTTCATAGGATTTAAAGAAGTCAAAAACTTCAATGTCAGTAATGGTAAAGTTAATGATTACCTGGCCGTCTGCTCCGTCGCCGCCGCTACCATTTCTGCCGCCGCCACCGCCACCGCCGCCGGGCTCATTTCCGGGGTTTCCTGGGGCATTATT
>JAVIYP010000080.1:0-10487 GCA_031323845.1 Bacteroidales bacterium | reverse complement strand
TGACTCTTGTCGGCATCAGCTTGTCCAAACCACCGGAACCTGATCGCGAAGTTGTGCTGAACACGGGTTTTCGACGTGGTGATTCAAGTATCCGGCTAATTGAGGGCGAACGCCTGGTGTTTACCGCAGATGTGTATAAGAGACAGGGTTTGTGTGGACAATGCCGGGGTCATGAAGCTGGTGAACGCATTGTTTGTTTAATATGAAACGCCCATGTCGAAGATTTTGACGCACAAGGGGATGATTATAAAAGCTCGAAGGAAGAGAAGTCAGAAGTCAGAACTCAGAAGTCAGAATACTATTGTTGAATCGTTTAATCGTTTAATCGATTATTTGGTGGTTTTTTTGTGGATGTTTAGGTTCGAAGGAGCTTGAAGCTGGAAGCTGGAAGGGAGAAAGAGGTGTAAGCAGCTAAAGTTCAAGGGTTTATTTCGAACGCAGTGAGAAACCTGTTAGGAAGCTCGAAGGAAATGAAAAACAGCTTTTGGCCGTTAGCTGTTAGCTCTTGGCAGTTAGCAGGTTTTCTTGCTAAAAGCTAAAAGCCAAAGGCCGATAAAAGGAAAAATGAAAAGTAAAAAAAGTGAAAAATCAACGATTAAACGAATCCACCATTAAACAATTAAACAATTAAACAATAACCTGACATCTGCACATTTGCACATCTGTTCATCTGAATTTTGACATCCATTCATAACTTGGATATAAATACAAAACACAGATAAACAAATACTTATAAAATATAAACAATATTATGTGACGGGATCTGTGCATCTTTAAACGTTAACACCGCCAATGAACAGCGATATTATGAAAAATGACAGCATGATCATCAGGCAGGGATGGCCCGAAGACCTTGAGGCCATGGCTGCTTTTATTGACAGCAACCTGGACTATGACAGCATAGGCACTGATCTGCTCAGGGAAAAACTTACCGGGGATCCTTTTGCCGATCCGGAACTCTGTTTCACGGCCCTGCAAGGTGATCAGATCACAGGCTTTCTTTTTTGTGTCAGGAGAAGCATCCGGGGACAGGAGTTTGGCTACGTGAAGCTTTTTGCCGTAGCCAGGGAATGGCGCCGGAAGAAGGTCGGCACGGCGCTTTATCTGAAAGCGGAACAACTGCTGGTCAGCAAAGGGGCTGAATACCTGCGCTGGTATGACGTGCCCCTGAACTACTTCATGCCGGGCATCGATCCGCGATACACTGAAGCGTTTTGCTTTGCCGAAAAGCATGGATTTAAAAAGTTTGGGGAGTCTGTCAACATGCTTTGTGAGCTCACCGGCAAGGATTTTTCCACCCTTCAGGATGAGGAAGCCTTAAAAAACCAGGGTGTGGTGGTATGCCGTGCGCAGCATAAGGACATTCCGGCATTGAGGAAACTGCTTGAAAAAGAATGGGCTTTGTGGAATAACGAGGTAGATATGGCCATGAGCGACAACCCCCCTTCGGTGCATATCGCCTTTAAGGATGGTGCGTTAAAGGCATTCTCCGTGCATAACGGCAACAATAAGGGTACCGGTTGGTTTGGACCCATGGGCACTCATCCCGACTTGCGCGGCCTGGGCATCGGAACCATACTGCTCAAACGCTGCCTTAAAGACATGCAGGATCAGGGCTACAAGAAAATAACCATTCCCTGGGTGGCTCCAATAGCATTCTATTCCCATTTTGTGGAGGCAAGAATTGACAGGGTGTTCTGGCGTGTTGAAAAACAAATGAAGCCATCACCAAAGTAACCAAAACAAGAATTTGAATCAATATGAAGATGCAGCAACTACAAACGGACATACAGGTGGGCATAATGTTTGCCCCGAAAATCTCATTCTGCCTGCATGGTACCTACATCCTCGAAAGCACCGGTGAAGAGTTCAGCGGTAAGGGCGCCATAGAAATGCTGCCGCACGGGGCGTATCGCCTGGAGCTGAACGGACGGACCCGCATGATACAGCTGCCGGTTTTGTTCGCTCCGCTGAATAAGGACGATGCTTCTTTTGAGCTGAACAACGTTACCATCGGTATCAACTTTCATTGGGAGCGGCAGGAAGATCAGCATTTTACCGGCAGTCTGAAAGTGATTGCCGAAGAAGGCCATCTCACAGCCATCAATATTCTTCCCATAGAAGATTATCTTAAAAGTGTTATTTCTTCAGAAATGAATGCCAACGCATCAGCTGAATTTCTGAAAGCGCATGCCGTTATCTCAAGATCATGGCTGCTTGCACAGATAGAAAAGGCCCGGGCTATACGGCAGCAGGGAGAAAGCAGAGCACCGGCCACTTCCTGGACGCATAAACCCTGCTGCTCTGATGACGATATACAGCCTGAAAAAGGATCCGGAAAGCCTTATGAGACCTCTCCGGATCAACCTGATGAAGAGCACATACGCTGGTACGACCGTGAAGACCATCATAATTTTGATGTGTGCGCCGATGATCATTGCCAGCGCTACCAGGGCATTACACGGGCATCAACTCCTGAAGTCGGCCGGGCCATTGATGAAACATCAGGAGAAGTGCTGATGTATGATGGCCGTGTGTGCGATGCGCGCTATTCGAAATGCTGCGGCGGCATCTCCGAACGTTTTGAGAATGTATGGGAAGCTGTTTATCATCCTTATCTTGAAAAAGTCGTGGATCATCCGAGCCTTCCAAAAGACTTTGACACAGACCTTGACACGGAGCAAAAGGCAGAGCGATGGATCAGGAACGCTCCCGAAGCTTTCTGCAACACCACCGACAAACAAATCTTGTCGCAGGTGCTGAACGACTATGACCTGGAAACCCCTGATTTCTTCCGGTGGCAACAAACAATGAGCCAGCAGGAGGTTAAAACCTTGCTTAAGAGCCGGATCGGAATTGATGTTGGAGATGTTTTGGAAATTAAACCTTTGGAGCGGGGTGTTTCAGGCCGTCTGATCAAATTAATGATAAGAGGAAGCAAAAGAACCAGGATTATTGGTAAAGAATTGGAAATCAGGAAGGCATTCTCCCGCTCGCATCTGTATAGTGCGGCATTCGTTGTTGATCCCCTGGAAATTTCTCATGGTGTTCCGCAAAAGTTTATCTTTACAGGCGCCGGATGGGGGCACGGTGTTGGCTTGTGCCAGATAGGCGCGGCAGTGATGGGTGCCGGCGATTATTCTTACAAACAGATTCTTTCACATTATTTCAAAGAAGCCGTTCTGGCAAAAGCATATTGACATGGAAAAAACGAAAAGCAGATCACCGTGGAGCTGGGTGCCGACGCTGTATTATGCCCAGGGAATTCCTTATGTAATTGTGATGACGGTCTCCGTGATCATGTATAAGCGCTTGGGAGTATCCAATACTGATATTGCCTTATACACCAGTTGGTTGTATCTTCCCTGGGTGATCAAGCCCTTGTGGAGTCCCATCGTCGACATGTTTAAAACGAAGCGCTGGTGGATCGTAACCATGCAGCTTCTGGTTGGAGCTGGACTTGCCGGGGTGGCTTTTACCTTGCCGCTACCTTTGTTTTTCCAATATTCCCTGGCGTTTTTATGGCTGCTTGCCTTTAGCTCGGCTACGCACGACATTGCCGCTGATGGCTTCTACATGCTGGGGCTCAAAGAGGGGGAGCAATCCTATTTCATTGGCATCAGAAGCACGTTTTACCGCGCCGCGATGCTCACCGGACAGGGACTGCTGGTTATAATCGCCGGCTTTTTCGAAGTGTATACCGGGCAGGAACCCGTCAGATTCAGCGTTATTGCCGACCCGGAGGCTGCAGAAGTAAGGCAGCACCCTGAATTGACAGAAAAACCCGAAGCCGGTGAACTGTACTTTATCCTCTCAGGTGAGGAGCTCACATTATCCTTGCAGCGGATAACCAGTGCCGAGGCTGACAGTATCCGTAAATTTGTGCAGACGGAGAACCTGGTCAACAATTTCGTTGAACCGGAAGAGGAGCTGTTGGTTCACAGAGCCTCATGGTGGTCGCGAACTGTGGCAAACCCGCTAAGCGAATGGCTCAGAGACCGGATAGGCGTCAAGGAAACTGTTGATGACGGCATTGACCTGAGAGGTAATATGACTCTTGTCGGCATCAGCTTGTCCAAACCACCGGAACCTGATCGCGAAGTTGTGCTGAACACGGGTTTTCGACGTGGTGATTCAAGTATCCGGCTAATTGAGGGCGAACGCCTGGTGTTTACCGCTGAGAACTGGAACAAAAAGGCATTGTTGCTGGTACAATTGGACCCCCAATTAGACAGCCAGGCTGTTGCACACTTCGAAGGCCGTTCAGGAAACATCCCACTTGCATGGAACATCACCTTCCTGATACTGGCCGCGTTTTTCCTGGGCATCTTTATTTATCATAAGTTCATACTGCCAAAGCCTGCGGCTGATGTTTCTGCAATTAATTCCGAAAACAAAGGACTCTTTTACGAGTTTTTCCAAACGTTTGGGTCATTCTTCAGGAAAAAGAACATTGGACCGGCACTGGCATTCCTGTTGCTCTTCCGGCTGGGCGAAGCCCAGATCGTAAAAATGGCCTCACCCTTCCTGCTCGATGCAAGAGAGGTTGGAGGTCTGGGTCTGACCACCGGCGACGTAGGACTGGTATACGGCACCATCGGCATCCTGGCACTTACGGCAGGCGGTATCCTCGGTGGACTGATGGCTTCCAGGAAAGGCCTCAAATACTGGATTTTCCCCATGGCACTCGCCATGAACTTACCGAACCTCGTGTTTGTTTACCTGTCCTATTACATGCCGCAAAGCCTGTGGACAATCTCCGGCGCCGTTGCCTTCGAGACATTTGGTTATGGGTTCGGCTTTACCGCATACATGCTGTTTATGATATACTTTTCCAAAGGAAAACAGAAAACAGCGCATTTTGCCATCTGTACCGGCCTTATGGCGCTTGGCATGATGCTGCCCGGAATGATATCAGGCTGGATACAGGAGATCATCGGCTACAACTATTTCTTTATTTGGGTAGTGCTGTGTACCATACCAGGATTCCTCATCATAAGATTCCTGAAGATTGATAAAAGCTTCGGGATCAAAAATGAGGATTGATTAAGAGTATGCTATTTTGACCGTTTGAACTGATCGGGTCCGGTTTTTTTAGATGCAGAACAATGACTCCCGACCCGCCACTGTTTCCGGTATACGTGATTGTCTTTGTGACAATAGGACCTGTGACGTCAGTATTGTAATGACACCACTCTGCCATCAGCGGTGGTAAACCAAAGCGTATTGTCCGGGCCTGCATGCATTTTGTTCACCGCCGAGTTGCCCACCTTGTGCTTCCAGGCCACCTCCCTGCTACTGATGTCAACAGCGATGACCAATCCGTTTCTCGTGGCGGCAAACAGCATGTCATCCTGTACCACGATGGGGCAGGGGTTGTGATCATAACCAAATCCGGCATCAAGCGCCCATTTGGTATTGACATGGCCGGGTTTGGCAGAAATAGCCACAATACTGTCGTTCATCAGCTTGGCAAAGATCGTTTGCCCATCTTCCGAAACGCCCATCGATTCCCTGACCATATGCCTGTTTGTGCGCCATAGTTCACGGCCACTCTCCAGGTCCAGGGCAGTCATGTAGCGGTCGGGCGCCACTATAAATACCTTGCCGTTACTGATCACCGGCACCACGTTGCCGGGAGAGAATAACACAACAGGGCTCCGGTTGTTCCATTTCCAGACAAGGCTGCCCTCATTCTTATCAAGACAGTACACATGAGTGTCCCAGGCAGTGAACACCACGTAATCCGGTGACAGTGCTGCCTGTGCCTGTATGAGACCCGGTACGGCATCATAGTGCCATACTGCCTTTCCTTTTTCGATGTCAATTTTGTAGAACCCTTCCGTGCCTGCACCTCCATAATAATAGCCGTCCTCAATCAGGCCGTCCGCCAGAACCGGACCACCCGTTTCCAGCCACCAGGCTACCTCTCCCGAGGCGGCATGAAAGGCGTATAAAAAACCCGAAAGATCACCCGTGATGATGAGGTCTTGTTCCTGAACAGGCGTTGCATACAATGGCCCGGAGAGCTGATGCTGCCAAAACGCTTCCTTTGTCCGTATGTCAAGGGCCTTAAGCTCACCTGAGGAGTTGCCAAAAACAAGCATGGTGTCGCCAACCAGCAGCGGCCCGGTAAAAACCGATGACTGATCTTCATAATAAAATACGCTTGCAACATGGTCATAGGTTTGGTTGATGCTGAAATCCGGACGCGGATACATATCGAGGTCTGCCAGGACCCTTTCCGAATCGGCAATGTAAAAAGCGAATGCAGGTTCACCGGCCTCTTCGCCAAAGACCTTATCATAAACCAGCAGGCTGTCGTTCCTGATCGTAACGATATTGTATCCGGGAATATTTTCTCCGCGGTAAACCATCGATCTGCCCATTATGCCCGGAATGCCGTCAAAGTTTAGCAGTTGCAGCCGGTGGCCATGCCCGCAAAAGGCCAGCGGGTTTTTGTGCTGATTCAGAATGTCGGTGATTTCGTACCATTGATCCAGACCCTCGGATAAGGGATAATGTGCAAAAAACAGAAGCTGATCACCGCGTTTCAGCTCTGACGTTAAAGCCTGCTCCAGCCAGGCCATGTCCTCTTTTTTTACGTGGCCGTCACCCATTCTCATAAATGGACCGGTGTTGAGGCCTGCAAACAGGAACGTACCCTTCCGGAACATGAATTTATCATCACACCATAGCTTTAAAAAATCACGGCTGGCACTTTCAGACCAGTTGGTTTCATGATTTCCCGGCAACATATGGTAGGGGATGATCAGCTCGTCAAGAATTTTTTTTACATTGATCAGTTCCTCATAGCTGCCTCGGTTTGATATATCTCCTGTAACCACCACCATGTCAAAATCACCCTCGTTGATTTCCTGCACCAGCCATGACAGTTGCTCACTGCTCTCACCCCCGGGCGTAATATGAAGGTCGGTTAAAAAAGCCAGGTGCAGCGACTGCTCCTGGTTAACACTGCATGCCGCTGTCAGGAAAACGAACAGCAGGAGCAGAAATGCTTTGGCGTGTATTTGCTTCATTTTGAAAAACATTTTGTTAAGAATCATTACTGAATTCAGAAGAGTTCAACAAAAAATTACGAAATTTGCCGTGTTGCTGATGTGTTCCTGTATAACGGTGCTCGCGTCTATACGTTAGGATCACACATGCAACTTGCCCTCGTGTCGTTATGTATGATGTATCGTGTTGTTATTTAGTGATATATTTTGTGTGAGCTTTTTAGAACCGGTGATTGAGGATAAAGACTTTTTTTACGGACTCATCCTGCAAAATAACTAATTTTTCTCATCCCATAACATTATTTCGTATGACTATGAAGAACAGAAGCGCGCTGATTTGCATGTTGCTTGCCTTTATGTTTTCCGGTGTTGATGCCCAGGTCAAAACGGGTATTGAGATGCTGCGTTATCATGATTTCGAACCGCTCCGTGGTATGCGAGCCGGCCTGATCACCAATCCTACCGGCGTTGACAGGGAGTTGAAGTCCACCATTGATATCCTGGCGGAGGCGCCCGGGGTGGAACTTGTTGCCTTGTTCGGGCCCGAGCATGGTGTGCGCGGAAATTATGCCGCAGGCGATTATGTGGATAATGAAAATGATCCCAGAACAGGAGTGCCGATGTTCAGTCTGTACGGGCCTACGCGTAAGCCGACTCCGGAAATGCTTGAAGGCCTTGATGTGCTCATCTATGACATACAGGATATCGGCTCCCGTTCATATACCTACATCAGTACGCTCGGACTTGCCATGGAGGCCGCTGCCGAAAACGGAGTGCGCTTCATGGTGCTGGACCGTCCGAATCCTTTGGGCGGCCTGAAATTTGAAGGCCCCCTGGTGGAAGACGGGTTCATCTCTTTTGTCAGCCAGTTTCCCATCCCTTATGTGCATGGGTTTACCGTTGGTGAACTGGCGCTTTTTCTCAACGGTGAAGGCTTGCTGGCAAATGGGATAAAAGCTGATCTTGAAGTCATTGAAATGAAAGGCTGGGAAAGGCATATGTCGTTTGAAGACACTGGCTTGCCGTGGGTGATGTCGTCACCGCATATACCGCACGCACATTCCGCCTATTTTTATCCGGTTTCCGGGATCCTCGGTGAACTCTACCTGGTAAACATCGGCGTCGGTTATACCTTGCCATTCCAGCTTTTTGGAACCGACTGGCTCGAGGACGCCGAAAGCTTCGCACAGCGCATGAACGCCCTGGAGATCCCCGGTGTTATCTTTCGCCCGATTCACTTCAGACCCTTCTATACCAGCATGCAGGGCAAAGATATGCGCGGCGTGCAGGTTCACCTTACTGACTTGCAGGCGGCACCGTTGTCGCTGATACAGTTCTATGTGCTGCAGGAATTACACAAGGTCCACCCCGAATACCATGTTTTTGAACTTGCCCCAGCGCGACTGGATATGTTCGACAAGGTAAGCGGAACGGATAAGGTAAGAAAAGCTTTTCAGCAACGATTCCTGGTGGAGGACATCCTTGAATTGTGGACCTCTGAGATTGAAGGCTTTCTCAGCACGGCCGGGAGATACTTCCTCTATTGACCCATTTACTGAACAATCACTTTTTCTGTTTTATTGAGCTCATCTCCGTTGATGTGCAACAGGTATAATCCCGGAGCGAGGTTTTCGAGGTTTATTGTTATGATGAATGAACCGTTAAGTTCGCCCTGGTAAATGAGAGTCCCGTCAATGCCAAGCATTCTGAGGGTGTGAGGCTGTCCTAAGGTTCCTTCAACGTTGAGCCGGTCGGTAGCAGGATTTGGAAAAACAACAGGGTAAACATGACCCATATGCACCGTACCGGTATCGTCATCGGCTTCATCCACAGTGATAACGGCATGCACCTCCAGAGGGGTGGGAGGGTCCGTTTGCTCAACCTGTTCCGGCAACTCAAACGTGCCGACAGCGTCGTAGCTGCCCGCAGTTTCAGCCTGGTAGTCTTCTGACTCCCAAAACAAATCAACCGTGTATGACTGATCCTGAGCGTCTCTGATCACGGTTTGCTGACTCAACATGGCCAAAGCATCATCCTTTGGTGTCCCCCAGGGTACTGTTATGTCTTCCACATCTTCGATGTGGGTGATCACATTGGCGAAAAACTGCTGATCGTAAGATACAATCCTGATGCCATCTGCCACAACGAACTGGTTGGTGGTGGCTCCTGCGGTAATCCTGATGTTTTCACCACCGGAACCGTTAAAATTAAATGTTCCGATCAGGTTCCACATGGACCCGCCGATGCTTTGATTGACATTAACTTCCGTAACCCCATCGGCATGGGTGATAAAAAATGGTGTGTCAGCTGCCCTGTTTGAGTGGCTGGTCCACCAGGCATAGACTTCATATTCGGCGGCCGCCGGAAGGTTCAGAGGGAACTCGTAGTATTCGTCATGCGTTGCCAGCCCATGCAGCATGGAAGGGCTTCCCCAATAACCTTCATTGGCTGTGGCAAACCAGGAACCGACGGATGTAACACCCTCATCAGAGGTATCCATGGTTTTTTCAAAAAGCGGGACTTTCGGTATGTCAAGTGAATCACTGTGAACTATCGCCAGGATGCTGGGCACCGGTCTGTTCTGGTTATAGATGCTTTGCCCGCCGGCAGCCATCGCCGTGGATCCGCCTCCATCAAGGTTCATGGCTTCAACACATCCCAGCTCAAAAAGAACCTCGGCCATATCCCCGATCTTCATGTGGTTTGTAACAAACAGAATTGCTTTGTGATCGTATGTGTAACCGACGGCGGTGCGCGGCCGGAAATCGGTCATATAAACACCGGAACCCCAGAAAATCTCCTCGCAATAGGTGATGTTGAGGGCACCGTCTTTTATCAGCATCGGACCACCCCCAATGCCATAGGCGATCTCTTCATAAGGATGTCCGTCAGCCTTCAAAGGTACCGGCAGCGGATTGGGATCATCGCACAGGTAAGGCATGGGTTCGTCGTAGATGTAAATATCCTCAAAGGCATAACTGTGGTGATACACCCATTCAGTCGCCATGCTGCGATCCCTGTTCAGCGCAAAAATGGAGCGTATCACAGGATAGGTTTTCCCGCTGCGCGTCACCGCAATCAGATTTCGTGCAGCCACTTCATTCGGATAAATGATGGACGATACCGAACTGCTTCCCGCAAAAAAACCACCGTTAATAGCTCCGTAAGCACCCACTTCTTCCGAAAAGACATGTACCTGGGCCGCACTTGCTTTTAAATACGGCCTGATGGCAATGTCGGGGTTGCTCATGTCAACCTCGTAATAATAAGCGAAAAAACTCGTATTGCCGCTGATGGTTCCATGAAAAAGCCTGAGGCCTTCAGGAAATTCATAGTCGGCGGTTATGTCATTCCATTCAATGCTTTGCGCAGATAGCTGAATGCTCAGCAATGCTGCAACCAGAAAAAATAATGACTTTTTCATGTAAGGATGTGTTTGTTTTCAAATGTTTGAGAGGCGGAAGGCAA
>JAVIYP010000007.1:0-70020 GCA_031323845.1 Bacteroidales bacterium | reverse complement strand
CACATTTGCACATCTGACATCTGACATCCAGTCAGCATCTTAGACATAAACACAAAACACAGACCACCAGCCATATACGCAAATATAAGCATATGAAATAATACAAACGCAGCAGCGGAACCAACATAGTTCATTGTAGTCGCGTTATTAATCAATACAATATTCACACTTAGCTGAACTCTTATGAAAAAGACAAAAATTATGACAACACAGATCATTATCCTGGTGGTAATGCTCCTGATCATCATTGCATGTGGCACAGTAAGGGAAGACAAGGTTGTTCGCAGCAAGGTACAACCGCCCGAATGGAGTATAAATGCCAACATTTACGAGGTCAATGTGCGGCAGTTCACACCTGAAGGGACCTTTAATGCTTTTGCGGAGCATCTTGACAGGCTGCAGGATCTGGGTGTCGACATCCTCTGGTTCATGCCCATACAGCCGATAGGAGAGAAGAACCGCAAGGGAACGCTGGGCTCCTATTATTCTATTGCAAACTATACGGCCATCAACCCTGAATTTGGGAATATGGATGATTTCCGAAGGGTGGTTGATGCAGCCCACGAGAGAGGGATGTATGTAATCCTGGATTGGGTGGCCAACCACACTGCCTGGGACCATCACTGGAGAGAAAGCAACCCGGAGTTTTTCTCACGTGATGAACAGGGCAACGTACATCCTCCCAACGAAGACTGGTCGGATGTGCTGCAGCTTGACTACGACAACGACGGTCTTCGTGATGCCATGATCGGGGAGATGCGTTTTTGGATTGAAGACGTGGGCATTGATGGTTTTCGTTGTGATGTAGCCGATTATGTGCCGACGGATTTCTGGGTCAGGGCACGTGCCGAACTTGAGAGCATTAAGCCGGTCTTTATGCTGGCGGAAGCCGAAAACCCGGAGCTGCACAAGCGTGCTTTTGAAGCGGGCTACGGGTGGCGTTTCCACCATATCATGAACGATGTGGCACAGGGCACTAAAGATGTCACAGCCATCGACCGGTATTTCTTTGAAGACAATGCCGGCAACTTTCCTTACGGTTCCTATAAGATGTATTTCATCACCAACCATGATGAGAACTCCTGGGCCGGCACCGAATTTGACCGCCTCGGCGATGGTGTTGAAGCCTTTGCCGTGCTTTCGGCTACCGTTCCCGGCATGGTGCTTCTGTATAACGGCCAGGAGGCCGGCTTCGACCGTATGCTCGAATTCTTTGAGAAAGATCAGATCGACTGGGGCCACTATGGCTATCACGATTTTTACAAGACGCTGCTAGCGCTGAAATCGCGCAACAAAGCCCTTTGGAATGGCGCATACGGCGGTGAGATCAAGCGCGTAAACACGTGCCATAACAACCAGATCTTTGCTTTTGTGCGGGAAAAGGATGGCGACAAGGTGTTTGTGGTTTTGAACCTCGCCGGTGAGGCACATAGTCCGATGTTGATGGGTGAGGACTTTTTCGGTGAGTACACGGATGTGTTTACCGGTGAAACCGTGGTGTTCGACCGCCAAATGAGCATTGCCCTGGCCCCCTGGGACTACAGGGTGTTCGAGTTAACCACAATCGGTCAGTAATTTCTGATATTACACAGCTTACGCCAGGAAACTCAGCAAAATACCGGCTGCGATGGCACTTCCGATGACGCCTGATACGTTGGCGGCCATGGCATGCATCAGCAGGTGGTTGGTCTTGTCGTATTCAAGGCCGATATGCTGCGATACACGTGCGCTGTCAGGGACTGCCGAAACTCCTGAGTTGCCGATGAGCGGGTTGATCCGGTCGTCGGCGGGGGAGAAGTAGTTCATGATCTTGGCGAAAATAACACCGCTGAAGGTGGCTATGACGAAGGCGGCAGCGCCCAGGCCGAAGATCATCAGCGATTCCGTGGTAAGGAATACCGTAGCCTGCGTGGAGGCACCCACCGTCAGTCCCAGGAAAATCGTAACGATATCCACCAGTGATGAACGGGCCGTTTCAGCCAGCCTGTTTGTTACCCCACTCTCTTTAAGCAGGTTGCCGAAGAACAGCATCCCCAGCAGGGGCAGAGCCGTAGGCATGATGAAGGTCGTCAGCAATATCCCCACAATCGGGAAGATGATTTTTTCCTGTTTAGGAACGGCTCTGGGCGGCTTCATGCGGATGACGCGCTCTTTTTTTGTTGTGAGCAGCTTCATGATGGGAGGCTGAATGACGGGCACCAGGGCCATATAAGAGTAGGCTGCAATAGCAATGGGGCCTATGAATTCAGGGGCCAGCTTTGACGAAAGGAAGATGGCCGTAGGACCGTCAGCACCCCCGATAATGGCTATGGCGCCTGCCTGATGCGGCTCAAAACCCAGGAAAAGCGAAAAAGAATAGGCGGCAAAAATACCAAACTGTGCCGCTGCTCCCAGCAAAACCAGGCGTGGCTTCGACAACAGCGAACTGAAGTCTGTCATAGCCCCGATCCCAAGAAAAATGATCGGCGGATACAAACCCCGCTGCACGCCAAAATACAGCATGTTCAGCACGCTGCCTTCTTCGTAGATGCCAATCTTCAGGTCAGCATCCAGATCGAAGGGAATGTTGCCGATGATGATGCCAAAGCCAATGGGAATGAGCAGTAAGGGCTCATAATGCTTGGTAATGGCGAGGTTGATAAAAAACAAGCCCACGGCTATCATCACCAGGTGACCCCAGGTAAGGTTTGAAAATGCCGTATGGCTCGCAAATTCTGCCAGCTGCTCGTATAAAAAACTGAATAATCCGCTGTCCATGACTTACCCTATTCTCCTATCTCAATTAGTGTGTCACCTTCCATCACCGACTGACCCGGCCTGACAGGTATGGATGTTACAATGCCGTCCTTGTCGGAGTCAATGTTGTTTTCCATCTTCATGGCTTCGAGAATCATCAGCTTCTGGCCAACTTTTACCTTATCGCCCTCCCTGACAAAGATATTGACCACCGTGCCCGGCAAAGGCGAGCTTATTTTTCCGGCAGGAGCCGATGCAGGCTTTTGCGTGGTAACCTCTTCAGGCCCATCCTCCTTTGGTGTTGAAACACGTGCCCTGACCAGCTTGGGCGTTTTTGCCGGCTGGATGGACTTGTCAACCTCCACCTTGTAAGCAGAGCCGTTTACGTCAAGCTCAATAATGTTGTCTTCAACACTCTTGATATGAACGTCATATTCGTTACCGTGTATGATGAACTTATATTTCTTCATGAAAGAATACAGCTTGTGGGTTTGATGGTTTTTGTTGCGATAGCTTGTTTTATGTTGATGTATGAAAACATAATGTTGTTGCTCTTGAAAGAAAGCTGCCTCTTACCGCTGGTTGAGGTTTCTTAATCCGTAAATTTTTGAACTCCATGGTGAATAGGTCCGTGACACTTTTTTCATGGTGATCACCGTGTCTTCAAAGTCATGCAGCTCCGACCTGTACAAGTGAATGGCGGCGGCGATGGCGGCATTCACTTCTCCTGTCAGGTCCGGCAGGGCCCCGGGCTCCTCCTCCTTTGTTGCTGCTTCCGCTGTTTCGGCCGGCTTCTTCCTGAAGAAATCCTTAAGCTTTTGCCTGAACGCAGGCGTGTACAGTTTCGGGGTATTCGAAAAGATAAAATAGGTCAGGATCAGTATGGTAAACACTATGCCCATACCCAGCATGGCCATGATAAAACCGTAAGGGTCATGCTGAGAAAAGGTTTTGGAAGCCTCTGCCGCTTCAGCGCCAGCGTGAACTTCCATCATAAAAAGCACTAAACCTGTCATCATATATAGCATCGTTCTTATCAAAAGCATTCCAAAGTACCTGCATGTTTTTTGCAAACCCGGGAAACACGGCCTGCACCCAAGACTTCCGTCACGTTACAAGGGTATGTTTGAGTGTTTCTTTGGCGGATTTACGTCCTTTTTTGTTGCCAGCGACTGTAACGCCCTGATGATGCGGAACCGGCTGTTGCGCGGTTCAATTACATCATCGATGTACCCGTAACGGGCAGCGTTGTATGGAGTGGCAAACTTTTCCTTGTATTCTGTTTCGTGTTTTTCAAGAAAGGCTGCTTTTTCTTTCTCGTCTTCTATTTCACGAAGTTCTTTGTTTTTGAGCACTTCAATGGCTCCTTTTGGGCCCATTACGGCAATTTCGGCCATTGGCCAGGCGTAATTGATGTCGCCGCGCAGGTGTTTCGAACTCATCACACAATAGGCGCCGCCATAAGCTTTGCGCAGAATGACGGTTACTTTTGGCACCGTGGCTTCGCCGTAGGCAAAGAGCAGTTTTGCGCCATGAATGATGATGCCGCCGTATTCCTGGGCTGTGCCCGGTAAAAAGCCCGGAACATCCACCAGGGTGACGAGCGGAATGTTGAAGGCGTCGCAGAAACGGACAAAGCGTGCGGCTTTCCTTGAGGCGTTGATGTCAAGAACACCAGCCAGGTAATTGGGCTGATTGGCTACAATACCCACCGACATCCCGTTAAAGCGTGCAAAACCGGTCACGATGTTGGGTGCATAGTTGCGCTGCACCTCAAGGAATTCACTGTAATCGACAATCGAATAAATGATGTCCTTGACGTTATAGGGTTTGTTCGGGTTTTCCGGTATGATGGTGTTAAGCTCGTCTTCGAGTCTGTCGATGGGGTCATCGCAGGGTTCCAGGGGAGCTTCTTCCAGGTTGTTCTGCGGAAGGTAGCTGATCAGTTTCCGGATCAGCAAAATGCCTTCCCGTTCGTCGTCGGCGATAAAATGCGTTACCCCTGATTTGGTGCCGTGAGTAATTGCGCCGCCCAGCTCCTGCTCAGTCACGGTTTCTCCGGTGACGGTTTTAACCACTTTTGGTCCGGTGACGAACATATAGGAGTTTTCCTTGGTCATGATGCTGAAGTCAGTCAGCGCAGGCGAATACACCGCGCCCCCGGCACACGGGCCGAAAATGCCGCTGATTTGCGGTATAACGCCCGAAGCCATGATGTTGCGCTGAAAGATGTCGGCATAACCGGCGAGGCTGTTCACGCCCTCCTGTATGCGCGCTCCTCCGCTGTCGTTCAGTCCGATGACAGGAGCACCCACCTTCAGAGCCTTATCCATGACCTTGCAGATCTTTTCGGCATACGCCAGCGACAAGGAACCTCCAAAGACCGTAAAATCCTGTGCAAAGACATACACTACCCGGCCATCTATCGTTCCGTAACCAGTAACAACACCATCTGAATAAAAATGCTTGTCTTCAAGTCCGAATTCCGTGCAGCGGTGTGTGACAAACATGTCGAACTCCTCAAAACTGCCGTCGTCAAGCAGCAGCTCAATGCGTTCCCTTGCAGTCAGCTTCCCCTTCTGGTGCTGTAAGTCAATCCTTTTCTGACCACCACCCAGCTTGGCAAGCTCCCGCTTCCTTAACAATGTCTTGATCTTGTCTTCAAAGGCCATAAAATGTGTTGTATGTTATGATTTGTTTTTGTCTTCACAGAGTTCCATCAGGACACCATGCGTTGATTTTGGATGCAGAAAAGCAATGTCAAGGCCCTCGGCGCCTTTGCGCGGTGCTTTGTCGATCAGCCGGATGCCCCGCTCGTCGAGCCTTGCCAGCGCATCCTCAATGCCCTTTACCGCAAATGCCATGTGATGTACCCCTTCTCCTTTCTTCTCAATGAACTTTCCTATGGGACCCTCGGGGTCTGTCGACTCAAGAAGCTCAACCTTCGTTTGTCCAACCATGAAAAATGCCGTGCGAACCTTTTGATCGGCTACCTCCTCAATGGAATAGCACTTTAGACCAAGGACGTCCTCGTAAAAGCGAATAGACTCCTCCAGGTTGCTGACAGCTATGCCGATGTGTTCAATGTGCGAAATGTTCATAACGCTCGTTTTGTAGTTTATGTTTGTGAAGTCAGAAGCCGGATTTCAGAATTCAGAATTACGACCTCAAACCATTGAAAATTGTTTAATCGTTTAATTGGTGATTCGTTTGTTTTGGAAGCACCGGCAAACCCGAGTTGAAATTACAAAAAGTGTAACCTTTTCCGGACGGGACAGGTTGAAATGAACGTTCGGCTTCAACTCCATTTTTTCCCACCTAACTTTTTCTTTCCAACCTATGCCCATTGCCACGCCATCTTATAAAAAGAATAGCGTTGTTAATTAATTAGCATCACAAAAAGCCGGCAAGATGCATTTTGTGAAAACTAATGCAAAAATATGTTTTTTAATTGGTTAAACGGGAAAAAACCGGGAATATTTTTTTAGCGAAAAAGCTTTTGTGATCAGGGTTGAAGGTTTATTTCCACATCCCAGTTTTCCCTGATCTGGATGGTCTCGGGGAAGATGGTCACGGTTTCGGGCTGAATGCCTTTGAGGTAGTGGCCGGTGTCCCAGCGACCGTTGTTGTTTTTGTCGTGTACCAGCCGTAATCCGTAGGACCCTGGCCCCAGGTATTCAAACGTATAGGTGCCGGAATCCAGCAGGGTCTTTTCGCCGAGTACCCTCTGATCCCGGTCAAGCAGTTGCAGCAGGAATTGATAGTCTTTTTCAGGAAGCTCCACGTGTATGATCAGGTTGCCGTAGTTTTCGCGTGTGCTGGCTGTAAACCTGAAATGAAGGCTGTCGTTTTTCAGTCCAAAGATGTCTTCGAAGGCGCCCGGCAGGAATTCCACATGGTAGCGGCTTCCTTCTTCAGGCAGGGGTGTCATGAGCACCTTGCGGCGCACCTCGTCAGCGAAGTGAAAGCCGGTTTCAACATTTATGCTGTCGTGCATCAGCACCCTGATTTTTTCTGATCGGATGTCAGCCAGGGGGTGCTCACTGACAAATCCAACCGGCTCAAAAAAGGGAACCGCTGTGGCGCGGCGATACGTTGCCCTTATGGCAAGCGGGGCCGGAATGGTGTCTGCTTCCCTGCGGTCGCGACGAGCGCGGAGGGTGGTTGAGCGGGCGATAGTGTCGAGAATCCGGTCGCAGTCGCGTATTTCCAGGAAAAGGCTGTCGCGCCCGGTCTCAGCAAACCATATCCTGAGGGTGTCCTGCTTCGCAGAGAACTCGGGGATATGCCACTGTTTGTCAAAAGGCCTTCGGATTTCGCGCACATGAGCAGAGTCATAGGGGATCCTGAATGCAATGGTGATGAGCCCTTCACGGGTAAGAGAGGCCGACACCACCCGTTGAACAGTATCCGCTTCCTGAAAGAGAAACAGCTCGTAAAAATTGCCGGCCACCCCTGACTCCGGAAGCCCGGGGGCCTTGTCTTCAGCTTCCGCCGCTTCAGGCACGAAGTGCAACCCCTCAGCAGGCTGGAGATCTTCTTCCAGGTCGTTGGTGTCCGGTTCTTTGACGGCTGTGAAGTATTCAGGCCTGATCAGGCTGTCCAGAAAGGCGATTTTTTCGTCCGGAAGATCGAACAGAAAGTTGGCGTTGTTGTCGCGCAGCGCAAACATAAGATAGAGGCCGTCGGCCATATTGCTGATCAGAAAGCGGCCTTCCTTGTCTGTTTTTGCAAGATAGACAGGACGTTCAAGGTAAGGCACCGAGTCGTACGGCTGATCGTAAAGCATCACAAAAACACCCTCTTCGGGCTTGTGGTTAAACGCATTTCTGACTTGCCCCCTGACAGAAAGGGAGTCCACATAACTGCCTGTCGAGAACACGAACTGGAAGTTGGGAATGGCATTGCCTTCGGTGATGTCGCGAATGGCATCTCCGAAAAAGAAATTATAGGTTGAGTTGGGACGCAGCTCCTCTTCAATGTCGATGATGATGGACCTTCCGCGTATCCTCACCTCGGGCAGGGATTTCAGGGGCGGCGACACCAGCATTTGCTGCCGGAGGTTGTGCAGGCGTATGAACTCATCAAAAAATATTCTGATCTGCTTTTCATTAAAATGGGTAGCGTAGTTTGGCGGATTGCTTCGTATGACCCGGGGGGGCGTTTCATCTTTCGGCCCTCCGGTGGGCGCCACCACATTGGCACAGGCGTAAAGGAGCGCCATGATCATAACAGCTACCGTTATGATCAGCATAGTCCTCGTTGTGTGATAGGAGTGTGTCATGAAAATCCCCGCCTCAGTTAATGGTGTGCTTGCGAAATTACAAAAAAACAGCTGATCCTTCTTACAGGGTTTTGCTCATCGGCTACACACCGGTGTTTGCCGGGGCGGTATGTCAGATGTTGCCGCAACCGGCTGCCTGCCAGTCATCCATAAATACCAGAAGGTCCTCTTTGGCCGGCGATTTGGCATTCCTGACATAGTAGCCCGACGTGCAAACTCCCATGAGCAGGCACTCACCGGGCTCAAAGCCGGCAAGCCAGGCATTGCAAAAACCTGCATTGAAATTGTCACCCGCGCCGGTGGTCAGTTTTGGCTTTTCGGTGTATGGGCCTTCCATCCAGACCGATTCTTTTTCATGGGCAATTGCGGCACCGTTGAGCGGATGGATAACGATACCGGTAACACCGGTCTTCTCCCTGATCTGTGTCGCCCGCGCCAGAATCTCATCTTCTTTGATGCCGAGCACCAGGCTGATGAGGGTGGACTCGTTCATGTTCATGCTCAGTATGGTGTCGCAGGGCAGGCCGGAAATCAGCGTTAACACCTCACGGATGTCGCTTGCCGTGCGCTTTTTGGGGTCTGCAAGGTCAACAAATACCGTTGGCTTTTTTTTGAGTCCGCTGATGATGGAGCTGAAGCGTTCAATGATACCGTTGAGGTTCGACAACATGGTCCAGTTGGTAAAGGCCACCATATCGGTTTCGGAAAGCAGCGTAACGAGCTCCTCTTCGGGGAGTTGCTTTAACAGGTTATCAATGCTGACTTCGACGAGGTTGTTCATTTTGCCCAGCATGATCTTGCCGTCAAAGAACTCCAGGGCGTCGGTATGGCCCGGCTCGGTGAGCGAGATCACTTGCCGGCAATTGTCGGCGAAGGTTTGAAACACAGGATGTATGGTGTATTTGCCGATGGCACCGATATAACTGACTTCCTGTCCTTGCGCAATGATGGCGTTGGCCATAATGGGGCCATTGCCTCCAAGTTTGGTTTGTGTGGGCACCAGCTCAATGTTTGCGCTCAGCCCGGCCACAGAGGCAATGCGTTCTGAAAATGCTTTTATGTCGGATATGCGTTCATAGCTTTCCGGGCTTTCCCTTTTATCCACAACGTGTATGATCTCATCCACAAACCCGTCAAAACCTATCAGCAGGTGATTTTTCCTGGTATAGCGTTTCAGTTTGCTGATCACACGCTTAAGTCTTTCCTTTTGTATCATGATTTTTCTTGTTTTTTTGAACGTGAAGTCACAAAATTAGCAGAAAAACAAATTCCGGAAGCCTGCGGCCAAAATCTTTTTCCATCATTATAAAAATATTATATCTTTACAACGAACCAAAAAGCTTTATATATGAAACACTTGAACCTCACCCTTGACAATCTTGAATCACTGATTCCTGAGGATTTTTCCCAGGAGCAAAAAGCAAAAGTTAAAACGCTGTTTTACAAGGAACTGGCTGTTCGCGCTCATCGGTTTTACAATGGTAAGATGCAGACGTTGCCTAAGGCTCCGGTTATGGGTTTTAACTGGTTTAATGCCTGGTATACGCCGGGAGTATCGAAGATTTCAACATCGATACGCGACGACAACAACACCTCTTATGAGCTGAGTAACCGGGGCAACCTGGTGGCTGTCGTCAGCGATTCTACCCGCGTTCTGGGCGATGGTGACTGTACGCCTCCCGGTGGCATGGGCGTTATGGAAGGAAAGGCATTTCTTATGAAGTATCTCGGCGGGGTGGATGCCATTGCCTTATGTGTTGACAGCAAAGGTCCGGATGGGAAAAACGACCCGGAAAAGATCATTGACTTCGTGAAAATGTGTCAGCACAGCTTCGGTGCCATCAACCTTGAAGACATTGCACAGCCCAACTGTTACAGGGTCCTCGATGTGCTTCGTGAAGAGTGCGACATTCCTGTCTGGCACGATGATGCACAGGGCACCGCATGTGTGACGCTCGCCGGGCTGATCAATGCGCTCAAGCTGGTTGACAAGAAAATGGAAGATGTAAAGATCGTTTATTATGGTGCGGGAGCCTCCAATGCCACCATTGCCCGTATCGTAAATGCGGCCGGTGCCGATCCGGCAAAGAGCATTATGTTCGACTCAAGCGGAGCCTTGCATACCGGCAGAAAAGACATAGAAGAAGACAAGCGTTTTTACCGCAAGTGGGAGCTCTGCCAGATCACCAACCCGGACAAAATAGAAACCATGGAAGAAGCCATGAAGGACGCCGATGTGCTCATTGCGCTGTCCAAGCCGGGTCCCGACGTGGTTAAGAAGGAGTGGATCAGTGTGATGGCGGATAAGTCCATCGTGTTTGTGTGTGCCAACCCTGTGCCCGAGATTTACCCTTATGCAGCGAAAGAAGCCGGTGCGTACATTGTGGCTACCGGCCGTGGCGATTTCCCGAACCAGGTGAATAATTCAATCGGCTTCCCGGGCATTCTTAAAGGGGCACTGATAGTCAGGGCCCGGAAAATCACCGACAACATGGCCATTGCTGCAGCAGAAGCCATTGCCCGGTTCTCTGAAAAAAGAGGCATCCATATTGAAGATATCATTGCCAAGATGAGCGAATCGGAAGTCTTTCCCTTTGAAGCGGCTGATGTTGCCATGCAGGCCATCAAAGACGGAGTTGCCCGCAAGGAAATGACCTGGCAGGAAGCGTACGACCTGGCCAAGGCAGACATTGAACATGCCCGTGCCACCACCAAAGCGCTTATTGATGGAGGTTTTATTGCCGAGCCCCCGCAGGAGATGCTGCAGGGAGCGCTGGAAACCGCCATCAATGCCGTTAAGGGAGGTTAGTCTGCCGTAGTAAAGCAAATAATCCGGACTCATCCGGCATCTGGCGAACGCATCATATGCCCGGTGAGCAAAGTACTTAATCATTATGATTGCATTTGTTGAAGGGAACATTGAGGAAAAGAACCCGGCCTACCTGGTGCTTAACTGCCAGGGGGTCGGGTATATGTTGCAGATCAGCCTGAATACTTACAATGCCATTCCCGACAAGGGCATTGTGCGTGTGTTCACCCTGCAGGTGATTCGTGAGGATGCGCATCTGCTCTACGGGTTTGCCGGAAAGGAAGAACGGGAGCTTTTCAGTCATCTGATATCCGTCAGCGGAGTCGGACCCAACACCGCCCGCATGATTTTGTCGTCAATGACGCCCGCCGACATCAAAACCGCCATCGTAAGCAACAACGTCAGTATGCTGCAGTCCATTAAAGGCATCGGGGCAAAATCGGCGCAACGCATAGTTGTCGACCTCAAGGACCGCCTTGAAAAAGAAGGCGTGCTGAGGGGCGAAAATTTGGTCTTTTCAGACAATACTATTCAGCAAGAAGCGTTATCTGCTTTAGTAATGCTGGGTTTTGCAAAGAACACAGCCCAAAAGGCCATTGCTTCCATCATGAAAAAGAATCCGGCTACAGCTGTAAGTGCCGAATTTCTTGTGAAGGAGGCATTGAAAAGTTTCTGACAGTTTTTTATTAAACTAATTTTGTTGGTGCGAGTACGGCGAATATTGACTTTTTTTCCGAAATATTGGATCATCAGCATCTTAGCACTGTTTCCACTCTTTGTTCAGGCCGGCATTACTGCTGCCCCGAATGATGCCGTGCCTGCTGCGGAGACGCCGGCTTTTCCTTTTGAAAGCGCCGTGGTGTATGATTTCGACAAGTTTCCGGTTTCCGGCCTGTCGATGATCAACCCTTCTGTCATTACCACCCATTACGAATATGACCCTGATACCGGGAACTATATCATGACCCGCCGGATTGGCGATATGGTCATAGGAAGGCCTGTATATATTTCTTTTGATGATTTTCTGCAATACGATCTCGACACACGCCTGCAGAACTACTGGAATGAAAAAAGCAAGCCACAGGCTTTTCAGCGTCGCGATGGGTTGATTCCGGAAATTTACATCGGGGGTGAGTTGTTCGACCGGATCTTTGGTGGTTCCACCATTGACATCCGGCCCAGCGGGTCTGCTGAGCTCATCTTCGGGGTAATGTCGAATTACCGCGAGGATCCGTCGCTCGATGAGCAGCGCCGGCGGACGACCAACTTCGATTTTCAGCAGAAAATACAGTTTGCCGTCGAAGCCAACATTGGCACCAAAGTGTCGATGGGCGCCGCTTACAATACAGAAGCAACCTTTGATTTCGAAAACCGGATGAAGCTGGAATACCGCGGCACCGAAGACGAGATCGTGCAGCTGATCGAAGCGGGTGACGTTACGCTTCCCCTGGCAGGAAGCCTCATCAGGGGCACACACGGGCTCTTTGGCTTTAAAACACAACTTCGTTTCGGCCACACCACGGTGACCAGCATCTTTTCGCAACAGAAAACACAATCTTCAACCATAGAAGTGGCGGGAGGTGCACAGCTCACCGAATTTATGATCCGGGCCGACGACTATGAAGCCAACCGGCACTATTTTGCTTCCCAATATTTTCGCAACACTTATGACCGTGCCCTGGCAAGCCTTCCCATAGTAACCTCAAACATCAACATTACCCGCATTGAAGTATGGATCACAAACGTAGGCGCTGCCACTGAAGACAACCGTAACATTGTGGCATTTGCCGATCTTGGCGAAAATGAACCGCATCACGGATCGCTTACGGGCGGCGGCAGCCAGGTGCCCGACAACAGCGCAAACAACCTTTACGAAATGATGCGCACTTCACCGATCCGGAACATCAGTCAGGTCAACAGCCACCTTTCGGGTGCCGGCTTTGTGTCAGGAGAAGACTATGAGAATGTTGAAAACGCCCGCCGTCTGAGAAGCAACGAATATACCTTCAATCCAAAACTCGGATTTATATCGCTGAACCGAAGCATCAACCCCGATCAGGTTCTTGCGGTAGCCTTTCAGTACACCCTGATCGGTGACACCGTAACCTACCAGGTAGGTGAGTTTTCCAATGAAGTGACCGCTCCTGACGGCCTCATAGTGAAGCTGCTCAAAAGCACTGCGGTGAATACGAACCTTCCTATGTGGGATCTGATGATGAAGAATGTTTACAACCTGGGCTCTTTTCAGATCAGGCGTGATCAGTTCAGGCTCAACGTGTTGTATGACAGCGAAGAATTGGGCGTACACATAGGCTATCTCGACGAAGGGCCTGCCACCGTTAAGGGTCAGCCCCTGATCAGGGTGATGGGTCTGGACCGCTTGAACACGCAGCTTGACCCGATTCCCGACGGGGTGTTTGACTTTATTGATGGAGCGGCCACCGGGGGTGGTACCATAGAAGCCAACAACGGTCGTGTTTACTTTCCTGTGGTGGAACCGTTCGGGGCGCACCTGAGAAAAATGCTGGAGGACGACGAGCTCGGCGATAAATACGCCTTTGACTCACTCTATACCACTACCCGGTATCGTGCACAGCAAATGCCCGAAAGGAACCGCTGGTATATTGAAGGCAGCTTCCAATCGGCATCCGGTGCGGAAATACCGCTCAATGCAATGAATGTACCTCCCGGCTCCGTGGTTGTAACCGCCGGAGGTGTCCCGCTTACCGAAAACGTTGACTATACGGTTGATTACTCGCTCGGAAGGGTGCGCATCATCAACGAAGCCATCCTCAATTCAGGAACTCCTATCCGCATATCCCTTGAGAGCACCGACCTGTTCAACCTGCAAACCAAAACCCTGCTGGGCACACATGTTGACCACCGGATCAGTGACAACTTCAATGTGGGTGCCACCATCATGAGGCTGTCGGAGCGACCGCTCACCCAAAAGGTCAACTATGGCGACGAACCCATTGCCAATACCATCTGGGGGCTTAACACCACCTATACCACCGAGTCTCAATACATTACCCGAATTCTCGACCGGCTTCCGTTTTACAGCACCAACACCACCTCCAGGATTACCCTGAACGGTGAGTTCGCTCACCTGATACCCGGTCATTCGCGGCATATTGGCAGCGCCGGAACCGCCTACATTGACGACTTCGAAGGCAGCAAATCGGCCATTGACCTCAAAAATGTGCAGCGGTGGCAGATCGCCAGCACACCGCAGCACCAGACCAGCCCGGGCATGTTTCCGGAAGGGGCCTTGCATAATGATCTGGCCTTCAGGTTCAATGTGGCACGGCTGGCCTGGTATGTCATTGACCCCCTGTTTACCAGGAACAACAACCTGACACCTTCCCACATAAGAAATGATGTTCAGCAGCGGTCAAACCATTTCGTGCGTGAAGTGCTGGAAACCGAGATCTGGCCGAATAAAGAAAGTCCCACCGGTATTCCCGCCCCCATTCCCGTACTGAACATGGCCTTTTACCCTGCAGAACGGGGCCCCTACAACTATGATGCTGCGCCTTCGGCTTACAGCAGCGGTATGACTATTGAGGGGCTGCTGGCCGACCCGCAAACGCGCTGGGGCGGGGTAATGCGCGGGCTGCCCATGACAGATTTCGAAGCCGCCAACATCGAGTATGTAGAGTTTTGGCTTATGGATCCCTTTGTTTACAGCGAGAACCACAGCGGCGGAGACCTCTACATAAACCTGGGCGATATTTCGGAAGATGTGCTGCGTGACGGCCGGAAAAGCTTCGAAAACGGCCTGCCGGTCAGCGAGTTGGTCGAAAACGTCGACACCACTGCCTGGGGGCGGGTGTCCACATTGCCCGACCTGGTAAATGCCTTCGACAACAACCCCGCATCGAGAGAGTTTCAGGATATAGGCCTGGATGGTCTCAGAACCGAGGATGAAAGAATCTTCTTTAATGAAAACTTTCTTCAGGTCATTGCAGATATGTACGGTACCAGCTCCGCAGCTTATCAACTCGCCTGGGAAGACCCTTCGGCCGATAATTATCAGTATTACCGCGGCAGCGACCTTGATGCCCTTGAGGTAAGCATTTTAGAGCGGTATAAACGCTACAACGGTCTCGAAGGCAACAGCCCGACATCCGAACAATCACCAGAGTCGTACCCCACATCGGCTTCAAACATCCCTAATACAGAGGATATTAACCAGGATGGTACCTTAAGCGAGACCGAACGCTATTACCAGTACCGCATCAGCCTGCGGCCCCAGGATATGGAGGTTGGCAGGAACTACATCACGGATGTGATGGAAGCTTCGGTAAGGCTCGCGAACAATGAAGTGGAAAGGATCAGGTGGTATCAGTTCAAGGTGCCGCTGCGTGACCCTAACCGGCAAGTCATCGGCAACATTCAGGACTTTAAGTCGATACGCTTTATGCGGATGTTTTTCAAAGACTTTCAAGAACCTATCATTTGCCGTTTTGCCACCCTTGAACTTATTCGCGGCGAGTGGCGCACCTACGACAGGGAGCTTACCGAACCCGGTGAATATGTGCCCGGCAACAACGAGGAAACCACCTTCGATGTCTTTACCGTGAACATAGAGGAAAACGGGCAGCGTTTCCCCATACCTTATGTGCTGCCCCCCGGCATAGAACGCGAGCAGGATTTGGGTACGACAACCATGCACCAGCGCAATGAGCAGTCTCTCGCCATGAAGGTTGCAGAATTACAGGATGGTGACTCGAGGGCCGTTTACAAAACCGCCAACCTTGACGTACGGCAATACCGACGCCTGAAGATGTTTGCCCATGCTGAGGCTGTCAGTGAAACCCTCCCCCTGAATGATGGCGACCTCACCGTTTTCATCCGGCTGGGCTCCGACTTTACCGGCAACTATTATGAATATGAAGTGCCCATGCGTGTTACGCCCTGGCTGCCTCGGACCTTCAATCCGGAAATCATCTGGCCTGAAGAAAACAACTTTGACGTAGAGTTTGCAAAGCTCCAGGAATTGAAGCTGTCCAGGAATGCGCTTTCGCGCGAAGCAGACTCAGGTGTTTCCGTGAACAGACCTTACAGTGAATTTGACGGCCAAAACAGGATGACCATCATCGGAAATCCTACCCTGAGCAACATCCAGGTGATCATGATAGGTATCAGGAACCCTAAAAAAACAACGGCCACACCCGATGATGACGGGTTGCCCAAATCGGCCGAAATCTGGGTCAACGAACTTCGCCTGTACGACTTTAACGACCAGGGAGGATGGGCTGCCAATGCACGCCTGAACGCTACTCTCGCCGATCTTGGAAACATCGCCCTTGCCGGCTTTGTCAGCACACCCGGCTTTGGAAGCATCGAACAAAAGGTCAACGAACGCCAGCAGGAAGAAATCCTTACCTATGACCTGGCCACCAACCTGCAGCTCGGCCTGCTTCTGCCGGAAAGCTTTGGACTGCGCATCCCGATGCATTTCAGCTTCTCAGAATCCATAAGCAACCCGCTCTATAACCCCTTAAACCCGGATATCTTCTTTGAAGATGACCTGGCAACCTATGAGACGCGGGCAGAAAGAGACTCATTAAGAAGGCTGGCCCAGGATATTGTGCGCAGAAAGAGTTTCAACTTTACCAACGTATCCTTTGCCGGTTTTGGCGACAGTCGTCGTTTGTACAGCATAGAGAACTTCGACTTCACCTATGCCTATACGGAAATGTATGCGCGGAATGTGAACATTGAATACGACAGAAGACAAACCTGGCGGGGTGCGGTCAATTACAACTACAATACAACTCCCAGGAATGTTACCCCCTTTTCCAATGTTTCACTGTTTCAGAATGATCTGCTGCGATTGTTCAGGGAGTTCAATTTTTATTACCTGCCCCGGTCTGTGTCGTTCAGGACCAGTATGGACAGGGGTTACGCGGAGTCGCTCATGCGTGCCAAAAGTGCAGGTATTGTGCTGCTTGAACCCAACTATGTGAAGTCGTTTGACTGGGACCGCCGGTACGACATACGCTGGGATCTGAGCCGCGCCCTGCGCCTGGAGTTCAATGCCAATACCAGGGCGCGGATTGACGAGTTGCCGGGTTCCATTTATGAAGATGACCTTGAACATACCTTACAGGAAAAACGTGATTTTATCCGTGAGAATATATTAGGCCTTGGGAGGACTACCTTCTATACGCATCGTCTCAACATGACGTATAATGTTCCGATCAACAGGCTGCCTTTGCTTGACTGGGTTAACGCCAATGCCGGTTATGCCGCAGACTTCGACTGGGTTGCGGCGCACAGAGCCGCCACGGAGCTCGGAAATACGATCGAAAACTCCCAGACGCTGCGTCTGAATGCCAATGCCAACCTGGTGAACCTGTACAACAAGGTGGGCTTCCTGCAGCGCATCAACCAGCAAAGCTCCGGTGGACGAGGACAACAACAGGGCCGTGGCCCTCAGCCCCCCAGGCAACAGGAAGAACCGGCTGAAAGGCCAAATATTGCCCGGATAATTTTTGAAAGGACCTTCCGGATGCTTATGGGCGTTCGCAACCTTTCAGTCAACTACACCGAAACCAACGGCATACACCTGCCCGGCTTTACACCGGAACCATCGGTGCTGGGCATGGACTGGAACCTTATGGCTCCCGGCGCCGGATTCCTTTTCGGAAGCCAGAAAGACATCCGCCAACAAGCCGCCATAGAGGGCTGGATAACCGATAATCCAAACCTTAACATCCAATATACCCAAAGCAACAATAAAAACCTTACGCTGAGGTCACAGGTGGAACCCATAAGGAACATGCGCATTGAAGTAACCGCCCAGCGAAACCAAAGCCGCACACACAGTGAATACTTCAAGGCTGACAGCCTGGGAGTGTTTGACTCCTTTAACCCGATGGAACGAGGAAGCTTCAGCATTTCCTTCCTGGCACTGCGTACCACCTTCGAGTCTGTTGATAAACGCCTCTACACCTCTCAGAATTTTGAAACATTCAAAGAAAACCGCTTCGCCATAGCCATGCGGCTGGCACAGAGAAACCCGAACTGGAACGGTGAGTTCGACAGGATTACAGGTTATCCTATAGGATACGGGCCTACTTCTCAGGATGTGCTGATCCCGGCATTTTTGTCGGCCTATTCGGGCAGAGATCCCGAGAAAACAAGCCTGAGTCCATTCCTGGCTATTCCCATGCCCAACTGGAGGCTCACTTATGACGGCCTTGGACGCATACCTGCGCTGCAACAGTGGTTCCGCTCATTTACTATAGGGCACGGCTACAGAAGCACCTTTACCCTGGCTAACTTTCAGTCGGACCTTCGTTACCGTGAATCAGAAGATGGATTCCAGCAGGCCATGGATATGGTGAACAACAACTTCTATCCTGAATACGAAATTGCACAGGTTTCCATCAACGAACAGTTTAACCCGCTGATCAACGTGGACATTACCTGGCAGAACAACCTTATGACGCGTGTTGAATATCGCCGGTCAAGAGACATGAGCCTTAGTTTTGCCAACTATCAGCTTACCGACCATAACAGCCAGGAGTTTATCATCGGAGCCGGTTACCGCTTCCAGAACCTTGCCTTTAACATCAACCAGGGGGGACGCCGTCAGCGTATTGAAAGCGACCTGGTGCTTCGTCTCGACCTGAGCCTTCGTGAAAACAAAACCATTCTCAGAAAACTGCAGGAAGATACCGACATCATCTCTTCAGGTCAGCAAAACATCGGCATGAACTTCACGGCCGAATACCAGCTAAGCCCCAGGGTGAACTTCCGCTTCTTCTTCGACAGGTCGGTCAACAACCCCTTTGTGTCAAACCAGTTCCCGAACACCAATACACATGGGGGATTCAGCCTGCGGTTCATCCTCATTTAAGCTTTCCGCCCCGGCCATTACGCGAAAATGCGTATCTTTGCAGACATATTTTTTGTTGAACCCAAAGACAACCAGATGTTCTCTTATAACTTACGTACCATGCTTCTGCTGGGCGGATTCCTGCTCAGCCTGACGGCCCTTCAGGCACAAATCACAACCGTGCCACCCCTTCCAACGGCAGACCAGCCGGTTACCCTTACGTTTGATGCCACCCAGGGATCAGGCAATATGGCCGGATATACCGGCGATGTATATGCCCACACCGGGGTGAACATTCTCGACGGGGCAAACTGGCAGTATGTTATCGGACAATGGGGCGATAATAACACCCAGCCCAAACTTACCCGGATAGGAGAGGACCTTTATGAGCTTGAAATTACCCCAAGCATACGCGAGTTCTATGGTGTTCCGGCCGACAGGGTCATCACCAGCATGAATTTTGTGTTCAGGGCTGCCTCCGGTTCACCGCAAACCGAAGACCTCTTCGTGGAAGTTGTGGAATCCGGACTTACGGTGTCTATCCAGTCGCCGCATGGCTTGCAGCCGGTATTCGCCTTCAACGATGTTGTCCGCATAGAGGCTACTGCTAATGAAGCTGACTCCGTCGCCCTGTTTATCAATGATGGTTATTTAACCTCAACAACCCAAAGTACGCTTATATATGACTGGCAGGCGGATAGTTATGGAAAGCAGCACATTAAAGTAGTTGCTTATGGTGAAGATGAAACAACCGCAGAAGATGAGACCAGCGTTTTTGTGCGCAGGGATGTTGAGGTGGCCGATCTTCCTGATGGTGTGATCAATGGCATCAACTACATTGATGAGCATACCGTTACCCTGGTGCTGCACGATCCGCCGGCACTTAAAGACTTTGTTTTTGTGATCGGTGACATGAATGAATGGGAGCTTATGGATGAATATTTTATGAAACGCAGCCCCGACGGCACCCGTTTCTGGATTACCCTGAATGATCTCGAAGCCGATACCGAATATGGTTTTCAGTATTATATTGATGGTGACTTACGGCTTGCCGATCCATACACGCACAAGGTGCTCGACCCCTGGAACGACAGGTGGATCAGCAACTTTAACTATCCCGGCCTGAAGGACTATCCTGAAGGGAAAACCAGCGGCCTGGTAAGTATACTGCATCCGGGAAGGCCGGCTTATGAGTGGCAGGTGACGGATTTTGTGCCTCCGGCTGTTGGGGACATGGTCATTTATGAGCTGCTTATCAGGGATTTTGTTGATACGAGGGCCATAAAAACAGTAATGGACAGCCTCGACTATTTGCAGAATCTGGGTGTCAATGTCATTGAACTGATGCCGATAAATCAGTTTGAAGGCAACAGCTCCTGGGGTTATAATCCAGCACTGTACTTTGCCACCGATAAGGCTTACGGAACCCGTGAAGACTATAAGCGCTTCATTGATGCCGCTCACGAGCGCGGCATGGCCGTGGTGCTTGACATTGTGCTGAACCATAGCTTTAATCTGTCGCCACTGGTACAGATGTATTTTGATGCCGATGCCGGCAGCTGGGGGCAGCCCGCAGCGGAAAACCCATGGTATCTCCAGGAGTGTCCGCATGAACCATGGTGCTGGGGCAACACCTTCGATCAGGACAGCCCTTACACCCGCGAACTGTTCAAGCGCATTGTACAGTATTGGATCACCGAATTCAAGGTGGACGGCTACCGTTTTGATTTCACAAAAGGGTTCACCAACGTGCAAAGCGGCAACCAGGGATGGAATTATGATGCGGCACGGATAGCCAACCTTAAACGCATTGCCGATGAGGTCTGGGAAGTCAATCCAAATGCCTACGTTATTCTTGAGCATTTTGCCGCCAATAATGAAGAGCAGGAATTGTCGGATTACGGGATGTTGCTGTGGGGCAACATTACCCATGCCTACCAGGAAGCAGCCATGGGATGGCTGCCTGAAAGCAATTTCGAATGGGTGTCTTACCAGCAGCGTGGATGGAGCGACCCTCACCTAATTGGGTATATGGAGAGTCACGACGAAGAACGAATCATGTTTAAGAATCTGACCTGGGGTAATTCCGGAAATCCTGACCACGACATCAAAGATCTCAGCGTGGCTTTGCGCCGTGCTGAACAGGTCGCAGCTTTTTACTTCCCGATTCCCGGCCCGAAAATGATATGGCAGTTTGGTGAGCTCGGATACGATTACTCCATCAACCACTGTCCGAACGGAACCATTGATCCCGGTTGCCGTACAGACCCCAAGCCGATCCGGTGGGACTACCTTGAAGACTGGCGCAGAAAGAGAGTTTATGATGTTTATGCTTCGCTGGCACAACTGAAAACAGAGCATGATGTGTTCCGCACCGACGATTATTCGCTGAGTCTCAGCGGTGCCATGAAACGCATCCATCTGAACCATGAATCGAACAATGTGACCGTTCTGGGTAATTTTGACATCGTGGCCGGGGAAATCAACCCCCATTTCCAGCAAACCGGAACCTGGTATGAATTCTTTACCCGTCAAACCCTCGAGGTTAATGATGTCAACCAGCATATAACGCTACAACCCGGCGAATATCGTTTGTATTCCACCGTGGAGTTTCCTGACCATGGGTTGTCGCTGGATGCGGAAAGCCCTACCGTGGGTCCCGTTGAGCCGGTGAGAATCTATCCGAACCCGGTGCGCAACACCCTTAACATCGAATCCTCCCACAAAATGAACAGCGTGGAGATCATAGACCTGCTTGGAAAACGGATGCTGTTCCGGCAGCTGAACGGCCATTACGCCACCATCAGCACAGACCATCTGCGGCCGGGCATCTACTTTGTGCGGGTCAGCAACGCACAGGGGATAACCACCGACAGGATACAAGTGGTACGATAGTTTACGGATGAACCTGCGTGGTCTGATCCTTAATCCGTTTGCCTTTCAAGACATCTGAGGTAAAGCTGAATGGTGTTTTGCAAACCAAAATACAGGGCATCGGCGATAAGTGCATGACCAATGCTTACCTCAAGCAGGTGAGGCACGTTGTCAGCAAAATAACGGAGGTTTTCGAGGTTCAGGTCGTGTCCGGCATTAACACCCAGGCCTGCGTCGTGAGCTGCTTCGGCTGCTTTTGTGAAGGGAGCTACCGCCCCGGCCATGTCAAAAGGAAACCGGGCAGCATAAGGCTCAGTGTAAAGCTCAACCCTGTCGGTGCCCACCTCAGCGGCACCATGGATCATCACAGGGTCTGTTTCAATGAAGAGAGAAGTGCGAATGCCATGCGATTTAAACTCGGCAATAACATCCTGAAGAAAATCCTTATGCTTGATGGTGTTCCACCCCGCATTGGAAGTCAGCGCATTGGGAGGATCGGGAACAAGAGTCACCTGGTGCGGCTTAACTGATGTTACAAGCCGGATAAACTTGCCCGAAGGATAACCTTCAATGTTGAATTCCGTCGTAACCACAGGCTTCAGGTCAATGACATCGCGCTGGCGTATGTGGCGCTCATCAGGGCGGGGGTGTACCGTAATGCCTTGTGCTCCAAAACGTTCGCAGTCAATGGCCGCTTTTACCACATCGGGAATGTTGCCACCCCGTGCATTGCGCAACGTGGCAATTTTGTTGATATTTACACTTAACCGACACATCTTGCTTTTTTGGGCAAAGCTATGAATAAAGTTTTGAAGATTGGCAGGTAAATTGCAGGGAGTTTTGGTGAGATAGGTAAAAAAATAATATCTTCACCCTTTGAAACAGGAAGAGCATCATGCTGGCAAAAGACATACTCAGCAAGCTGGTATTACCGCTTAAACCATCCGATACGGGAAGCCTTGCGCTGCAATGGATGGAAGATATCGGCGTTAACCATTTGCCCGTTGTTGACAAGGAGGTCTTTATAGGTCTGGTAAAAAACGAAGACATCTTTGTAATGGATGACCCGGATGCTTCCCTTGACTTACAGAAACTTCCGCTTACCCGGACCTACGTTTATGCTGTGCAGCATTTTTATGAAGTGCTGCGGCTCGCCTCCGAAGAGCAGTTGTCGGTAATCCCTGTGCTGAATGATCAGAATCACTATATTGGCAGCATTACGGTGTCGGAGATCGTTTCCGCCATGGCCGGTTTTACCAGCGTACAGCAACCCGGAGGGATACTTGTGCTGGAGGTCAGCACCGCACAATACACCCTCAGTGAAATATGCCGCATTGTGGAAGCCAATAACGCCAAGGTGCTCAGTGCATTTATCACTTCGCCGCCCGACAGCAGAAAGCTCGAAGTCACCGTAAAGGTCAGCGTCATGGATCTGTCATCCATCATACAGACACTGAACCGCTATGACTACACCATCAAAGCATCTTATGCGGAAGAAAACAGCTACGACAATCTGCTCAGCGAACGTTATGAGTCGCTGATCAGGTATCTTAACACCTGAAAACAGCTTTTGACAGCTTAAGCAGTAAGCGTGCAGCTTTTTGCAGGGAGTCTGAACACAAAAAATCATCTTCTTTTTCTGAAAAACGTTTAACTTTGAGCCCTTTCCCGGAAAGGGCTTTTTTGCATGTTAAGAATGATCGTATTGTTAAACATTAACGACCCACGCATATGAAAACCAGGCCACGTTTATCTTTTTGGCAGATTTGGAACATGAGTTTTGGATTTTTGGGAATTCAGTTCGGTTTTGCCTTACAAAATGCCAACGTCAGCAGGATTTTTGAAACCCTTGGAGCACAGGTTGAGGCCATCCCTATCCTGTGGATTGCCGCTCCCGTAACCGGTCTTATTGTTCAGCCCATTGTCGGGTACATGAGCGACAACACATGGACGCGCCTGGGCCGAAGACGGCCGTACTTCCTTTTTGGCGCCATTGGTGCATCGATTGCCCTGATATTACTTCCTACTGCTCCCTTGCTCTGGATAGCCGTTGGTATTTTCTGGATATTGGGGGCGAGCATCGACATGTGCATGGAGCCCTTCAGGGCTTTCGTCGGCGATATGCTGCCTCCTGATCAGCGCAACAAGGGCTTTGCCATGCAAAGTTTTTTTATCGGAACAGGGTCTGTGGTAGCCTCCATGCTGCCCTGGATACTCACCAATCTTTTTAACGTAGCGAATATTGCCCCGGAAGGGATGGTGCCCCCATCGGTCAGGATGGCTTTCCTGCTTGGCGGCATCGTGTTCTTCCTGGCCGTGCTGTGGACGGTCACACGCACCCGCGAATACACGCCGAAACAACTGCGCGAGTTCGAAGAACTTGAAAAAGGAGCCGACCGGGTGGCCCAGGACCATAAAGCCGGAGAACTGCTGCCCTATACCCGTTTCAGCAGACCCTCCATGCTCTGGATCCTGCTGGGAGCCGTGCTTACCTTCCTGGTGTACCGCTACGACTTTATCAGGAGCGACCTGTACATCCTTACCTTCGGGTTCATGATCTTCGGATTCCTGCAGCTCATCGCAGGAACCCTCATCAAACGCAACAAAACCAACAACGGTTTTGTTACCGTAGTCAACGACCTGTTCCGCATGCCGAAAACCATGGGCCAGCTGGCAGTGGTACAGTTTTTTTCATGGGTAGGCCTGTTTACCCTGTGGACATTCGGCACGCCGGGCATCACCAGCCATCATTACGATATGAAACTGATGCCCTCACACGTGGAAACCCTGTATGCCACCGCCGAAACCATGCAGGAGGAGGCCCGTGACGAATGGAACCACCGGCTGCCGTCAATCCTCGACGACCTGAACATGTACAGGGCAGCCATTGATGACGGTGCCGAACAGATCGTCGTTTCCATGCGCGTGGTGCGCTTCTTTCAGCAGCACGCCGACAGGGTCGGACTGCCGGAAGAGGTAAGGTCGCGGCTGCGCCACGTAGAAACGGAGTACAACACAGGAGCCAACTGGGTAGGTGTTTCCTTTGCCGTGTATAACGGATTTGCAGCCTTGATTGCTTTTTTGCTGCCGGTGATCGCCCGTCGCACCAACCGCCGCTATACCCACGCTTTTGCCCTGCTGATGGGTGCAGCCGGATACCTCTCCATTTTGCTGGTGCCCAACCCCAACTGGATAATCTTGTCAATGCTCGGCGTTGGCATTGCCTGGGCAAGCATCCTGGCAATGCCCTATGCCATCCTCACCGGCTCACTGCCTTCACATAAGATGGGAACCTATATGGGGTTGTTCAACATCTTTATCGTAGTGCCGCAAATCGTAGCAGCCAGCATCCTGGGCTCCTTCATCAGCATTGTTGCTCCCGGTCAGCCTATTTTCGGACTGCTCTTCGGCGGAACATCCCTGGCAATAGCCGCTATCATGATGATCTTCGTTGTTCATGACCCCGACGAAAAGCTCATCAAAAAAACCATCGAAGCACTCGACGCCGGAAAACTCAGCTGAAAAAATCATCCACCGTTGAATTAAGTAAACAAACTACTAATAACAAACATCTTTTGAGCATGAAACGACAAAGCGGAATTTTGCTGCATCTTACCTCCCTCCCCGGAAAATACGGCATCGGCACCATGGGCAGGGAAGCCCGGGCCTTTGTTGACTTTATGAAGGCTTCAGGGCAAAAACTCTGGCAGATCCTTCCCCTCGGACACACCGGCTATGGCGATTCTCCCTATCAGTGTTTTTCCGCTTTCGCGGGAAACCCACTCCTGATCGACCTCGAAACACTGGTTCAGTCCTCCCTGCTTCATCAGAATGAACTTCCTGAAAAAGAACACTTTCCTGACGACCAGGTAGATTACGGCATGGTGTTCCGCTACAAATATGAGCTGCTTGGCAAGGCCTATGACCGCTTTCTGAACAAAAAGGACCAAAAACTAAAACAGGAATTTGAACGCTTTTGCAAGGAAAACAAAAAGTGGCTGGAAGATTATGCCTTGTTCATGGCGCTTAAAGACCATCACGAAGGCAAACCCTGGCCGGAATGGAGCCAGCAGATAAAAATTCGCGAAGCCGGAGCCCTGAAGCGCTATGGCGAGTATTTGGCCAAAGAGATCGGCTTTTACCGCTTCCTGCAGTTTGTCTTTTACCACCAATGGCTGGAACTCAAAGCATACGCCAACAACTACAACATTGAAATCATCGGCGACATTCCGCTCTACGTTGCCTTTGACAGCGCCGACGCATGGGCAAATCCCGAAATCTTTGATTTTGACGAATCGTTGACGCCCCGTACCGTGGCGGGTGTTCCCCCGGACTATTTCAGCGCAACAGGCCAGCTGTGGGGCAACCCGATCTACGACTGGAAACACCTGGAAGCCAATAATTTTTCCTGGTGGATTGACCGTATCGAAGCTAACTTCCTGCTTTATGACATCCTCAGGATCGATCACTTCCGTGGACTTGCCGCCTATTGGGCTGTTCCTTACGGTGAAATAACAGCGATCAACGGCAAATGGATTGATGCTCCCGGACAGGCCATGCTTAAAGCTGTTTATGATGCACTTGGCGCTAAACCCATCATTGCCGAAAACCTGGGCGTGATTACTCCCGATGTGGAGGAAATGCGCGAAGCATTTAACATGCCGGGAATGAAGATCCTGCAGTTTGCCTTCGATTCGGGAGAGGAAAACGAATTCATCCCCCACACCTACGATAAAAACAGCGTGGTATACACTGGCACCCACGACAACAACACCACCCTGGGCTGGTACAAGGAGAGCTCGGATCAGGACAAGCAAAATGTGCGCGATTATTTTTGTTTTGATGACAACGACCCGGCCTGGTCCTTCATTCGCCTTGCCTGGTCAACCGTCTCCAACGTTGCCATTGCCCCCATGCAGGATGTGTTACGGCTGGGCGCAGAGGCCAGGATGAACTTCCCGGGAAAGGCACCGGGGTACTGGAAATGGCGGTACACCAAAGACATGCTCACAAAAAAACATACGGAAGATCTGTTTAAACTGACCAAAATATACGGCAGGCTCTGACCGGCCAGTACACTGGCCCTGCCCGGGCTGAAGTCTGAAAAACAGCAAACAAGGCTTACCTGATATGAGGTTATTTGTTCGCGAATTTGGCACAGAGGGTTCGCTGCCCCTGGTGATACTCCACGGGTTGTTTGGCATGTCCGACAACTGGGTTACCATTGGGAAGCGAATGGCGGAAGAGGAGTTCCATGTGTTTATCCCGGATCAGCGCAATCATGGCCGGTCGGGTCACAGCAGCGTGCACAACTATGAAGCTATGGTGGACGACCTTTTGGAGTTTCTTGATGAAAAAAGCTTGCAGAAAGTCAGTTTGCTGGGTCACTCCATGGGTGGAAAAACAGTGATGCAGTTTGCCGCCGACTATCCCGAACGGATAAGCAGCATGGTGATTGCCGATATCAGTCCTATGGCAAGCAGGCATGGAGATAACCACAAAAGGATCATTCAGGGATTGCTTGATCTGGACCTGAAGAACTTTGAAAACCGCCAGGATGCCGCTGAGGCCATGAAGTATGTGATTACCAACGACAGCCTAAGGCATTTCCTGTTGAAGAATCTCTATTGGAAGGACCGAAGCAACCTGGGTTGGCGGATCAACCTTGAGGCCATCCGGGACAACCTGCAGGAGATTTTCAGGAGCGTTGAGCCCGCTGTTCCTCTTGATATTCCCGTGCTCTTCCTGCGGGGTGGAGCCTCCGATTATGTGCCGGATGCGCACAAGCCGGCGATAATTAAGCTTTTCCCGCAGGCAGGCTTCAGAACACTGGACGGAGCCAGCCATTGGCTGCATGCCGAAAAGCCGGATGACTTTGTAAGAGAAGTGCTGTATTTCCTGAAGTCCAGGGCATAACACCATCTAAAGCACGAAGCCTTCTCCCTGGTAAAACTCAAGGATCTTTGCCTTGAACACGTATTCGTACTGGGATTGCAATGCGTTGACTTTGGCCCTGTTATACCGCGCCAGCGCCTCATTGTACTCAAGAGTGCTCACCCTGCCCATAGCAAGGTTTTCTTCCGCAAATATGTAACTCTCGCGTGACGCCTCCAGTGCTTTGCTGTTGCTGAGGTATTCCTTGTAGGCCGCAACTGCGTCAGCATGCGCCTGGTGAATGACCCTGCTCAGGTTGTTTTTTTGGTTTTCGTGCTGAAGCCTTGCCTGCTCCAGGTCTATCCTTGCACGTTGCATCCTGGTGCGTGTCTGCAAACTGTTGAAAATGGGGATGTGCAGACTGACGGATGCGGTTCGGAAATAGTTGTCACTAAGCTGATCCGCGTAAGGCACGGTTTCAAAAACCGGGCCGTTGGTGTTCCTGGTAACAACTGCAAGCTGTGCGGTGTTATGTAATGCAGCCTTGCTGTCGGCCGGGTCGGCAAGCCTTTTAAAAGCTTCAGAGTAAGCACTCCCCAGGCCTGCATTCAGACTCAGTGTGGGCATCCGCTCACCCCTGGTAATGGCTACGGCGGTTTCTGCCATGGCGATCCTTTCCCTGGAAGCGGTTAAGGAAGGCTCAATATGCATCGCTTTTTGCAACACGGCCTCGGCATCGTAAAACAGCGCTGCATCCTCCACCGTCAGCTGGGGGCGGTCGACAATAAAATCAAGCTCAGGATCAAGCTCCAGCAAGTGGATAAGCTCAAGGTATGACAAACGTAAATTGTTTTCAATGCTGGTGTGGATAACCTCCTGCTCGGCAGCCACAGCCTCCATCTGCAAAAGATCGCGCCTCGACATGGTGCCCCCCTCCAGCATAATCCGTGTGCGCTCTGCCTGCTGCCGGCTGACCTCCAGCTGCTGAGCCGTCACCTCCAGCATGTCCTCAAAGTAAAGAATCTGCAGATATGCATTGGCAATGGTAAGTATCAAATCATTCTCCATCTTTTGCGTGTCGTATCTGTAAGCCGTTTGACGCGCCAAGTGATACCTGATGTTGTTGATGGTGCGAAAACCGGCAAAGAGCATGACATTGGCGCTGGCCCCCAGGCTCTGGGAAATGATTCTTTCTGTGAAAAACTCATTGGTTACCGCGTCAATACTGCGCCCGTAATTCACCCCACCCCGGGTGCTGGCACTTAGATTGGGCAGCATGTTGGCATAACTCTGCGTAAGATCGTGACCGGCCATCTCTTGCTCGTAGCGCTGACTGCGAATGCTGAGGTTGTTTTCAAGTGCGTGCTGAATGCAACGCTCCAGACTCCATACCTCCAGCGCATAAACGGATGGTCCGGAAAATATTGCCAGCAAAAGGGTCAGACTGATGATGTGCTTTTTCATAGATGTATGATTTTCTGTTGTGTTTTTAGAAGCTTGACGATTTAACCAGGTACAGGAATCAATGCCGCAATCGGGATTGACACGCCTGTAATACGGTTTAGTCGTTGATGCGTTTATTGGTTTCATGGTTGGTTGGTCAATTCTTGATTTATTTCAGGCTTTAGCCTGGAAAAAAGCTTTTGCTGCAGGCGTTATGCATCGGCAGCCTAAGCTTTTTGGCCCTGATAATGCAGGCTGTTATACAAAAGAATCCAAAAACATGCCACTCAGTGTAATGTGCTGATTAAAGGGGTTTTGAGGATTTTTTTGATTTCCTGTGTCGCCGGTTGGTGTACGCTATATGACAAATATCGTACGCTAACGGACACCTGCTAAAAATGAAGGGTGAAGCGGGTTTCGACGTTGGGTTTCGACCGTACGGTGATGTTACCCTTGTGCAGACGCATGATTTCGCGCGAAAGGCTGAGCCCAATGCCCGAACCTTCTTTTTTCGATGTGAAGAAGGGTACAAAGATTTGCTCCAGGTTGTCGGGTTTAATACCATAACCGTTGTCGCTGACAGCAATGTTCACTTTGTTGATGCCTTCTATGGTGGCAACAATAAGTATTTTGGGATTCTCTGCTTGCTGAACGGCGTGTATAGAGTTGATTACGAGGTTAATGATGACTTGCTCTATAAGGTCGGGGTCCGCAGTGAGCATCAGTCCCGGTGGCACAATCCTGTAGCTGAAATTAATGTTTCGCTCCTTAAACTTGGGCGCCAGTAATTGTTCCACATTGTCAAAAAGATCCTTGACGGGAAAATAGCGAAAATTGGGCTTGGGAATGCGGGTAAGGTTCCGGTACACCTGCACGAAGTTCAGCAGGCTCTGGCTGCGCCGCTCTATCGTGTTCAGGGCACTCTGGGCGCTTTCTACGTCCTCCTGGTCAATGCTTTCACGGAGTTGCATGCTGTTGTCTTCGATAAGAAGGCCCTTTACCGTGGAAGAGAGCGATACGATAGGAGTAATGGAATTCATGATCTCATGGGTCAACACCCTGATCAATTTTTGCCACGAGTCCATCTCTTTGGCCTCGAGCTCTGTATGGATGTTCTGTAAGGAAACCAGCACAAAGTCTTCTCCCTGCATCCGGAATTCGGTGGCCCTGATGGAGAGCTGCAGCAATTCGTTATCATAAAAAACCTTGAGCAACTGACTGTCGCCCGCTTTGATGTTTTTCAGCATTTCTGCCAGGTTGGCGTCAATGTTATCAAGGTCTTGCACCAGTCTCAAATTGCTGTTCCTGAACATGCGCTTAAACGCATTGTTGACCATGCTGATCCTGCCGCTTTTCGTGAAAACAATAATGCCGGTGGTTACATGTTGTAAAACGGTTTGCAGATAATTGAAGTGTTCCTCCTTGGCTGCCCGTGTTTTCTGGAATTCCGAGATAACCTCATTGAACGCAGAATTGAGCTCATCGAAGCTTTTTCCAAGACCCTGATCCGAAAAGGAAGAAGAAAAATCGCTGTGCCTGATGGCATCAAGAAACACTGACAGTTTGCGGTTGGTCCGTTCCACATACCGCACCAATCCAATTATTTGCAAAAGAATCAGCACAACAAGTATGAACGAACTGATGGCAAACTCAGGCCTGCCAATGATCGCCAGCAACACCACCAACGACAACATGATCAGCAACACACGGCCGACCACGTTTAGGCGAAAGTTTTTAAAGCTCATATTTTTCTATCCGTCTGTAAAGTGAAGCCCTGGTGATGCCAAGTTCTTTGGCTGCCTTGCTGATGTTGCCGCCATGCTTGTCAATGACCTTTCTCACCAGCATTTTTTCTGTTTCTTCCAGGTTGGTAGCGGACTCCGGCAAGCCTTTGTCGGATTTATCCTGCTGCTGTGAAAGGAAGAAGTCGTTGGGCTGTAAAAGGTTGGAATCGCTCATGATCACGGCACGTTCCACGGCATGCTGAAGCTCACGGATGTTGCCCGGCCAGTGATGTTTTTCCAGGCGCTTCATGGTGTGGGTGTGCAGACGCTTGTTGGGCATCTTGTACTTTTTACAGTACACCTCCAGGAAATGATTAACCAGCAGGGGAATGTCTTCTGTGCGCTCGCGTAACGGAGGCAGGGTAATTTCAACGGTGTTGATGCGATAGAGCAGGTCCTGCCGGAACTTGCCGTCGTCAACCATCTGGTAAAGAGGCATATTGGTGGCGCAGATCAAACGAACATCTACGGGGATTTCCTTTACCGACCCGAGCCGCGTCACCACACGGTTCTGGATAACACTCAACAGCTTTGACTGTAAGGGCAGACTCAGGTTGCCGATCTCATCAAGAAATATACTGCCTTTGTTGGCCGCCTCAAACCGACCGGCCCTGTCTTCCTTGGCGTCTGTAAAAGCCCCTTTCTTATATCCGAAAAGCTCACTTTCAAAAAGCGTTTCGCTAATGGCGCCCAGATCAACACTGATAAATACTTCGTTATTGCGCTGCGAAGCCCGGTGCAATGCACGGGCAATTACCTCTTTACCGGTGCCGTTCTCGCCAAGGATCAACACATTGGCGTCAGTTGCAGCAACCTTCTGAACAGTCTTTAACACCGACAACATCGCCTGCGATTCACCAATAATGCGGCTGTAAGGCTGGTCTCCCTGCTCCATCAGGAACTTCGTCTTCGAACGTAAATCCTGCAACTCCTTTTTTGACCTTTGGGCCTCCAGCGTGGTTGAAATAGTTGCCAGCAACTTTTTGTTGTCCCACGGCTTGAGCAAAAAATTGGTAGCACCCTCCTTTACCCCCTGAACGGCCAGCTCAATATCGCCGTAAGCCGTAATTAGAACCACGGCAATTGACGGGTCAATCTCAAGAATTTTGTTCAGCCAGTGAAACCCCTCCTTGCCGCTTGTGGCATCACGGGAAAAGTTCATGTCCAGAAGAATCATGTCGTAGTTCTCATTCTTCAGCAACATCGGCAGGTTGTTCGGATTAGGATCAGTGTGCACCGACTTGATGTGCTGTTTCAAAAACAACTTCGCTGCAAGCAACACATCCTCATCGTCATCAATGATAAGTAACTTGGCATCCAATTTGCTCATGGGTAAAGGGTTTTATCAGTATTTTAAGACAAAAACGGCCATCCGGCATATGTTGCTGCAATCCTGCAGCATACAAAGATATAATTTCTGTGCTTAGTCCTGCATGCCTTCACAGTAAAATATTTTTTCTATTTTTATGGTCGAAATGACTAAAAATCACAGATATACATATCTAATTAAATAGATAAAAATACAGAACGGATCAGCATGCCTGCTGGTCGATATATTTTTTTGCGAATGATTCGGTTTGATATATAAAATACTCTTTTCAATAAAATAATTTATCGTATGGATTACAAACATTTTTCAGGGCGTGGCATGCCGCGCAGAAAATTTCTGGAATATGGCTTAAAAAGCGGTCTGGCTATTGCCGTTGCCCCTCCAATATTGTCGCAGTTGCTCTCCTGCAGCGGTCCCGCGGAGCGTGTTGGCCCGGGTCTTGACATCGACAAGGCGACTCTCGACAGGGTTATTGCCAGGGCTCTTGCCCAGGGTGGCGAGTTTGCAGATGTCTATCTCGAAAGCCGTAACAGCCGGCAGATCATCATGGAAGAGTCGAACTTCAAAAGCGGGCTTTATGGTATCAGCCAGGGTGCTGGTGTCCGTGTAATCTCCGGCGATAAGACCGGTTACGCGTATACGGAGGAAATTACTGAAGAGAACCTGATGCGGGCTGCAGAGGTGGCTTCTTATATTGCGAGGAACGGCAACAGGGTAACTCCGGTAAATATTGCCCGGGAGGAAAGACCGTCTTTCATCACTGTGGCAAAGCCGCTTGAGGGCATTGCCGACACCAGTCGCATAGAGGTTATGGAGCGGGCCAATCAGGCCGCCCTCGATTATGACCCGCGTATTCGCATGGCCCTTGTGGAGTACAACGACCAGGTAAGGTGCCGTGTGATTGCCAACAGCGAGGGCTTGTTCCTTCGTGACGAGCTTCCCCTGCTGTTTTTTATAGTTCAAACCATGAGTGATGACGGCGTCAACAGGCACATGTCGCGGGAGCGCATCAGTGAGCACAGCGGCTTTGAGCTCTTTGAAAAGGAGACGCCCGAAGCGGTTGCCCGCAGGGCCGCGAGGGAATCCATAGCCATGCTTGAAGCTGAAGATGCCCCGGCCGGAATCATGGATGTTGTCATGGAAAACGGATTTGGCGGCGTCCTCATACACGAGGCTGTCGGACATCCGCTGGAGGCCGACAATATTGCGAAAGGCATAGGAGCCTTTACGGGTAAGATGGGCCAGAAAGTCGCCACAGATGTGTTTACCATGGTGGACGACGGCACCTTGCCCAACTTCAGGGGTACCATCAACTTTGACGACGAGGGCACTCAGGCACAGCGCAATGTTTTGATAGAAAAAGGAGTGCTGAAAGGCTATATGACAGACATTTTAAGTGCCCGGCAGCTGAATCTGCCGAGGACCGGCAATGGGCGCAGGGAATCTTTCCGGCATATTCCCATTCCCCGGATGACCAACACTTTCATAGAAGCCGGCAAAGACAGCCCGGAGGATATCCTGGCCGACACCAGAAAGGGTTTGTACGTGCAAAGTCTTAGTGGCGGAAGTGTAAACCCCGTTACCGGGATCTTTAACTTCACCTGCAGGGAGGCCTATCTTATAGAGAACGGCAGGAAAACAACGCCTGTCAGGGGCGCTACCCTTATCGGCTCATGTATGGGTGTTATTTCAGGTATCGATGCCGTCGGGAACGACCTGGACTTCGGTCCCGGGATATGCGGTAAGGGGCAAATGGCTGAAGTCACAGCCGGACAGCCCACGGTGCGCATCCGCGGTATCAACGTTGGAGGAAGCCGCGCATAATTCCTCCGTTCAGGATAAAAAAACTTCAAAGATCAAACCATATGAACTATCACGATTTAGCAGCCAGGCTTGTAGGACGTGGTCGCCGCCTCGGCGCAAGCGAAGTTGAAGTCTATCTTCAGACAAGCCGTAACCTTTCCATACGAGTACGCAATGGGGATGTTGAAACCATACAGCAATCCGAAACCGGCGGTGTCGGTTTCCGTGTGATCGTCAATGGAAGCATGGGCTTCAGCCATTGCAACGACTTCAGCGACAAATCGCTTACCGACACACTGCGGCGTGCCGTGGCTTTTGCCAAACTCACAACGCCCGAAGACCACAACATCCTGCCTGACGACAAGCAGCACGATGAAGCAGAAGGCCTTTACGATCCCTCGATTGTCCGCGTACCCATGGACAAGAAGATTGACATGGCGCTGGAGCTGGAATCGCTTGCGTTGAAAGACGACCGAATAACGCATAGTTCAGGTGCTTCTTTTGGTGAAGGCGAATCGGAAATCATCATTGCCAATTCTCGCGGAATGCTGAAGAGCTACAAGGCTTCGGCCTGCTCTCTGAGTGTGAGCGTGGTGGCGGAAAAAAACGGTCAGCGTCACACCGGGTGGGAGTTTTCTTCCCGCCGTCACTTCGACGACCTGGAACCTCTTCCTGTAATTGCTGAAAGCGCTGCGAAAAAAGCATGGGAAATGCTTGACCCGCGCATGGTGCCGACGCAGCGTGCCAGCGTGATCTTTGACCCTGCTGTTGCCAGGTCGCTCGTGGGTGGCATTATTGCAGCCATTAACGGTGAACGCGTGCTGCAGGGTGCCAGTTTCCTTAAAGACAGCATGGATGAGCAATTTGCTTCTGCGCTCTTGACCATCGTTGACGATGGCCTTCGTCCGAAAGGACTTGGAAGCAAGCCTTTTGACGGAGAGGGAGTGGCCGTGTCAAAACGTGTGTTGGTGGAGAACGGTGTGCTTCGAAGCTTTTTGCATAACACACAATCGGCCAGGCGTGCCGGCACCGAAAGCACCGGAAATGCCTCTCGCGGCGGCTTCACCAGCCTCCCGGGAATAGGAACCCATAACCTTTACATTGCTTCGGGCGACCTTACTCCTGAATCCATCATTGCCAATACGCGAAAAGGCATTCTGCTGAAAGGGGTTACAGGTTACGGCATTAACCCTGTCAACGGCAACTACAGCGGAGGAGCTTCCGGGTTCTGGATAGAGAACGGCCGTATCACGCATCCGGTGCAGGGACTCACGATCGCAGGCAGCGCCGGTGACATCCTTAACAATATTGATATGATGGCTAACGACCTGGACCTTAACAGGTCGTTTGCCGCACCCACGTTTCGCGTCAGGGAGATGCAGATTGGCGGGGCCTGAGCAACGTAACATACCCTTGTTAACAGGGACTTCCCGCATTCTCTTTGGTTACACAGATACGGGGATGCCTGCCGCGGAGGATTTTGGCAAACAGCTTGATCATCGCGGTGTGCTTCTGTAAAGTTTTTATTACTTTTACCCCGCTTATAATGCCCTGTGGTTATGCTTAAAGGGCAAAGGCGATGGATTGCTGAAAGGCGCTGAAAACCAATTTACATCATAAAATAAAATCATTATTCATCATAAAGAACTAAAAGAACATGGAACCGAAAGGATTGGATTATTACAAGCAGGCCGGACAGCGTGCCCTGAAATGGCATGCCGAAAACATTAATAAAATGAAGCAATGCCGTTTTGACACCATAGCGGTGCATGGCATTTATTCAATGCAGGAGGCCCTGGATTTTAACCAGGGGAGCATCATTGAACCTATTTATATGTCTACATCCCAGGCCTATCGTGACTCAGATGAGATGGAAGCAGCTCTCAGCTACCAGATTCCGACATGGTGTTACTCCAGGATTGGCAATCCAAGCATGTATTACCTTGAGGGAGCCCTTGCGCTTATTGAAGCCTATGGCGCGGGTGTTGATGCATCCTGTATCGCCACAGCGTCAGGAATGGCTGCCATTCAGAGTGCCGTGGATCAGTTTCTGATCGAGGACCCCAAAAGACCAAACAGCCCGATGAACTTTGTGGCAACGGCACAGGTATATGGAGGTACCTTTCAGCAATTTGCCATCCGCAAGGAGCAGGAAAGAAACATAGAGTGGCGGCGTATCATCAACAGTACCGACATGGACGAATGGGAGTCGAACATTGATGAAAACACCCGTTTCCTGTACGGCGAGATGCCCAGCAACCCTGCGCAGGCATTTTTTGATGTGAAAAAGATCGTTGACCTGGCTCATAAGTATGGCATCCCGGCCATTTTTGATTCCACCGTGGCAACACCCGCACTGCTTCGTCCGCTGGAGTATGGCGCCGACATTGTAGTGCAGTCTGTTTCCAAGTCATTGTTTACCAGCGGATTTGGTATAGCCGGTGCTGTCATTGCCCGCAAAAACATCACCACCAATATCGACAACCCGGAGATGAAAGCCGACTTCTGCGCCTATCTGAAGCAGCTTCCCAACCGCGATAACGGTCCCAACATTTCCCCGATGAATGCCATTATGGCCCTCAACGACATACGGACCATCCGTCACCGCATGGATATTGCCAGCCGCAGCACTATGCAGGTTGCCCGATACCTTAAAGATCACAAGCATATTGAAGGCGTTGACTATCTCGGACTTGAGGAGCATAAACTTCACGAACTGGCGAAAGACTACCTCTTCCTGGTGGATGCGGAGCATGATGAACAGTATGGGTCGGCCCAGAACCGCTACGGACACCTGATGTCGTTCAGGGTTAAGGGCGGTGTTGAACAAACCAGGAAAGTCTTTGATGCGTTTCAGCGGATCTGGCGTGCCACAGATTTAGGCCGTATTAAGTCAGTGGCCACCATTCCCAGTATTTCCACCCACGCCCAGCAGGGAGAAGAAGGCCGCAAGCTGGCACAGATTCCGCCAAACCTTATCCGGCTGTGCGTTGGAATGGAACACCCTGATGATATCATTGCGGATATTGACCAGGCCCTCTCAACGCTTGACGGCAAAAAAGTCACCATGACGTTCCCCGAGTACTCAGCCGCCGGTGCATCATCAGCCCGGATCGGATAAACAAAACCGTTTTCTGTTATGGATGTCCTGAAATATTATTCTACTAACCTGGAGTCGCCACCTCTGTCTTTTGGCGAAGCCCTGTTACAGGGTCAGGCTCCGGACCGCGGCTTGTATATGCCCGAACGCATTCCGCTGATCCCCCTGGAGAGGCTCGAAGCTTTTGCCGAATTGAGCTATCCGCAGATTGCCTTTGAGGTTTTGCATGCTTTTCTTAAGGACGACATTGCTGCCGACACCCTGCGTGCGCTGGTGAATGATGCCTACGACTACGACGTGCCTCTTGAGCACGTCACCCAGAGACATTATGTAATGCGTCTCGACCAGGGCCCAACGGCTTCCTTTAAGGATTTTGCTGCCCGTATGATGGGGCGGCTGATGAATCACTTCCTGCAACAGCAAAACAGGGAACTGCTCATACTGACGGCCACTTCAGGAGACACCGGCAGCGCCATTGCCAACGCTTTTTACGGGCTCGATAACATCAGGGTGCTGATCCTGTTTCCTGAAAAAGAAGTGACGGCGCGTCAGCGAAAGCAAATGACAACACTGGGCAAGAACGTCAGCGTGCTGGCCCTGGATGCAAAATTCGATGATTGCCAGGCTCTGGTGAAAGATGCGTTTGCCGATCCCGATCTTGGCAAGCTCAACCTGTCGTCGGCCAACTCCATAAACATCGGCAGGCTGCTGCCCCAATCGGTGTACTATGTTTACGCCTGGGCACAACTGCGCGAAAGCATGGATGACAAAGCCGTCTTTGTAGTGCCTTCAGGCAATTTCGGGGATATGATGGGCGGCATGATTGCCTGGCGGATGGGCTTACCCATCAAACAAATGGTTATTGCAGTGAATGAAAATGATGAATTTCCTGATTTTCTGGCCACAGGGGTCTACAGGAAAATCGAACCATCCCGGAACTGCATCTCCAGCGCAATGAATGTAGGGCACCCCAGCAACCTGGCAAGGCTTGTTGCTCTTTATGGCGGCATGATGAACGAGACAGGACGCATCCACAAAGCACCGGATATGGACAGCATGCGCCGGGATATGGTTTCCTGGTCCATCACCGACAGGCAAACAAAACAAACCATTGCATCGGCGTACCAGCAACATCAGCTGCTGCTTGAACCGCACGGCGCAGTTGGTTGGGCCGCATTGCAGGAATACCTGAAGCGTCTGAAGCGCAGTTGTGACGCATCTGACAGAAACGGCAGCATGCATGCAGCGGCAGCAGAGGACCTTTGCATCGTTCTGGAAACCGCTCACCCGGCCAAATTTCCCGAACAGATTCAGGAGATCCTGCAGTTTGACCCCGAACTGCCACCCAGCCTGGAAGGCCTTGAAGAAAAGGAAGAACAATTCGGGTTTCTTAAAAACGACTATGCTGCTTTTAAAGAATACCTGCAGAGCAATTATTAAGGAAACATCAACGCAGAAGTCCGTGTAAATCAGCGTTTGTCCGGAGTTTATTCCGGCATTAAGGAGAAAGGCATCCGTAAAGCACCTGTGTTGGGCGCAGGCGAAAAGTTTCCGCGTTCACAAAAACCGATGTAACAAAGAAACGATTCAACGAATAAACAGCTTGTTGAATACGGAGAATGTTCACCGCTGGCACTGTCGCCTTGGTATGGTGCAATGTGTAAGATTAATATAAATAAACATAAATAAAATTACCTGCTCATGAAATACATCATCATTCTTGCAGATGGTTGTTCCGACTACCCCATTGACAGGCTTGGTGGTAAGACACCCCTGATGGTGGCCAACACGCCGAACATTGACGCTTTGTGTAAAAAGAGCCGTTGCGGTTTACTTTCCACAGTTCCGGACGACATGCCTCCCGGCAGTGAGATTGCCAATTTAGCGGTGCTGGGTTATGATGTGCATGCGGTTTACCAGGGACGCGGGGTACTGGAGGCTGCCAGTATGGGCGTTGACCTGAAGGACGATGACCTTGCCATGCGCTGTAACCTGATCAGCATTGATGAAGCGGGGCGCATTAAAAACCACAGTGCGGGACACATTTCAACTGAAGAAGCCCACCAGCTTATTGATTTCCTGAATCAAAAAATCTCCCATAAGGATTTTCGCTTCCATCCGGGTGTCAGCTACCGGCATCTGTTTGTGCTGAATAAAGGGTCAAATGAGATCCAATGCACGCCACCCCATGATGTTCCCGGGGCCGAATACAGGGATCTGCTGGTTCGGGCTGAATCAGGCAATGGCTCAAAAACGGCAGGCCTTCTGAACAATATCATTTTACTTTCGCAGGCCCTGCTTGGCGATCATCCGGTAAACAAGGCCAGGGTGGCGGCGGGCAAAGACCCCGCCAACTCGGTTTGGTTCTGGTCGCCCGGTTACCGGCCTAAGATGAAAACCTTCATGGAGCTTTATGGAAAAACGGGAGCCGTGATCTCTGCCGTTGACCTGATTTATGGCATTGGAGCCTATGCCGGCTTTGAAGCCGTTAAAGTGCCGGGATCTACCGGTTTGTACGACACGAATTATGAAGGAAAAGCCCGGGCTGCTGTTGATGCGCTCAACAGGGTTGACCTGGTGTACCTTCATATCGAGGCCAGCGATGAGGCCGGTCATGAGGGCGATGTCGACCTGAAAATCAAAACCCTGGAATCCCTCGATCAGCGTGTTGTAAAATACATCGCAGAACAAACCCGGCAGATGAATGAACCGGTCGCCATAGCTCTTCTGCCAGACCACCCAACTCCCTGCGAGCTGCGCACCCACGTTCATGACCCCGTTCCCTTCATGATATACCATCCTGGCGCTCAGCCTGACAAAGTTCAGGTATATGACGAAGAAAGCGTTAAAGAGGGCCATTTCGGTCTGCTGAAAGGCAACGGGTTTATCAGGGCTTTGCTGGGGCAACATGACTAGTGTCATGTCAACACCGCTTTGCCCGGCCGGGTCTTGATCTTTGCCGCATGGCTGCAACTTACAATCTTTATGCAGCTGAGGCTATGCGCTGCTGTTCTTTCACTGTGCGGAAAAAACGCTTCAACCTGACCGTCAAAGAGGCATTGACACGACACCCGGTACTGGCTTCCGCCAGTAACCCCGGCAAAACACGGATCTTACGTTTCTTTGTTTTTTTTCCTGCTTTTTCTCTTACGCCAGTATCTCACCCACAGGGTGAAAAACAATGCTGACAGTATGGAACCCGGAACCAAAACCGAAAAAAAGTAGGCCTGGCTGATATTTGATCCTAATAAATAGCTGATAATAAGATAATTAAGTGCAAGGGTTCCTGCCATAAAACCAAAGAAAATGAACAATAAATCTCTCTTCATGGTGTGATGCTATTTGAAAGGCGTCTATAGTATTGGCCTGGTTTTTAATTAATGCTAAGGTTGACATAAAAACTAAACTTTTAAGCTTTGCAGGTTTTTTGAGCCTGGCTGTTATTGGCTATTGGATGAAAACCCCCTTTAGCGGCTTGACCTGTTTTATCTATAATGCCAGCCGGAATTAGCTGCCGCCGGAGCCTGAGCCCTCGTCATCGCCTTCACCTTCGCCGCCTCCGCCTCCGCCTCCGCTACCGCCTCCGCCATCCATGATATGCATAAGCACATAAATACAGGCCACGGTTGAAGATGTTTGTATGGAGCCACCAAGAGCACCTATTGCTGCACCGGCACCTGCACCAATACCACCAGCAAATGACCCAGCTATTGCACCACCTGTTGCTCCTCCAATTGCACCGCCTATATCACCGGCGACTACATGAATCCAATTGAACCATCCTCCGTCTTCTTCGGTTTTCAGGTTTTTATCCGGAAAATTTTCGAGGATAGCCTCCATCCATTCATCAAGGCTCTCATTCCAGTAGCTCACGGATTCAATGCCAATTGCTGTGGCGGCGTAGATCACCCAGCGTTCTTCTTCTTCAAGGGCCTGACTGTATATGTCTTTTATTCCGGTAAGAAGCGCAACGATCTCTTCGGCTGTGTCGTGTGACTCCATAATGTTGTTGATGGTCAGCAGCAGCTCCATTTGTTCTTCCGAGAGCTCGTCAGCAAACTCCATAATGGTATAGATCAGGTAATCGTATGGGCCGTAGTCGCCTTTGTAGCCGGGCTCACTGACCATTTTTCTGTAAGAAATCAGGTGATCAGCGGTCTCCAGCAACATTTTTTGTGCCAGCGACACCTGATCATCAGCGAAATAAGAGTGCCCGGCAATAAAATCCAGGCCGGTTTCCTGTACGAGCTTCATCAGCCCCGGCTCATCCATGATGTCGGAAGACCTGATGGCCTTCAAACACACTTCCATGGCTTCGGTATGTACCAATGCCGCTTTTTCAAAATCCTTTTTAAGGTCATCCGGGCCGGATGCCTCTTTGTCGCAGGAGAAAAAAACAAAAATCGTCCCGACAACCAAAATCGCAATGCTTAGTAATGTTTTTTTCATCGTCTGTGTTTTTATTGATAATGCGTACTCTGTCGGTTTTCTGCATACCCGGCTACTCCCTTGTTTTATTTCGTTTTTCGCTTGCACATTCCCGAATTTGGGTGGTCAACCCGTTTCGACCGTTTTGAATTTTTAATCTGAATACCGTAAGACGACATGCTTCAAAATGCGGATAGCGCTAAACCATCTTTCTTTATGATGTATACATAAAGAATACCCGGGTGCCGGATACGGCTTATAAATAACCAGCAATACAGAAAAAGGAGTCAGTAAGCCTAAGCAAAACCTATAACCAGAACAGCAGGTTTGAAATTTTCAGGAAGAAGAACAAACACCAATTATGATCTTTTTTTCAAAAAAGGAACAAATGACCTCAAAATCTCTTTATTATTAAAACCTTTGTTTCTCATTCTATACCACTTAATCAGAATTGAACCAAGAGGAATGACAATTATGATGTGGAGGAATAAAAGGTTTTTGATTTCTTGCTCATTTTGTGCAATTTTTACAATAATAAATGGAATAATCACAATTAATGCAGCATATGCAATAAACTGAAACAGATGTACTTTTTTCATGAGTTGATATTTGCGTATGTACTTCATCGTCTGTGTTTTTATTGATAATGCGTACTCTGTCGGTTTTCTGCATTCCCGGCTACTCCCTTGTTTTATTTCGTTTTTCGCTTGCACATTCCCGAATTTGGGTGGTCAGCCCGTTTCGACCGTTTTGAATTTTTAATCTGAATACCGCGTAAGACGACATGCTTCAAAATGCGGATAGCGCTAAACCATCTTTTTGCAAATATACAACACAATCAATAAAAACCGAACAAAAACAACAATAAAGAAGACGTAAGGTTAAAAAACACAAATAAGAGGTCAAATCTTGCTAAGCCCATAATTGCTTCTTTATCATTTTTTGTTTTTTAAATTCGGACGAAACACGCATGAAAAACACTTTGTGCTGACCCAAACACTGCACCCTGAACTAAACTGTTGTTTTGTATTCTTTTATTTCATAAATTTAGTGAGCGAATATTCCGGTTTTCTGGTGTAGCCCGGTTCTCGTGAGACATTACCTAAACAGTTACTGCAGAACCCTGTGTTATCAAATAACTCGTTAACCCTTGCAACATGAACCTTAAAAATCCTGTCCCGGCCCTGATTCGTTATGACAAGGTGCAGGTTTACTGACTTCCCGGGCTCAACACGCGTGGTTGAATTATGCGGTTGAGACTTGTCAATACTAGCTTTACGACTTTTTGCCTTTAACCAAAAAACGCATCATTATGAAAGCAAAAACTACAATGATGAGTATTTGCTGTGTCTTCTTTTTATTTGGAAGCACTTTTGCCCGGGATGGTGAACTCCCCGGCGATGCTAACTGCGATGGCGCTGTAAACGTGTTGGATATAACAATTATGGTGAATTATTTTGTCGGAAACGCGCCTGATCCTTTCTGTGCTGATAATGCCGATGTGAACGGCGACGGACTGATCAACATCATGGACGTTATTTTAACGATTAATATTTTTCTGGGAGATGATCCTGGTGGAAGCACCGTCACAGATATTGACGGCAATGTTTATCAAACGGTGATCGTCGGCAACCAGGAGTGGATGGCCGGAAACCTGCGTGTTACCAAATACAATAACGGCGGTGCCATACCCACGGGTTTGGGCAACACGGAGTGGGGGAGCACCACACAAGGGGCTTATGCGGTATATAACAACGATGGCAACATGCTGCAAGCTTATGGTCTGCTCTATAACTGGTACGCCGTGACTGATTCAAGAGGGCTGTGCCCTGAAGGCTGGCATGTACCCAGCAATGCTGATTGGTCGCTGTTAATTAACTATCTTGCCAGTCAGGGTTTTCCAAACGAAAATCTTATCAATGGAGCCGGCAATGCTTTAAAGTCATGCAGGCAGGTGAATTCGCCGCTGGGTGGAGCTTGTGACACTGCGGAGCATCCTCGCTGGGATGATGACCCATGGTCAGAAGAAAATAATTTCGGTTTTGATGAGTTTGGTTTTTCAGCTCTTCCGGGTGGGTTCCGTGCCAGTATTGGCAGCTACAGCCACCTTGGCGATCACGGCCACTGGTGGAGTTCGTCTGTAGACATAGGTGCACATGCCTGGCTTCGGGCCATACACAATTTCTCCGGCGGTGTCTACCAGCCCAGCACCAGTATGAGGGACGGCTGCAGTGTGCGTTGCGTCAGGTTTGTGAGCGCGCACTGAAGATGATAAAGGGCACAAAGGCAGCTTGTGCTGTTAACTTAGGCATCGAACGATAATCAAGATTTAAGATATAATCCCGCCAGGACCAACTCCAGCTAACCCCGGGTTGCGGTTAGAGCAGGATTGCATGTTTTTGGCAGAATAAGATTAAAAAAAGCACTTGCACAGGATGCGGGTGCTCTTTTTCAGTACCCTAAGAAGAAAAAAGGCCCATTTGTTTGCAAACTGTATGCAAATAAAAAAGCAGCTACCTCTGTATTAGATGTAACTGCTTGATTTCGTGGTGGGCGCTACTAGATTCGAACTAGTGACCCCCTGCTTGTAAGGCAGGTGCTCTGAACCAACTGAGCTAAGCGCCCTTAATCGTGGGTGCAAATGTACACCATTTTTTTAATTCAGCAATGGTTTTTTAAAAAAATGAAAACTCTTCCGTGCTAAATCATGCCCTGGTGAAAACCCGGCTGTATTGTACCATAAACGCCTTAAGGGTGTAAGCCCCCCCGATATGCACAGAGGCCGGCTAGAGCTATGAGTTCTGTTTCCCCGGGCTGAACTTATTTTGAAGTTTTTATGCGTAATTGAAAAAAATATACGAAGTTTGTGATGACAATTAATAATCTTTTGGAAACCGTAATGTTTTATGCGGCCAAATGACATATCCACCGGGTGATGGATTGTATAACGGCCTTATCTTAATGAGTATAAGCCGGACACATTATCAATGCATAATCCATACAACCCCGTGACAGTAAATTGTTAACAGCAAATTATGAAAAACAAAAAAAACATCCATGCCATTCTGATACTCTGCGGCTTGCTGCTCTTTTTTGTTTCGGTCTTTGGTTACCCGCTGGGTATTGCTCATCGCCCTGCCTTTGGGGCTTTTCAGATACTGGGCACTGTCACCGGCGCGGTCATTGTTGTGTACAGCATTTTTCAAATGCTTAAGAAATAGTCTTCACGGCAGTTTTCCCGCAATGTACGCCTTCCTGTTGTTCAAAATCATCCTGACGGATTGCAAAAAACCTGCGCATTTTGTACTCCCGGAGCCTGAATAACAGACACCCCAATGACTGTGAGAGAAGTCAGCCCTTTCTTAATACCTGTACACCCTTTCAGCTCTCTTTTAGTGAAAACACTACTTCTTAGGCGGTTGCTGAACAGCCGCTGCTCTATTTACAAGTTCGGAAGTTTCCGGTTTCCCGGAACTGCCGGCCGGGCTTTGCCGTCGTTTCGTGAACAATCTGACATGAAGTATTGTTTAAGAAAAAACTATAAATCAAATCTCTATGAAAAAATTAGATGCTGCTATAACCTACCTTTTCGCTGCAATATACTTCATATTCAGTTTGAACTTCTTTTTCGGATTCATCCCGATGCCTGAGCTTTCAGGAAATGCCGCCACGTACATGGATTTGCTGGGCGCCACAGGCTATATGGCTGCGGTAAAGGTGCTGGAGCTGATCGTTGCCCTGATGCTGCTCTTCAACATCCAGCGGCCGCTGGCCTTTTTGCTTATACTTCCGGTAAGTACCAACGTGCTGATGTACGATGTGTTTATTGCAGGAATGCCGGCGCTTGGATTGTTTATGATGATCCTAAACCTTTACATGGTTTATCGCTTGCGCGAATACTATGCCGGTATTATTCAGAAAGCAGGCAAGTAAAACCTGTTGCCTGCTTTCTGAGTAAGATTTTCAGCTTCGTTGCCTTAATGGAGCCAGCGTTCAAGCCAAGCATAAAACTCCTCATACCAGAACAATGAGTTTTGCGGAGTAAGAATCCAGTGATTCTCGTCGGGGTAATATACCAGGCGCGCTTCCAGTCCCATGTTTTTATATATGTTATATACCAGGAATCCGTGGGCTACGGGTACCCTGTAGTCGAGCTCTCCGTGTATTACCAGCATCGGACTTGAAAAGTTATGGGCAAACTGTGAAGGGTTGGCTGCATTCATTTGCTCCGGATTTTCCCAGGGTGACCCGCCGTACTGATATGCTCTGTTGGCAGAAAAGTCGGAAGCAAACTGCAGGTGCAGATCATACACGCCTGCATGGTTGATCAGGCAGGCAAACCGGTCGGTATGACCGGCAATCCAGCTTACCATGTAGCCCCCGTAACTTCCGCCGGCAGCAGCCATGCGGGTTTCGTCAACCAGCCCTCTTTCAATAAGGTAATCGGCCGCTTTCATAATGTCCCGGAATGGCAGATCGGCGTGGCTTCCATGAATGCTTATCACAAAATCCTGTCCGAAACTGGTTGAGCCATGGAAATTGGGCAAGGCTACAATATAACCGGGCGCTGCAAAGAGCTGGCTGTTCCACCTGAAATGGAAGGAATCTCCAAAAATGCCATGCGGCCCGCCGTGTATCATCATCACCAGCGGATATTTCTTACTGGGGTCATAGTCAGGGGGGTAGTTGATGAACATCTGTACGTCAGCGCCGTTGGCACCACTGTAGGTCACGTTTTCAATCTCTCCCCATGCGGTGCGGTTTACGATGTCGTCATTGAAGGAAGTCAGTTTTTCGGCTTCCCCGCGACGCAGGTCAAGGCGGTAAATCTCAGGCGGAGCGCTAAGGTTATGATGAAGGAATACCAGGTGCCGGCTGCCTGCCAGGGAAGCACCGCTGTTGGTGCCGCTGCGGAAAAGCTCAGTGTGCCTGCCTCCGCCGGCAGGTATGCTGAAAATACTCTGCATCGCCCTGTCCTCGGCAATGAAATAAATGGTGCGGCCATTGTCAGACCAGAACCAGCCACCCATGCTCAGGTCAATATCGGCAGTCAGCTCGGTATGGCTTCCGTCGCGGGTGTCATAAAGCACCATGACCACCCTGTCGGCATAAAAATGGTAAATGCTCTGCCGCCCGTAAAGGATGTACCGGCCGTCAGGACTGAACACCGGATTTACATCGTTGGCCGGATTGTCGGGAGTAATGTTGACCAGCGCACCGCTGCCGTCGGTGGGTACAAGATAAATGTCGTGATTCGTGGTGGCAAAAGGAGGTTGAGTGGAATTCTTGCTGACAGCAATGGTTGATCCATCCGGGGATATGTCATAGGATACACCACCCATCAAACCGAAAAAATTACCGTTGTCAGGCATTAAGTCAACCACTTCCCCGTTATTGATATCTATGGTGAAGAGCCTGGAAACATAATCATCGGTCAGCCACCTGTCCCAGAAACGGTACATGTTGTTCTCCGTTACTTTGGCGGTGACTTTGCTGTTACGTTTGTCCTCCTGCAGTTTTCGGAGCTTGTCCCAGTCTCCTTCGTATTCCGGCAGAATGTTGGCGGCAAAGGCTATCCGCTGTCCGTCCGGAAGCCATTGCAGGCCATAAACGCCGACCGGAAGGTCGCTAACCTGCCGTGCTTCCCCTCCGCGCATGCTCAACACATACACCTGCCCGGGACCATCGTGCCGCCGTGAAACAAACGCGATCTTTTTTCCGTCGGGGCTCCATGCCGGACCGCTGTCACTGCCGCTGAAGGTAACCTGCCTGACTTCAGCCGACGCATTGTTCAGCAAAAAGAGGTTGGAGGAAGAACGGCTTTCGTCAATGTCGTAGGTAGTCAGGGCAAACACCGACCACTCGCCGTCAGGAGAAACCACCGGACTCCCCGGACGTTTCATCTCCCACATGCTGTGCGGGTCAAAGACTTGCAAATCAGCGGCCTTTAGTGATAAAAGCCCTGTAATAACAATTGTAAGAACAAGGAATGCAGATTTTTTCATAGCAGTGACATTTTGTTTATTGGGATGTATTTTAGTTTTGCTTCTGATGAGTCCGGCCGGACACACCGGTCGAAATCATCTTCACGAAAATACTAAAATAATTATTACCACCCTTGTACAACACGGCATCACCGCTGGTGTTTCCATTGCCGTTTACACCCCGGAGATTGCTGCTCATGTTCCGCACCCGTTTAAATTTTATGCAGGAACAAGATAATTTTACTAAATTGCGGAGGTATTGCGAAAAACCATCATAAATGAAATCGAAAAGAATACTGGTAACGGGAGGGGCCGGCTTTATCGGCTCTCACCTGTGCGAGCTGTTGCTGCGTGAAGGAAACGATGTGCTTTGCCTTGACAACTTTTTTACCGGCAACAAACGAAACATCCTCCATCTGATGGATCATCCCTGTTTTGAGCTGATCCGCCATGATGTTACCAAGGAGCTCTATCTCGAAGCTGATGAGATCTATAACCTGGCGTGTCCTGCCTCACCGGTGCATTATCAGCACAATCCCATCAAAACCATAAAAACATCGGTGCTTGGGGCCATTCATATGCTGGGCATGGCCAAACGCACCGGGGCAAAGGTGCTGCAGGCCTCAACAAGCGAGGTGTATGGTGACCCCCAGGTGCACCCGCAGCCGGAAAGCTACCAGGGTAATGTAAATCCGGTGGGTAAGCGCTCCTGTTACGACGAAGGCAAACGCTGCGCCGAAACCTTGTTTATGGATTATCATATCCAGAACCGGGTGCGCATAAAGATTGTCAGAATTTTCAATACCTACGGCCCCCGGATGCAACCTGATGATGGCCGTGTTGTGTCAAATTTCATCATGCAGGCGCTGCAGCATAAACCCCTGAATGTTTATGGCGATGGAACACAGACCCGAAGCTTTCTGTATGTCGATGATCTGCTCTCTGGTATGAAAACTTTTATGGAAACGGAGGACAAAATCACCGGACCGGTCAATATTGGCAGCGACAAAGTGTTTAGCATCCTGGAGCTTGCCGAATTGGTCAGGGAGCTGACCAACTCCCGCTCGACCATCAATTATATGCCTTTGCCTGAAAATGATCCGGTTCAGCGATGTCCGGATATCTCCTTTGCAAACAAGTTGCTTGACTGGAAACCCAAGGTGCCCCTCAGGGACGGCCTGATCAGGACCATTGACTACTTTGATAAACTGTTAAGCGACTGAGGCAGCTTTTCTTGCTAATAGCTAAAAGCCAAAAGCAGATTAAGTGAAAAATGAAAAGTGAAAAATGAATAATGACACACTTGGTTGAACAGTCTCACTCCTCTTTAACAAATAAACGATTCAACAAATAAACGATTCAACAATAGCCTTACATCTGCACATTTGCACATCTGACATCTGACTTCTGACTTCCATTCAGCCTCTTAGGTATAAGCACAAAACACAGACAACCAACCACATACGCAAATATAAACACATGACAAATTTCCTTTAATTTTGCAATCATGATACTGGTAACCGGAGGTACGGGATTGGTAGGTTCTCACCTTCTCTTTGAGCTGGCGAAGAGGGGGTGCAAAATTCGTGCGCTCAAGCGCGAAGGGAGTAACACCGATATGATACGGCGTTTGTTTTCCTGGTATGACGGGGAAAGAGGCGAGTCGTTGTTTCATGGTATTGAATGGGTCGATGGTGATCTGAGCGACATCATAAGCCTCCAGGAAGCCATGAGCGGTGTCAGCTACGTGTATCATTGCGCAGCAGTTGTTTCCTTCATGCCCGAAGATAAGCAGCTCATGATGAAAGCCAACGTTGAAGGCACAGCCAATCTCGTAAATGTGGCCCTGATGCATAACATCCGGAAATTCTGCCATTGCAGCAGTGTTGCAGCCCTCGGAAGTCCTGAAAAAAACAACAAGGTGGATGAAAAGCTGGTCTGGAAAACCTCCAAGAAGAATTCATGGTATGCCATCAGTAAATATGGTTCTGAGCGGGAAGTCTGGCGCGCCTCCGAAGAAGGATTGCCGGTGGTTATTGTCAACCCCACCGTAGTCATAGGCCCGGGCGACACTACCCGGTCAAGCGCCCAGCTGTACCAGTCCGTCAAGAACGGCATGAAATTTTATACATCGGGAGTCACCGGCTTTGTGGATGCGCGTGACGTGGCAACAGCCATGGTGGAATTAACCGAAAGCGATATACTGAACGAACGGTTTATCCTGAACAGCGAAAACCTTTCGTATAAAGAGCTGTTCACGCTGTTTGCCCATTACTCTGAAGTAAAACCTCCCAGGTACCGGGTGGGCCGCTTCCTTACCGAAATTGCCTGGCGCCTTGAGAATGTCAGAAGCTTTATGACGGGTCAAAAACCCCTGCTTTCAAAAGAAACAGCACGGAACGCCAACATCAGAAGATATTTCTCAAACGAAAAAATAGAGCAGGCCATTGGGTTTACATTTCGCCCCGTTAAAGAAGCAGCCGAAAACACATCCCGTTTCTTTAAAAAGTACCCGGTGTATCATTCACCCGATTTCAGGATGCCTTCGTAAGGCACGCATGGAGTTTATGCTGTTGTTTCACTGGTGGGAGACCGTGTCCGTTTGAAACAGATCTTATTTCAGGAAGGCTTATGGATATATTTGTCAGGCGCAACAAGCTTTTATTACTAAGTCTGGCCACGGGCGTTCTGCTGGCCGCCAGCTGGCCGGCACGGGGCTTCCCCTTTCTTGCCTTTTTTGCGCTTATACCCCTGTTAGTTGCAGAGGATCACTTGTTGCAACACCGCAGCCATTACCGGAGCATCATGATCTTTATTTACGCATGGGCAGCCTTCCTGGTATTTAACCTGCTGACCACGTGGTGGATCGCCTTTGCCACGGTGCCCGGCATGATAGCTGCAGTATTGCTTAACTCAGGCTTTATGGCTGTGCCGTGGTGGCTGATGCATCTGAGCCGGAGAATACTACCCGGCAGACAGAGCCCCTTTTCCATTGTGTTGTTGTGGCTGGCTTTTGAACACCTCCACGCGCAATGGGAGTTGAGCTGGAGCTGGCTTGATCTTGGAAATGTGTTTGCCACCGCCCCGGTTTGGGTGCAATGGTACTCGTTTACCGGAACGGCAGGCGGAAGTCTTTGGGTGTTGGTCATCAACCTGCTGCTGTTTTTTGCGCTCAGTCATTACCTTACTGTTCAGAAACTGAACAAAAGAGTGCTCTCTTCCATCCTGCTCGCCCTGGCTGCTTTTACCATCCCGTCGGTCATCTCTTTCGGCATGTGGCGCAGCTATGAAGAAACAAACGCGCCGGTAAACATCGTGATCGTGCAACCTTCGGAAGACCCTTATAAGACCGTGATGACCCGGGATGAGCTGCGGAGAAGAATGGATGTAATGCTCGCCCTGGCCGACAGTCATATTACTGATGATACACGTTTTGTCGCAGCACCCGAAGATGCCCTTCCCGAAGGTGTCTGGATGCATGATGCGGAATCCCATTACTCCATACAGCGCATAAGAGAACACCTCAGCCAGCATCCTGAAATCGCATGGTTTGTCGGCGGATTAACCTACAGGCTCATCACGGCCGGCGAAACCTTGCCCCCGGAAGCACGTCCGCTGAATCACAGCAGTGATTTTTATGTAGTGTATAATTCAGTGCTGTTTATCGAAGAAGGTCAGCCGGTACAATATTATCACAAGTCGAAGCTGGTGCCCGGCATAGAAAGGATGCCCTATTTCAGGTACCTGAAACCCCTCAACATGCTTGTGGAGAGGCTCGGTGGTATTTCCGGAAGCCTGGGAACCCAGGAAGCGAGAAGGGTGTTTGACACCCAAACAGGCATTGCTGCAGGCGCCGCAGTCTGTTATGAATCCATTTACGGAGAGTACATGACAGAATATATCCGCCGTGGAGCCGATATCCTGATCATCGTTACCAACGACGGCTGGTGGCGAAACACCCCGGGTCATCGCCAGCATCTGCAATACGCCCGGCTCAGGGCCGTTGAAACACGCAGAAGCATCGCCCGTGCTGCCAGCACCGGGGTTTCAGCATTCATCAACCAGCGCGGCGAAATTACGGCGAAAACATCATGGTGGGAAGCAACAGCATTGAACGCTTCCATAAACAAAAACAACCGCATCACATTCTATGCACTGTCCGGCAATTTCACCGGAAAACTGTCCGTTTTTCTTTCAGCCCTCTTAGTGCTTTATATGCTCTCGCAGCGAATGATTTCCCGCAAACGGTAAAACAGTAGAAACACACCCTCCGCAATCGCGTCAAAACCCCGGCGCCAGTACCGAACAGCATTCCTAAAAAAACAATGTTTTAAACTGTGTTTTAAACAAAAATGCTTATCTTTGGAAAGACAAAAAAAACCTCATTATGGCTAAAAGCAGAAACACCGAAAAAAAAATTTTTGATGCGGCGACACAGCTGTTTCTTGAAAAGGGTGTTGACCGTACCAGTGTCAGGGAGATTGCTGCCCGGGCGGGCATCAACCTGGCCCTGATGAATTATTATTTCCGCAGCAAGGAGAACCTCTTCAATGCTATTTTCAGCATGCTGGTAAAGAAGAACTCCGAAGAGCTGATCAGGATCCTGGATAGTGACCTGGGGCTGGAGGAAAAAATAATGCAGTATGTCCATGTTTACATTGACATGCTTTCAGAGAATCCTTTGCTGGTTTCCTTTGTGATGGCCATTTTGCACCGCAAACAGGAGCGCATTACCGAAATGAAGGCCATAAGCCAGCTTTATGCCACTGAAAAATTCACGCAACAGATTCTGGATGAGGGGAAAGCAGGCCGGATCAAACGCACTGATCCTACTCACCTCTTTGTGGATATGCTTTCGCTGATAGCTTTTCCGTTTGCCATTAAGACGCTGGTAATGGACAAGACCCATTTGAGTGAAGCGGAGTTCAAAAACTTCATCCGGGAACGGAAAGACCGCATACCCGAAATGATCATGGGTTCGCTGAAGCCGCAGCCCTGATGTTGTCGCACAGCTTGGCGTATGGTGCACGGGCAATGGCTGAGTTTTCCCGTTTAAAGGCTGCATGGTAGTCTGATTCCGTCATCGCCTCCCACTGTTGCCTGTTCCATGTGGCAATCGCCGGAAGCGGTGCGAGCTCCTTAGTCTTATGTATGGTCGCGTGTTTGTTATGCGGACAAACCTCCTGGCAGCTGTCGCATCCGAAGATCCAGCCACGGGTTTTGTTCCTGAAGTCTCCGGGTATGTTCCCTTTCAATTCTATGGTAAGGTAGGAAAGGCATTTCCCTGCATCCAGCCACCCCGGCTTCACCAGGGCGTTGGTCGGACATGCTTCGATGCATTTGGTGCATGTTCCGCACAAGTCTTTATGGAATGGCTTGTCGGGAGTCAGTTCCAGGCTGGTCATGATTTCTCCGAGAAAGAAGAAACTGCCCTTCCGGGGAAGGATAAGGCAGGTGTTTTTGCCGTAAGTGCCTAAACCCGCCAGTTGTGCCCAACTGCGTTCCAGCACGGGCGCCGAGTCAGTGAAGACGCGGTATTGATGCTGTCCGGCCAGTTCGGAAAGCATGCCGGCCAGCTGGTGTAACCTGTGTTTTATTACCTGGTGGTAGTCGCGACCCCAGGCATATCGTGCCACTTTGTAAAAGGCGTTTCCGGGTTGTGCGTTATCATGAAAATAATTCATTGCCAGCACGATGACAGATTTTGCGCCCGGAACAAGTAACCGTGGGTCCGTGCGCCTGTCCAGGTTCTTCTCCATGTATGACATCTGTGCCTGGTAGCCTTTTGAAAGCCATTGGGAGAGTTTGTGGTGATGATCTTGCATGGCGGATGCCCGGGCAATGCCACACGCATCAAAGCCAAGTTCTTTGGCTTTTTCCTTGATCAGCAGCGAAAGTTGCCGGTTCCGGATCATGCGTGGTTCAGTCAAAAAGGGAGTTCTGTCCCGGACTCTTCACTCGTCCGAGGTGTTTGTAGGCGATCTCGGTTGCTTCGCGCCCGCGGGGTGTGCGCATGAGGTAGCCTTCCTGGATCAGGTATGGCTCATAGACTTCCTCGATGGTGCCGGCATCCTCTCCGACAGACGTTGCAATATTGCTCAGCCCGACAGGTCCGCCCTTAAATTTATCGATGATGGTGGAGAGTATTTTGTTGTCCATCTCGTCAAGGCCGTGTTTATCAACATTCAGGGCCTCCAGGCCGTAGGCTGCTATAGCGAGGTCGATATCGCCGTTACCTTTCACCTGGGCAAAGTCGCGCACCCTTCTGAGCAGGGCGTTGGCAATGCGGGGTGTGCCGCGGCTTCGGCGGGCGATCTCATTGGCCGCCTCATCCGTGATGCTGACATTGAGAATGCCGGCCGAACGCTTGATGATCTGAAGCAAAAGCGTCGCATCATAGTAGTTGAGGCGCGCATTGATACCGAAACGCGCACGCAGGGGAGAGGTGAGCAGCCCGGAACGCGTGGTGGCGCCTATCAGGGTGAATGGCTGCAAACTCAGCTGTATGCTCCGTGCGTTCGGACCGGTTTCAATCATAATGTCAATACGGAAATCCTCCATGGCCGAATAGAGGTATTCTTCCACGACAGGACTCAGACGATGGATCTCATCAATAAAGAGCACATCGCGGCCTTCGAGTCCGGTGAGCAAACCGGCCAGATCGCCGGGCTTGTCGAGCACCGGCCCTGAGGTAACTTTTATGCCCACCCCCATCTCATTGGCGATGATGTGCGCCAGTGTGGTCTTGCCCAGCCCAGGCGGCCCGTGCAGCAACACATGATCCAGGGCTTCTCCCCGCTGGCTGGCAGCACGAACAAAAACCTTCAGGTTCTCTACAACCTTAAACTGACCGGTAAAACTGGAAAAGGCCTCCGGGCGCAAGGTCTGCTCAAACAAGCGCTCCTCCTTGGTAAGACGTTCGGCCGCAGGGTCAAGGTGCTCATTCATCGGGTTGAATTCTCAGGGTTAATCCCGACAAAGTTAATGATTTATTTTACCGAAACCCGACTGTATTTCTTAAAAGTCCTCATGCAGGAGAACCATGTTCCTGATTTAAAAAATCTGATGTACTTTTGATCATGCACCGGGCTTGCCTCACTGCTCACAAAGAAACATTTGCTGATGCATCTTACAGAACACATTGAACATAAAATCTTTGAACTTCAACCGGTGGACAGTGCCTTCGAAAGCCTCGCCCTTGAGGTGTTCCGCTTTCAATATGCGCACAACGAAACCTACCGTAAGTTTTGCCAGGCGCTGGGACAAACGCCTGACCGGGTGCACCGTTGTCCGGAGATCCCTTTTCTTCCGGTTGAGCTGTTTAAAAAAAACAGGGTCGCTTCGTTCAGGGGCAAAGAAGCGCGCCGCTTTACCAGTTCGGCCACAACGGGCAACATACCCTCAACGCATTATGTGTATGATGTTTCGCTCTATGAACGAAGTTTTCTGAATTGTTTCCGGATGTTTTACGGCAAGCCGTCCGACTGGTGTATCCTCGCCCTGCTTCCTTCCTATCTCGAGCGCCAGGGTTCTTCACTGGTATATATGGTTTCCCGGATGATAGAAGAGAGCCGTCATCCGGGTAGTGGTTTTTATCTGAATGAGTTTTCGACGCTGGCCAGAAAGCTTGAGGAGCTTTCGGCATCAGGGCAGCAGACACTGCTGATAGGGGTCAGCTTTGCCCTGGTCGACCTGGCCGCGACACATCCGATGCTGTTGCAGAATACGGTGGTGATGGAAACGGGAGGTATGAAAGGCCGCCACCGGGAAATGATCAGAGAAGAGCTGCATGCCATTCTGTGCAAGGCCTTTCATCAGGAGGTCATCCATTCTGAGTACGGAATGACGGAATTGTTTTCACAGGCTTATTCGAGAGGCAACGGCCTGTTTTCATGCCCGCCATGGATGCGGGTGCTGATCAGGGACGGCAATGACCCGCTTGAGATGCTTGGAGAGCACCAGACGGGCGGTATCAACGTCATAGACCTTGCCAATCTTTATTCGTGCAGCTTTATTGCCACCGAAGACCTTGGCGTGCTACGTCCCGGCGAACGCTTTGAGGTGCTCGGCCGTTTCGACAGCAGCGAGGTCAGAGGGTGTAACCTGATGCTTGACTTCTGAAATGCAGTTTCTGCCGGCAGTCCCGGCTGCCATTTATGGAAGCACAAACTGCCGCGAATGCATTACAAAAAACCCTTCATCAAAACATAAAGCTTATTCCGCCCATAATCAGCAACAGTCCGCCGATTATGGCAATGGTCTTGGAGAAGGGCATCCCGAAATGCCTGCCGCCTGCCATGCCGCCAAGGGTAAACACAAAAACGGTGAGTGCGACCAGCAGACCGGCCAGGTAGATCTTCAGGCCGTTAATGCCTAAGGCTATGCCGGCCAGAAAGGCATCTATACCGCTTGCTATCGACAGCACTACAATAACGCGGGTTGCATTAATGTCGAAGACCTTACTTTGGGGCTTTCTTTTCCGGGCATCCATAATCATCTTGCTTCCGATAAACAGAAACACGAAAAGTGCCACGAAACGTTCCGCGCCAAGAAACAAGCTTTGGAGCGAGCTGCCCAGGTGGTAGCCGGCAAACAGCAGCACCAGGTGTGCAAAAGCGAAGGCAATGGCCAGTTTCAGGGGCACTCCGGCTTTTACCGTTCCGGACAGGTCGCTGTTGCTTATAGCTATCGCAAAGCAATCCATTGCCAGTCCGAGAGCAAGAATAAAAATTACCAGTGTTTCCATCAGACTCTTTCCAGTTGAACGGTGAAGTGGCGCATAATGGGTACTTCTTTGGTGATTTTGAATCCGTTGGTTATCGTGTGTCTTCGTTCGTAAATCCTGGCAAGGGAAGCGGCCACGTAGTCCATGTGGTTGTTTGTGTAAACCCTTCTTGGGATAGCCAGGCGAAGCAGCTCAAGTTCAGGATAGCGGTTTTCGCGTGTGGCGGGATCACGGTCGGCGAGCAATGTGCCTATTTCGACACCGCGAACGCCTCCTTCAAGGTATAACTCTATGGCCAGCGTTTGTGCCTGATACTGTTCTTTGGGAAGCTTTGGAAGGAACTTCTTTGCATCCACAAAAATGGCGTGTCCGCCTGCCGGCTGCTGAAAAGGAATGCCATATGAGGCCAGCTTCCCGCCCAGGTAGGCCACCTGGCCGATGCGTGATTCGAGGTAATCAAAATCCATTCCCTCAACAATGCCTTGCGCCATGGCGGCCAGATCCCTTCCTGCCAGCCCGCCGTATGTCAGGTATCCTTCATAAAGAATACAGAATACGCTGATCTTTTCAAACAGGTCCTTGTTGCGGCACGCCAAAAATCCCCCGATGTTGACAATGGCGTCTTTTTTACTGCTCATGGTGGCACCGTCCACGTATGAATACATTTCGTGCACAATCTCTTCAATACTGTGAGATGCGTATTCCTTTTCCTTTGTTTTGATAAAATAGGCGTTTTCGGCAAAACGTGCGGCGTCGAAAAACACCGGCACCTGGTATTGCTTGCACAGCGCCGACACCTCGCGTATGTTTTGCATGGAAACAGGTTGCCCGCCCGATGTGTTGCAGGTGACGGTGATGATGCAAAGGGGAATCTTCTCCCTGGGATTTTCCTTAAAGACCTTTTCCAGTTTTTTGATTGAAATATTACCCTTGAAGGGATGCATGAGCGTTGTGTCTGCCGCTTCATCTATGGTGCAATCCACAGGCACTGCCCTGCGAAATTCTATGTGACCCTTGGTGGTGTCGAAGTGGGCGTTGCCGGGCACCAGGTCTCCTTCTTTTATCAGGGCCGAAAACAACAGGTTTTCAGCGGCCCTCCCCTGGTGTGTAGGCACAAAATAGGGCATGCCGAGCTTGTTGTTGATCACTTTTTTAAGCTTGTAGAATGAGGCCGATCCGGCATAGCTTTCATCGCCTGTCATAATCTCCGCCCACTGGTGATGGCTCATGGCCCCGGTGCCCGAATCGGTCAGCAAATCAATAAAAACCTTGTCGCTGCTGAGCTGAAAAAGGTTATATCCGGCTTCCCCGATCCATTGTTCACGTTCCTGGCGGGTGCTGCGTCGCAGAGGCTCGGTTACTTTAATCTTATAGGGTTCTGCATAAGGTAATTCCATCATGATAATGAATTAATGTGGTTTCCAAAAACAATAATATCTAAAACAGCATGGGGAGGAGGCACCTCCGGGAATAGGTCAGAAAGGATAGTGGTCGCGCCTTTTTAGGTTGCGGTACATGTGTTTAATGGAAACGCTGCAGCACATAAGAATGTGTTATGGTTCAGGCAAATTTAATAAAGAGTTGGTTTTTATCAAAAGCGATGATCCTTTTTTTTACTGCTTTTGATTTGCGGTTAGTGTGGCATTCAAGGGAAAATCTTAGTATCTTTGTCTGTCCGGGTTTTGAGAGCCTGGTTTAGCTGATTATTAAGCCTTTTCCTGAGTTATATGTCGTTTATTGCCCGCTTTATATTACGATTGTTTGGATGGAAGATCTATAACAAGGTTCCTGCGGATATTAAAAAGGCTGTCATTATTATGGCCCCGCATACCAGCAACTGGGATTTCATCATTGGCCGCCTGGCCTTCTTCTGGTATAAAATCACGCCAAGGATACTTATTAAAAAAGAGGCTTTCGGTCCGTTTGTTGGTCCTGTGCTGCGTAAACTGGGCGGTATTCCCGTTGACCGCAGCCATAGCCAGAACACGGTGAAAGAGATCACCGAGCGGTTTAAGAAACACGACACGTTTTTCCTGCTGATCACACCGGAAGGCACGCGCCGCCGTGTAAACAACTGGAAAAGGGGTTTTTATTTCATTGCAACAAATGCCGGGGTACCCATTTTGCTGGGTTATTTGGATTATCGGACAAAAGAGGGTGGCTTGGGAATGATGCTGCAACCCAGTGGTGATTTTGATGCTGACTTCAGGATCATTGAAGATTTTTATCGCGACAAGCAGGCAAGGCATCCTGAAAAATTCAACCTTACACCTCACCGGGAGAGCAACTAAGCATGTTGCTTTCCACACCCAAACCTGCAATTTTTTTCAAGGCCTTCGTTTATTCTGAAAATAGGTGTCGAGCAATATGTTTGCCGCCTGATAGGAAGTCATTTTGCGCTGATCGAGGAGTTCTTCCACCTCCCTGATTTTTTTTGCCATGTCGGGGTCGTTGTAAAAATTTGCTTTCAGGCTTTCGGTGATGCTGTCGTGCAGCCGCATTTTTCGCTGATTGTTACGTCTTTTCATAAACCAGCCGTTTTCTGTCATCTTCGTTTGAAAACCGGAAATCATTTCCCACACATCGCTGATGCCGGTATTTTTGAGGGCAGAGCAGGTCAGCACCTTGGGCCTCCATCCTGCGCCCGACGGGGGGAAGAGGTGCAGTGCATTTTCGTATTGTGTTTTTGCGGCTTTTGCTTTTAATACATTGTCACCGTCGGCTTTATTGATGACCATGCCGTCGCACATTTCGATGATTCCCCTCTTGATGCCCTGAAGTTCATCGCCGGCACCGGCCAGCATCAGCAGAAGGAAAAAGTCAACCATGGAATGCACGGCCACTTCGGATTGCCCGACACCTACGGTTTCTACCAGCACCACATCAAAACCGGCTGCTTCACACAGGATAATGGTTTCCCGGGTTTTCCGCGTCACTCCGCCCAAAGAGCCTGCGGTGGCAGAGGGTCTGATAAAAGCATTGTCGTCAACGGCAAGAGTTTCCATGCGCGTTTTGTCGCCCAGGATGGAGCCGCGCGAGATGGTACTGCTGGGGTCAACTGCCAGAACAGCTATACGGTGTCCTTTGGAAATAAGGTGTTTCCCGAAGGCTTCAATAAAAGTGCTTTTACCGGCACCCGGAACTCCCGTGATGCCGATACGCAGCGAGTTACCGGAATGCGGCATGCATTGTTCCAGAATCCGTTGCGCCATTTCGTGATGGCTTCGGAGGGAGCTTTCAATCAGCGTAATGGCACGACTCAGCAGCACCCTGTCGCCGCGAAGGATGCCTGCCACGTATTCCCCGGCCTGCAAATCGGGTTTCCTGCGAAGCCTGAAGCTGTCAGCAGCCTTTTCGTTTACAGAAGAAGGTTGTGGAATGCCTTTGTTGACTTTCAGCGCTGAAGAAGGCGCCTGCCTTTCCTGTCCTGACTGTTCTTTCGTCATGTTGCCATGTATCTGCTATGTTGCAAAGGTACGTTTACACGTATACATAAGCAAATTAATCTTACTGACGGAGAAGCTCATCAATGGCTGCCGCCAGGGCGTGGTCCCTGCCGGTAACCGCATTGCCTGCATCATGTGTCGACAACCGGATTTCCACCTTGTTGTAAACATTGCACCAGTCGGGGTGATGACCGTGTTTTTCGGCAAGAAAAGCTACGCGGGTCATAAAGGCGAAGGCTTCAACAAAGTCTTTAAACTCGAAATGACGCACAAGAGCGTTGTTTTTTTCAATCCACATGGCTGTTTGATTTAAATATGGACAAAGATAGCAGATTGATTATCAAATAGCATGTCTTTCTGGCCATGAAAGGTTCATATAAACCTTCAGGGCATTCGCGAATGCGGAATATCCGGATACACAGCAGACCAAACAAGGAGGACGCAGGAAGAAGCATCGGTTCGGGTTCCGGACATTACTTTTTCTTCTCAAAAAACCAATCTTATGTGAAGTACTTTAAACAAACAAGTGTCGGAACTAAACGAAAATGATGCATGTTCGACCATTTTTGTAAAAAATATTTACAAAAACATCTAATAGCTCTACATGGCGCCGATAGAGGGTAAAAAATATTTAATTCCTTATAGCCCTCAAAAACAGCATGTTGCGCAAGCAAGGTAAAATAATTACAAAAATATTGCAAAATAATAGTAAAAAAACTTGCTTTATATAAAATAAATTTACTATATTTGTAGTGTAATTAATTTACAATGTATAAAAAATAACAATGAAAACGCTTGCCAGATATATTTTTCTTTTTGTTTTGTTTGTCTGTATTTCTTATCAGGCGTTTTCCCAGGGTCGCGGATCGGTGCGTTACACTATTGTTGTAAGTGAGGAAATGGTTGCTCAGCGTGATGATATGGACAACAGAGGTAATGCTTCCTTCAATAACAGGTTGAACAGAAATGCTCGCGAAAACACCGGGGAAGATGTTGCTGTTAATGTTTCCGTAAGCCTCCAGGCACCGGCAGACAACAACCATGTTCATGAACTGGCAGCGTTTGAAACCGAAATAACCGCATCCGGAATGGATTCTTTTTCCGGTATGCTTAACGAGAACATCACTAAATACGATACATATACTACTGAACTTCACTCAGAAATAGCCACAAGTCATCCCGGACAGTATCTGGTAGTGATGGAGTACAACTAGTAATTTTATTCATGAGGTTTTTTAAGGGAGGGGCCGTGAGGCCCCTCCCTTTTTTTGTGCAGCATAAAGTGCCTTCTGGCGCAGTGTATAGGGATCGGCATACGTTGAACCTGGCACCCGGTTGTTGTCCCGCCGTTGCACGTCATTCCTGGACTTGTCAACTTAAGAGGGTGAGCAGCTTTACATGTGCTCTACCTTTACGGCCGACAACTTGAACGGAGCAATTTTGGAGTAGGGATCGAGTTCATCGCGCGTCAGTTTGTTTACCGGAGCCTCGGCATAGTGGAAGGGCATGAAGAGCTCGCCCTGCAGCACCTCCGTGCTGATACGGAGCACCGAACTTATCTCACCCCTCCTGGAAGAGATCTTTACGGACTGGCCATCGGCAAACCCGTATTTGTCTGCATCTTCAGGATGCATCAGCACATAAGCTTCGTTGGCAAAATCCGTAAGGCTTTTGTTGCGTCGCGACATGGTGGAACTGTGATACTGGTAAAGTATCCTGCCCGAATTAAGGATCAGCGGGTATTGTGCGTCCGCTTTTTCGCTTTGTTCGGCATAGTCAACAGGGTGAAGCTTCCCCAGTCCGTTAGGGGTGTTGAACTTTTCTTCGAACAGGGTGGCGGTCCCGGGGTGTTTTTTGTTGGGGCACGGCCACTGAATGCCCTGTTCTTCCAGTCTGTCATAGGAAATACCGGCAAAGATCGGTGCAGCCCGGGCAATTTCGTTCCAGATGTCTTCTTCATGTTGGTATGTGCCCAGCGGCTTCCCCATGCGCCGGGCGATCTCAGCCACGATTTCCCAGTCCTGACGCGCTTCACCGGGCGGGTCAACGGCTTTCCGCACACGCAGCACGCGCCGGTCACTGTTAACATAGGTGCCTTCTGTTTCAGCAAAGGCAGTGGCCGGAAGAATAACGTCGGCATAAGGCGTGGTCTCGGTAGGAAAGATGTCTTGTACCACAAGAAATTCGAGCTTTTTGATGGCTTCCTCCGTATGATTCAGGTTGGGATCGGTAAGCATAGGATTCTCTCCCATGATATACATGCCTTTGATGGTACCGTCATAGGCTGCCTGCATGATTTCAACGGTTGACAGGCCTTTGTGGCCATCCAGCTCTTCGAAGGCTACATTCCAAATTTTCGCCACCCTGCGCCGGTTTTCTTCATCTTCAACAGAAATATAGCCGGGATAGGTGAAAGGTGATGCCCCGACGTCAGATACACCCTGCACGTTATTTTGTCCTCGGGGCGGATTCAGGCCTGCACCCGGCCGGCCTATCTGGCCCGTTATCAGCATCATGTTGATCAGGCAGAAGACATTATGTGTTCCGGTAACCTGCTGGCTGTAGCCCATGCCTGTTGCTATCAGTGGACGTTGCGCCTGTGCGTAAATTCTGGCAGCCTCTGTCATGAGTGCCGAGGGCACACCGGTCACCTCCTCCACATAGGCGGGCGTGTATTTTTCGCTCAGCTCCTTCAGTGCTTCAAACGACTTCATCCCGCCATCAACACGCTTCTCAATAAAATCCTTATTGATAAGGTTCTCTTTAATAATAACCCTGATCATACCGTTCAGCAGCGCCACGTCTGTTCCAAGGCGTGGCTGAAGCCAGATATGGGCATCCTTAACGAGAGGAGTCCATTTCGGATCGATGATGATGACTTTTGACCCTTTGCGCTGCACGGCATATTTCACAAAAGTTGCTGTAACCGGATGGGTTTCAATCATGTTGTTTCCGGTGACCAGTATGCAGTCGCTGTTTTCATAATCTTCTATGGAATTGCTTCCGGCTCCGTCGCCGAGAGAACGCAACATGGCTGTAACCGTGGAGGCATGACAGAGCCGTGTGCAGTAGTCCACATTGTTGTTACCAAACACCAGTCGCACCAGCTTCATAAACAAGTAATTATCCTCGTTGGTGGTTTTAGCGGAGGCGTAGCCGGCCAGGGCTTTGCTGCCGTACCTGGCTTTAATCTCACTGAACTTTGTGGCAATCAGGTCAAGGGCTTCATCCCAGCTGGCCTTCACAAACCTGCCTTCTTTTTTAATCAGGGGTGTGGTAAGACGGTCGGGATGATTGACATAATCATAACCAAAGCGTCCTTTTACACAGAGACGGCCATCGTTGGGACTTACCCCCTCTGCCCCGTTACTGCGTACTATTTTATTTCCCTGCACCAGCAGATCGAGCTGGCAGCCCACACCGCAGTAAGGACAGGTTGTCCGAACCTTTCGCAATGCATTGTCCAGGTTGATCCCGGCACGATGGGGCTTTTCAACGATAGCACCCGTAGGACAAAGCTGGATGCATTCACCGCAGCCGTCGCACTCGCTGTCACCCCAGTTGTTGAGCCCTCCAATGATGTGAGAGGTAATGCCCCTGCTGGCAAACGATAACACATTTTTTCCCTGCACCTCGTCGCAACCTTTGATACACCGGAAACATTTAATGCACTTGGCGCCATCATAGGAGAGCACCGGACTGCTTTCGTCTTTTGGGTAGCCAAGTTCTTTCCAGATGGAGGGGAAGCGGCGGTTCTCCTTATCGTCAAGGCCATACCTGATGATTAGCTCCCTGAATTCATCCGTATAGCTGCCATCGTATTCTTCGTTATGTTCAGAGAGCAGATAGTCAAGCAAATATCTTCGGGCATCTTCGAGCTCCTCATCAAACGCCGTTACCTGCATGTCATTGCTGACCTTTACGGCACAGGAGGCGATGAGACCACGCATGTCTTTGATCTTTACGATACACAGACGGCATGCACCTGTGGGGCTTAGCTTTTTGTGATAACATAAGTGGGGTATGGCAATCCCGTTATCTTTGGCTACCTGCAGCAGGTTGGCCCCTTCGGGAGCAGTGATCTTTTTATTGTCAATGGTTAGTGTGATGTTTTTGGCCATTTTATGTTTGGTTTGATTGAACTTCCTGGTAGTTTGGCGTTTTGGTCATGGAGTTACACCAGCTTGTGAAGGTGTATTATAGTTCGTTGGAGAAATATTGAATAGCTGATTTAACCGGTAAAACGGGACTTTGTCCCAGGGGGCAGAGCGATGTTCTGGCCATCAGTTCCGACTCCGCAAGCATTTCCTGCAGGAGCAGGGGTTTCTTCCCTGTGTTGTTTGGCAATGTTTCACCCTTTTTCACCAAAAGGCTTGTTCCAACACGGCATGGCACACACTTGCCGCAGCTTTCATGCTTGAAGAAGCGCAGGCAGTTTTGCAGGACATCATAAACCGAATCTCCTTCGGCCATGATGATCACGGCACCGGACCCGAGTGTGGCACCCTTTGCACTCAGCTGGTCATAAGTCATGGGTACATCCAGCAGGCTGCTGTCAACAAAAGTGCCGGCAGCCCCACCGAGCAGGGCTGCTTTAAAACGTTTACCCTCCGGCATGCCGCCGGCCAGATCATCTATTAACTGGCGCAGCGTGACACCCAGTTCCACTTCATAATGTCCGGGCTTATTCACTTGTCCGCTGATGGTAAAGATTTTTGTTCCCGGTGAATCCTCCGTGCCAAGCCGGCGATAGCGGTCTTTGCCCTGGAACACGATGAAGGGGATGTTGGCCAGGGTTTCCACATTGTTTACCAGTGTGGGCATGCCAAAGAGCCCCTTTTCCGCCGGGAAGGGTGGTTTGATGCGCGGGTTGCCCCGCTTTCCCTCGAGCGACTCAAGCATGGTGAGCTCTTCTCCGCAGAGATAAGACCCGGCGCCAAGCTTAATTTCAACATCAAAATCAAAACCCGAACCCAGAATGTTCTTCCCCAGAAACCCTCGTGCATAGGCATCCTCAATGGCTTTTCTGGTTTTATGGATCGACGGGTAATACTCACCCCTGATGTAAATGTAACCCCTGGTGGCCTGTATCGCATACGCCGAAATGATGGTGCCTTCGAGGTATAGGTGCGGGTCCTGTTCCATGATGACACGATCCTTGAATGTTCCGGGCTCACCCTCGTCGGCATTCACCACCACATAGCGCTGCGGACAATCCATGCAGCCTTTGCTGGTGAAATTCTGCTTCATCCCGGTGGGGAAACCGGCACCCCCGCGACCCCGCAGCCCGGACGCCTGTAATTCGTCAATTACCGCCTCCGGCTGCATCTTCAAGGCCTTCTGTAAGGCCTTGTAACCACCCGCCGAAATGTATTCGTCCATGTTTTCCGGATTGATAACACCGGCATTCCTGAGCAATATCCTGTTTTCTTTAATCATGACTGTTGATGCGGTTTCTGGTATAAAAAATACAAACTGTATATCAGGCAAGCGGTTGGTCTAACGACCATTGTCCTTTCTGTAATGATCCAGGACTGTTTTGATTTTTTCCGGAGTCAGGTGGTTATAGACCTCGTGGTTGATCATCATTGACGGAGCCTCCTGGCATTGTCCAAGGCACTCCGACACTTCGAGCGTAAACAGTCCGCAGGGCGTAGTTTCCCCGGTTTTGACACCCAACTCCTGATGTAAACATACCAAAACATCATTGACTTTCAGCAGTTCGCAAACAGGAGAAACGCATACCCGGATGATATACCTGCCGCGGGGCTTCAGGCTGAACATGCTGTAATAGGTGGCCACACCATAAACCCCGCTTTTGGTCAGCTTCAGGTATTGCGCAGTGGTTTCAAGCGCTTCGTCCGTAAGGTAATGCTGCGGGTGATTGTCCTGCAGGGCGTGAAGAATCTCCAGCAGATACTCCTGCTTTGGCTCAAACTGTTTGAGGATGTTTTGTGTTGACATAAGCTCAAGGGTTGATAAAAAATGTGCTGCTTGCACCAGGGGATGAACAGCTTTTATGGAGTGCAAAATACAAATAATTGTTCAGAAAATACGCTTTGCCCCCTTGTCAATGGCTTGAAAAACAGCAGTTTTTATTTAGACTGTTTCTATAATGTTCTGATCAAGGTAGAGAATAAACTTCTTTACGTTAGGATATCCCATTGATTTTAAGATATATGAATATGTGTTGATCTGTTCCTTGTGTTTCCTGTATGCTTTTCCGGTTTTGTAATCAATGACCACACATTCATGGTCAAAAAACACAACACGATCGGGCCGGTAAAACTGCCCGCCGGCATCAAACATTCCTGCTTCACGCTTCAGTGTTACGCCGGGAACAAAGCATGGCGCAATTTCGGGTCTGGCGATCAGCTCGTTGATCTTTTTCAACCACTCGTTTCTGATTTCTTCGGTAATTTCGCCGTTGTTGAGGTGATGTTGCAAAACAGCTTCTACGTCTTCCGCCGAAATGATCTGTTCCATCACCCTGTGCAGAAGGTTTCCACGCTCCAGGGCATCGTCTTTTTCCAGTACGATGCTTCTTTCCATATGGTGCGACTTCATGCGCAGGCTTTGGTGCCAGGGCCTGCTGATCAGGCTGCGGAAGCGGTCTGGTGGCAATGCGGCAGGTCTCCGGCTTGCGGAGGTGGGTTCAAACATGCCGAATTCATAGTCGTTACTGCCGTCCTGCCACCTGCCCGAATGTTCCAGGAAGTTTTTCAGCAGGGTGTTTAATGCCCGGTTGATGTATTTTTTTTCTGATTTTGTCAGGATGAAAAGTTTTTGTGATGGTCTGGTAAAAGCTACATAGGCAATATTCAGCATATCCAGGAAGCTTTTCTCCATTTCTTCATCATAAAGATGTTCAAAGGAGGTTCCTGCAAGCGATTTCCTGCTCATGGTAAGCCATGCTGCGGGGAGTTCCTGAACACCGGCTTCTTCTCCGCTGATCCAGAAACCCTGTTTGGTAGGCCCTTTCACCGACTGATGGGCAAACGGACAGATCACCACCGGAAACTGAAGGCCTTTTGATTTATGTACCGTCATCACCTGTACGGCTTCAACACCCTCCGGCACCACAATGGAGTATTTGCTGCCCTGTTCTTCCCACCAGCTGATGAAATCACCGTACGACATCATGTTTTGTTCAGAAAAATCGTACACAGCATCCATAAAAAAAGCCACGAAGGGATTGGGTGGCTCTTCGCTGGCAAAGAACAACCTGAGAATGCTTTCGCAAGTGTCATAGATGTTCTGGTGCGTAAAGGATCTGAAAGAAAACATAACGCCGTTTGTTTGCATCATGTTTTCGAGGGCAGGGTGGAGGTCATCAGCCGCTTTCCCACCTCTATCAGCGTATATCCCGGTTGCCCTGAGGCATTCATGCAAGGTGCCCGGCCTGGTTACTATTCCTTCTTCAAGAAGAAAGCCCAGCACTTCAACGGCTGAGATTTTATCGCCGGGGTTGTTCAGCAGCCTAAGGAGTGCAATAAAGAAACCTACCTCTTTTGAATGGCTTAACAGCAGGGATTCGGCTGAAATTACAGGGATGTTTTGCGCCAGCAGCGCGCCCGCTACCATGCTTGCCTCCTTATTTGCCCGGCAGAGCACGGTAATGTCGCTCAGGGGATGGCCAACATCCTGGCATTCTCTTATGACGGAAAGCACATTGTCGATCATCACTTCCGGCAGCGCTCGGTCTTCGGTTGCTTCAAGAAATTTCACACGTACAAGGCCCTCTGGTGATTCCGAACTTTTTTCCTGGGCCACATCGTCATATACCGGCTTCAATTTATCTGAAAGGGCGAGGCTGGAGTGGGCAAAAAACGAATTGTTGAATTCAATGATTGCCGGTGCCGAGCGCCAGTTGACGCTGAGAGGCTCTTTGTGATAATTGTTTTTCAGCGTGGTTTCCCACCCGGTTCTTTCCGGTCCTTTGATGTCGCCGGTTAACCTTGGCAGCCTGGTAAACTGTTCAACATCGCCATTCCGGAAGCGGTAAATAGCCTGTTTCCCGTCGCCAACCACCAGGCTTAAATGCCCTGATGCCAATCCGTTTTCAAGCAGGGGCAGCAGGTTTTGCCATTGCAGGGAAGAGGTGTCCTGAAACTCATCAATCATAAAATGCCTGTAGCGTTCACCGAGGCGCTCGTACAGGAAAGGCACGGGCTCTTCACGGACAATGGTGCTGATACGCTTGTTAAAATCGGAAATATGCAGCAATACGTTTTCGGTCTTAACCTCTTCCAGCATCTGCTCGACCTCATTGAGGACAGCCAGCGGGTAAATGTTCTGCCATACGGCTCGTTTGTTAAGATAGCCTTGCAGCTCCTTTTGAGCATGATGCTGTATGGCATTGTAATGCCGGGTAAGTAAAGCTTTGATCTCGTCAATGCTGTTTTGAGCATCCTTGCTGCATTTTCCTGAATACCATTTGTCGTTCCCGACAGTATCCACCACAGCCTGGTTCGGCTCAATTTTGTCGATTATGTTCCTGTTTGCAAGATGTCGGAAGTAGGCGTATATACCCCTGGATGTCTGATAAAAGTCAGACATGCTTAGGTTTTTTTCCTGGATGAGCGATAACGCACTTCCGGCTTCTTGCACAATAACGTGTTCAAATTCCTGTACTTCTTTTTTTAGTCTGGAAGCTGTTTTCCCGAAATCAGGCAGGGAGCATTGCCGTATCCGTTGTACATACTCGGCGCTGTCTTCTTCCGTCAGTGTACGGGCCATGCCGGCAATTTTGTTTTCTATGCGGATGTCTTCTCCGGCGTCGGTTTGGTTGATGAGATAGGAAATCAGCAGCTCTGTCAGCCTTTCGTCTTTGCCCAGGTTGCTTAACAGCATGTCCACTGCTTTATCCAGCAGGGCCTTTGCATCAAGCTCTACGCTAAAGTTCATGGGTAGGCGCAGGTCAAATGCAAAGGTGCGGATAATCCTGTGCATGAAACTATCAATGGTGCTCACCGAAAAATCAGCGTAATGATGCATGAGGTATGTTAATGCGATACCGGCATGTTTAATCAACACATCGGTTGATGGCGGGCGGTTTCCGTGACGGCTTAATTCATCGGTGATGGTTTTCAGCAGCTGTTTTGCTTTTTGGTTGTCAGGTTTTTCCGCAAGAGAAGATATCTGCCCAAGCTCCTTTATGATGCGCTCTTTCATCTCGGCAGCTGCAGCGTTCGTAAAGGTGATGGCCAAAATATTCCTTACGGCAAAAGGCTCAACGAGTACAATTTTAAGGTATTCCTTAACCAGGGTATAGGTTTTGCCGCTACCCGCCGATGATTTATAAACGTGGAAATTTCGCATCACCATCTATACATTAGCCTTTCAGCGAATATACATAAGCCTTTCGGTTTTTTGATTTTTTTTTTGATCTGAATGGGGTCTCAATGGCTATTGTTGTGTTAGATTTCAAAATAAAACACCTTGAAAGGAACAAATTATATCTTATCATAAACACTACATAAAAGTAAGGTATCAAGTTAAATGTTAAAAAAGAACACATCTAAAAATATATAATAAACATAAAATAAGGAGAATAAAAAAATAAAAAACACTACATTAATACGATTCTGGTAAATTAATACCCCAACATAAAACCTGTTGTATTGGTTAAACATTTACCTATATTTGTCGGGGTGTTTTTTTGCACATTTTAAAACAAAATCATTATGATCGCTTTCAGACAGGCCAACAAAACGATGCAGCTTATCGATTCTTTTTTGGACACGATCGATCAGGGTGCAATTATTTTTAAGGAAGGCGTAAAAAACTATCTCTACGGCAACCGTGAGAAGTTTGTAGATAATTTGAAGACCCTTTCGTCGCTTGAGACGGATGCTGATATTCTTCGCCGGAAGATTGAAAACATTATGTACACCCAGTCGCTGATGCCGCAGTTACGTGGTGACATCATGCGTTTGCTCGAGGATCTGGACGGAATTATTGATCAGGCCAAAAAGAGTTTGTTTCAGTTTGATGTAGAAGTTCCGAAGATTCCTGCTGAATTGAATCAGGACCTTGTGAAACTTACAGAGCTTTGCACCTCTGCCATTGAGTCGGTCGTGCCGGCGGCCAGGGCGTATTTCCGCAGTCCTGAGGAAGTAAAAGAGAAGATTCACAGGGTATACTTGTATGAAAAGGAGGCGGACAAGCAGGCTGACTCCATTAAGCGGCGCGTATTTCAGGAGCTGCCTATCGCAAAGCTCAGTGAAAAGATTCATCTGAGGTATTTTACCTTGCATATTGAGACGTTGTCGGATGCTGCCGAAAGGGTTGCAGACCTTCTTAACATTATGGCGATTAAGCGTAGTATGTAAAACACGGTATTCATGTTGTTTCTCGTATTATTATCCAGCGGGTTGCTTTTGGGATGGTCTCTCGGGTCCAACGATGCTGCCAATATTTTCGGAACAGCAGTTGGCTCCCGCATGATCAGTTTCCGCAAAGCTGCCTGGATAGCGAGTATCTTTGTTATTATTGGTGCTGTCTTTCAGGGCAGGGGAGCATCGGAAACGCTGACAAGCCTGGGCG
>JAVIYP010000079.1:0-10550 GCA_031323845.1 Bacteroidales bacterium | reverse complement strand
TGCACATCTGCACATCTGCACATCTGCACATCAGTCTTCTTCTTCTTCAATGAGGTAATACTGCACGGCCCCGATATCCGGCCGTTCTGTGCGGTCGCGGCCCAGAAGGTCAACAGGCACCTGGCCGGCGATCTCAGGACTGCCCGCGCCAATGGCCGGTGAGTCTTCCGTCAGCCTGTAGTCGTGACGCTGGTTGTCATGGAACAGGGGATCCTGGTTGATCAGGCATTCGATGAAGGAAGAGGTCGCCGTGTTCATCTGCGTGCGGAGCAGGCAATGGTCGAAGGTGAACGCCACCTCCGTCCCTTCATAAATGTCGAACACGATCTCCTCCTGGTTGTTGCCGTAAATGATGCTGTTTCCGAAATACAAACGGTCGAAATCCCTGACCTGTATCTGGCCCTCAATATCCTGGTAAAAATTGTTGATCAGCACCGAAGGAGTGTTTCTGATATCAATGCGGTAATAGTTGGCGATGGTCATGTGCCTGAAATCGTAATGGCCGCCCAGGGCCAGCACCATGGCGTACTGCCCGCAGTTGGCAATGGCCAGGTTCTCCGCAACCACATGACTGCCCTGTGCCAGCAGGCCTGAAAGGCTCATGTTCCTGATGACGGTATTTTTGATGGTCAATGTAGGATCGGTATGACTTCCAATGGTATCCACATGCAGGCCCACGCTGCCGTTTTTGATGATCGCATGGTGTATCTCATGGTCCTTGCTGGTGGCGGTGAGCCATATACGCCCCCACTGACCGGGCTGTTCCTGGTAAAATGGCTCGAGCCGGTCGCCCTGGAAGGTAACCGGATACTCGGCCGAACCTTCAACTTTAAAACTTGACCGGCTAAGAAACACCAGGCTGGCGTTGTTGTGGAAGTGCACCCTGGCACCCTCTTCAACACGAAGGGTAACATCAGGTGCCACTACAGCAAGACCGTAAACGACATAAGGCAGCTGGGATGTCCAAACGGTGTTTTCGCCGATGATGTGATAAGAAATACCGGATTCAGGATCGGTATAATTGGGATGTATGAAGTGTGCATCCTGCCCCCAGGCTACCAGCTTTACGTCCTGGATGTTGTTGTTGGTATTGAAGACAACACTGTCGGTGATGGTCAGCGGCAAATCCTGGTTAACAGGATCCACGGTGACTTCCACAAATACAAAAAGACTGTCCCTCGCCTCAATGTCAATATCATGGATCACGGTACCGGAACGTCCGTCAACGTTCATGCGGAAATAGGAGGAACTGCCGCCGCCCAGGTGCACGCTGTTGATCCTGATGCGCTGATGATGGGTGTTGTACACTTTGAAAGCCCGCGTGGCTGATCCGACGGAAGTAAATACGGTATCGAACAAGAGCGAATCCTGCGAAAAGCTGAGCGTTACAGAAGGATCCGAGTCAAAACCCTCGTCCCTGCACGCCCAGAAAAGGCCGGCTATCAGCAGAAAAACCAGCAGGGCTGTATGTACACGGTACCTGTGCATGATCTGTTTATAGATTCTTATGCTTATTAAACGAAAGGCCCGGCTGAATGGTATGGGGTGTCAAAAAATTCATCAAAATCATTTGCTGCAACAAAAATAAGTGTAATTTTGCAGGCTAAAATACAACATCATGGCCACAAGCAAAAAGAAAAAAAATCTTCAGGAAGACAAGAACATCATGGCGGTGGAGGAAGCTCTCTCCAAGTCGGAACGTTTTATAGAGAAACACCAGAACACCCTCATCTATACCATTGCTTTGGTGGTATTGATCATTGCCGGGTACATCGGATACAACCGCTTCATCCTCGGGCCGCGTGAAAAGACAGCCACAGCGGAAATGTTCATGGCGGAAACATACTTCAGCAAGGGTGAATACGAGCTGGCACTCGAGGGCGATGGAGAATATCCGGGCTTTCTCGACATTATGGCCGACTACCGCATGACCAAAAGTGCGAACCTTGCCCGTTATTACACCGGCATCAGCCTGATGCGCCTTGGTGAATGGGAAGAGGGAATAGACTACCTGAAGCGCTTTCGCACCCGCGACCAGCTGCTGGGTGCCATGACCTTTGGTGCCATCGGCGACGCCTACTGGGAGCTGGGTGATCTGCAGCGTGCTCAGAGGTATTACCGCAAAGCCTATCAATACAAACCGGACAACCTTACCACCCCGGTCTTTCTTTTCAAGGCAGGGCTTCTTTACGAACACAAGGGCGAATATGCTGAGGCTGTTAAGCTGTATGAAAGGATTAAAAAAGAGTACGGCAACAGCAACGAGGCACGTGAGATTGAGAAATACATTGCCCGGGCCAAGGCCGCCAAATAAGCTTGTTTGCAATGCCTAAAAAAAAGGATCTTTCCGCATATGACCCGCACGACATCCCCGATGCCGCCGGAAAGCGTTTCGGGATTGTGGTGGCCGACTGGAACAGGGAGGTAACCGATGCCCTGCTCGATGGGGCCGCCGACGCCCTTCACAAGCATGGGGTTCATAAGGAAGATGTCGTTATTTACAGGGTTCCTGGCAGCTTTGAACTACCCCAGGGTGCCTTCAGACTTATTGAAAAAGAATCACCTGATGCCGTTCTGTGCCTCGGATGTGTGATCCAGGGCGAAACCCGCCATTTTGAGTTTATCGCCCAGGCGGTGGCCAACGGCTGCATGAAGCTGAGCCTGGAGAGCGGCATTCCGGTCATTTTCGGGGTGCTCACCACAGACACCTACGACCAGGCCCTGCAAAGGTCAGGCGGAAAACACGGCAACAAAGGCGTAGAAGCAGCCCTTACGGCCATAAAAATGGCATGCCTGTAACAAGGTTTCAGGTGCGGACAGCCAGCCCTTGCAGACTTTTTCCGCTGCTTCCGGGCCGGTGACATAAAGCAGAACAGTGCTTACCTAAATATACATCCGGATGCCGATCGATTTTCCCCGCATTGTGTTTATGGGAACGCCAGACCTGGCGGTTCATATTCTGGATGCCATTATCGGCTCAGACTACAACGTTGCCGGTGTGGTAACCGCCCCCGACAAGCCCGCCGGCCGCGGAAGAAAGCTTCAGGCATCCCCGGTGAAACGCTATGCCCTGGAACACAACCTGCCCCTGCTGCAACCGGAACATCTGAAAAACGAAGACTTTCTCCGGCAACTGGAGCTGCTTGCTCCCGACCTTCAGGTCGTCGTGGCTTTCAGGATGTTACCCGAAGCCGTGTGGAGCCTTCCGGCACTCGGAACCTTCAACCTTCACGCCTCCCTGCTGCCCGACTACCGCGGAGCAGCACCCATCAACCGGGTCCTGATGAACGGCGAAAAAATCACGGGAGTGACAACCTTTCTTATTGACCACAAGATTGATACGGGAAACATTCTGCTGAGAGAAGAAATACCGGTCAGCGAGTACGAAACAGCCGGCTCATTGCACGAAAAGGTCAAAATCACCGGGTCAAAAATCGTCCTCCAAACAATAAAAGCCCTCTCCGAAGGAAGCATACGGCCCGTAAGCCAGGACACACTGATCACACCCGGGAAAATGCTGAACAAAGCCCCCAAAATCTATAAGGAAGACTGCCTCATTGACTGGAATCAGCCCTGCGAAAAAGCGGTAAACCTGATTCACGGACTAAGCCCGGTTCCGGGAGCCTTCTGCTTTTTAGAGGAAGAGGACAAGGAGCCGATGATGATAAAGATCTTCGCAGCACGGTGCGAAAAAGAACCACACCGCTACGAAGCCGGTACACTTCTCACCGACAACAAGAAAAACCTTCGTTTCGCAACACCCGACGGTTTTGTAAAAGTCTTGGAGCTGCAAATCCCAGGAAAGCGAAAAATGCAGACCGATGAATTGCTGCGCGGATTCAGGTTTTCCGGCTCAAATCCTGAAAAATCATAGCATTTACGCAAAGAAGACCTTATTTTACCCCATTTTCGGTCAAAGTTATTAACAAAAAGAGGGTTTTTATTAACAAAAGACCGTATTTACCGCAAAACCATTGGTTTTATTGAGAAATGCGCTATATTTGCAAGTGGTTAATCAGAACTATTCAACTTTTTATTTATTAACCAAAAAACAAAAAAAATGAACAAAGCAGAATTGATTGATGCCATTGCATCAAAAGCAAACCTGACAAAAGCTGATGCCAAAAGGGCACTTGACGCTTTTATCGGTGCTACAACTGACGCCCTCAAAAAAGGCGATCGCGTGGCCCTCGTAGGATTCGGGTCATTCTCTGTAGCAAAAAGAGATGCACGGAAAGGAAGAAATCCACAGAGCGGTGTTGAAATTACAATTCCCGCCAAAAAGGTTGTTAAATTCAAAGCTGGAGCAGAGCTTGCAGATTTGGTGAAATAATTCCTTTTATGTGCTATTACCAGGAGGCTGCCTCATTACCATGAGTCGGCCTCTTTTTCGTTGTATACCGTATATGACGTTTTATTCATAAATTAGTCAGGCCGTTTAACACTTAAAAGGCTCCACAGCCGCAACTCACTTTCATTCAGTGATCAACTTCAAAAACTATCCCGGATGAACCTCAAGAAATCCGCCATACCATACGACCCAAACGCTGTTGGCGTTAAAACCAACACGATATTCGGACTTCCGTTTTCTTTGGATGATGCCGGCCTGGTCATTATACCGGCTCCCTGGGATGTGACCACCTCAAACCTGGCAGGCACTTCAAAAGGGCCGGAAAACGTTTTTGAACAATCATTCCAGATTGATCTTTTTGACCCCCTGGCCCCGGAGGCATGGAAAAAAGGCATTGCCTTCGACACCTCAACCCTTTCCCTCGGAAAAAAGAACCGGGAGCTCAGGAAAACCGCGGAGGCCGTCATCAACTTCCTGGAAGAGGGCAAGGATGCCGGCGATAGCGCGCTGATGAAAAAAAAGCAGCAACGCATCAACGCAGCATGCGACGAAATGATCAGTTCTTTGCAGGCAAAAGCAAAGGCTTATCTTGATCAAGGCAGGCTTGTACTCCTTTTGGGAGGCGATCACAGCGTATCCCTGGGACTCATCAGGGCTCTTGCCGAAAAAGAACAGTTCGGGATATTGCAGATTGATGCTCATGCCGACCTCCGGAACGCCTACCAGGGATTCACCCATTCACATGCCTCAGTAATGTATAACGCCGTTAAACTAAGCGGGCTGACCACCCTGGTGCAGGTGGGACTGCGGGAGGTGTGCCCGGAAGAGTCCGACCGCATCCGGAATGAAAAAAACAGGATCATCCCCTACTACGACCATGAATTAAGCCGGCGCCTTTTTCACGGTGAAACCTGGGCGGATATCTGCAGCGATATTGCAGGTCATCTTCCTGAAAACGTGTACATCAGTTTTGATGTTGACGGGCTTGAGCCTTCGTGCTGCCCGGGTACCGGCACCCCGGTGCCGGGCGGGTTAAGCTTCAATCAGGCGGTGTTTCTTTTGGAAACGCTTGTCAGGAAAGGGAAACGCATCGTCGGGGCCGACCTGGTGGAAACAGGTCCGACAATTACTGACGGGATCATCAGCAGCCGCTTGCTGTTTCGTTTGGCCGGAATGATGATCGCCAGCAACCAAACGCATGAACAGAAAAAATAAAAGAACGCTTATTGAACTTCTCTCGGCTTTTGTTACGGAACAGAGGCTGGAAAAGATGCATCAGGTCCTCAGCAGGCGTACCCGCCATCTCTGCCTGGTGCTCGAAGACATCTACCAGTCGCATAATGCCAGTGCCGTCATTCGTTCCTGCGATTGTTTCGGCATCCAGGATGTGCACATCATTGAAAACAAAAACGTATACAATGTCAATCCCGACGTTGCCCTGGGAGCCACTAAATGGCTCAGCCTCCATAAATACGACCGGCAGGAGTTTAATACCATTGACTGCATTTTGGCACTTAAAAAAAAGGGCTACCGCATTGTAGCCACCAGTCCGCATAAGGGCGAATGCCTGCTGGAAGAACTACCCGTTGACAACAAGCTGGCCCTGATGTTCGGCACCGAGCTGAAAGGACTTACCGATGAGGCCGTCAGCATGGCCGATGCCTTTGTGAAAATACCCATGGAGGGCTTTACGGAAAGCTTTAACATTTCTGTTTCGGCAGCCATCTGCCTGTATCACCTTACACCGAAGATCCGCAGCAATGTAAGTCATTGGCAGCTCAGCACGGAAGAAAAGGAGGACATCCTCCTTGACTGGCTGATGCAGTCGGTGAACCGTTCCGACAGCCTCATACGGCAATATATTGAGTCGGGCGGTGAAAACGGTTAATCCGGATTGTACTGGCGCACCAGGGTGCTGAAACGCTCACCGCGCTCCCTGAAGTCGGAAAAAGCGTCATAGCTGGCCGCAGCAGGCGATAACAGGCACGCTTTTCCGGCCGGAGTATGCCGGCAGGCAAGCTGCACCGCCTCATCAAAACCGGATGCCGGCAAACAGTTTTTCCCGGAGAAACCCTCCTCCCCTGCGGTCATGGCGTGCATCCTTGCTCCCGCATCACCGGTAAACAGGAGGTTTTGCACATTCGATGCGGCCAGAAATTGCATCAGTTCACGGTAATCCAGACCCCTGTCGAAGCCGCCAAGGATCAGCGTAGCAGTCTCCGGTAAAGCCTTCAGCGCCTCCATGCAAGCCTCCGGAATGGTGGCAATGGAATCGTTATAGTAATGCACGCCGTGATAGGTGCCAATGTATTCCAAACGGTGAGGCAGGCCCCTGAAATCCGCCACCCCCTGAACAATATCTCCGGCCTTAACACCCAGCAGGGCCGACACCCCGGCAGCCGCGGCAATGTTTACCTTGTTGTGCGCGCCCCGCAACACCGACTTGCTGAAAACACCGGGCAACGGCAAACAGGTGTTTATCTGATCGAAAACAACCGCATCGCCATCATACAAAAGCGCACCGGAACGCCCGCAGGTATCACCTATGGAAAACTGACGGCTTTCCTCGTTAATTTGTCCCACCGGTACAGGCACATCACGCTGATGGAAAAACAAGCAATCATCCCGAGACTGCCAGCGCACTATGTTCAGTTTTGCCTCAAGGTAATCCTCAAAAGCAGCATAATGATCAAGGTGCTCCTTAAACACGTTCAGTAATACGGCAATATGAGGAGAAATGCCAGTGTACTCGAGCTGATGGCTGCTCATTTCTACAACGACAACAGTATCCCTCCCGATCTGATCCAGAACATCAAAAACAGGCGTGCCGATATTGCCGGCAAGTATGGTGTTCCTCCCGGCCGTGTGCAGGATGTGATGCAACAAACTTGCCGTAGTGCTCTTTCCCTTGGTGCCCGTTATGCCAACCACCTGATCCCGGTATGCCTCAAGGAACAAACCGGTCTGGGTAACAAAACGCTCCCTGGGAATGTGCTGTATCAGCTTGTACGAAATTCCGGGTGTTTTGATGATGACGTCAGCCTCTTCAAGCCCTGAAAGATAATCCTCCCCCAGGAAATAGCGGGTATTCACAGGATGATTTTCCCCGGAAAGGATATTACGGAGCTTTGCATTGCTGTCGCAAATGATTAGCTGTGCATCAGGAAGGAATTTCAGGATCTGCCGGCAGGAAGAACGGCCTTCCAGACCATAACCCAGAACGGCAATGCGTTTGTTCTCAAAATATTTGGGAATCAATGCTTCCATAACGCTGCAAATCAAGCAAAAGCCTTCCTTATAACCGCTTTCAATACATGCTCATACCTTTCTCCAAGAAAATGCTCACCGTTAAAGTCCATGAGAAGCTCATTAAGGTTTTTTTCCCGGTACACAGGAAAGGTTGCGCTGTTTTTATAATGATCAAGCAGGAAAGGGAGGTCCGCCTGCTCCGCTTCCCACTGTTTTAACATATGTACCAAAGCCGAATTCACTTCATCATAGGTTCCCACACACTCAAAAGGTTTGTTCTGCGTGTTTCCGCTTAACGCATTCAGCAGGCCGGTCAGGGATTCGTCCGCAAACAGATCCTTCCCAAAAACATTCAGCATCTGACGCCTGTCCATAAAGGGAGAAAGCATGATGAAGGTAAACAGGCACTTCGGGCATTTGCAGCACCACACATCCTCTTTGCTTCCGGCGTTGCAGCTTTTAAAGGCGGAATGGTATTGCCGGTATCCTGCAAACAGGGCACTGATCTGAACTTCATTAAGCGGCCGGAGCAGGCTGAAGTAGTTCACACTGTCATCTATGTAATTATAGACATAGGTGCGAAAGTCCTTTTCAAAAGCATAGGATTTACTGTACTGATGATTGATCTCGGTGCCTGGAACGCTGGCTTCGTTGGCACTGGACTCGTTTGAAAGCACGACATCGCGGAGTCCGCACAGTTGTGCGACATAAACGGAGGCAAATGCCAGCAGAGCAGAAAACGGTGTATGGCCGTTCAGGAAGCCCTTGCGGTTTAATTCAAGCAAAAGCGGGTCAATGGACCGTTTTACGGTAATGCTTTGTCCGGGAGCAAAGCCGGCGGCTTTCAGCACGCTGCCGGTGGCTTCACGGGGGTTGATGACGAAGGGAACTACTTCGGTTTCCGTTTTTTTCATGATTTCAAGGCCCACGGCGGAGTCTTTCCCTCCTCCTACCGGCACCAGGGCGCCGTTGAGGCTCTTGTTGCGGTGCTCTGTCCGGTAAGGAGAAGCTGAACCGGGCGCAAAAACGAACTCCAGCAGTTCTTCACCGGGCTGGGGAATGTTATTGGTGTAGAAAAACTCGCCCAGGCCGAATCTGTAGAGCTTTTTCCACCACTGCTGCTGTTCTTCAGACAACCTGAAACCGTGAATGATGATCCTGGGAGAGCAAAACGCTTTCCAGTAACTGATCATCTCTATCATACCAAGATTAAAAAGGGTAAATTTCAGCTCTTCAAGGCGGGCCAGGTCTCCGGCAAAAGCACCCGTATTGATTTCCCAACGGGGTGTAAACAGGTATTCCTCACCGGCCCTGAACTCGAATTCCAGCAAAAGCATGCCCTCACGCCGCGATGCCCTGAAGCCGTTATAGGTGAAATAGGGATACTTGCTTCTGATGTTCAGATAGGTATTATGGTTGTCTGTTGCGGACATATGAACAATGGCAAAGTTTTTGTTGTTTAGTGGTTAACAAACATCAAAATTAAGAAAATACCTTTGTATTTTTAAAGATGCTTTGTTTTTAACCGGATTAAACTATGGATTTAAGCAAGAATAAGCCAAACAGCGGGATGTTGCTGATCAGCGAACCGGCACTGCGCGATTTCTATTTCGGGCGCAGCGTTGTTTTGCTGGTGGAGCACAGTGCTGAGGATGGCACCATAGGGCTGATTTTAAATAAGCCCATTCACCTGAAGCTCAATCAGGTAGTTAAAGAATTTCCCGAAAACGAATTTCCCCTGTTCCTGGGTGGCCCTGTGCATCCTGAACGTTTGTTTTACCTCCATACACTCGGTGATAAAATCCCGGGAAGCATTGAGATCATATCCGGTCTGTACTGGGGTGGTGAGATCAAAAAAATTATGGAACTTATCAGCCTGAAGCTGGTTAGTCCTGATGAAGTGCGGTTTTTTATCGGATATTCAGGATGGGAGCCCGGACAACTTGACAGGGAAATGACAGAAAAATCATGGGTGGTCACACAGTGCCATCTTGACACTGTTATGGAACGTCATCCTGAAAAGCTGTGGAGCAATATGCTGAAGGAAATGGGCAACGATTACGCCATCTGGGCAAACTTTCCCTCGGATCCCATACTGAACTGAAGCTCAACCGAACAGTAACGACACCACCTGGTCTGTTTTCACGGTTTCACCTTTGATGATGCAATGGCTTTTGAGGTAGTACGCCTCGCGTTCGTTCAGTTTTTCCCTGATATAAGGCAACAACTCCTTTTCGTGAAGGTCTTTCAGCAACGGCCTTTTCGTTTGTGCTTTCTGCAAACGATGGGCAAGGCTCAGCGGACTCATTCTCAGATAAACGCTTACACCTTCGGCATTCATCACATCCATATTGTCTTCAAAGCAAGGTGTGCCGCCACCTGTGGCAATGACCGCCTTTGGCAGACTTAGCGTCCGGAGAAGGGCCTGACGTTCGGTGCGCCGGAACTGAGCTTCACCGTATGTCTCAAAATAATCGTCAAGAGACTGGCCTGTTTCGCGCTCGATGTCAGCATCCAGATCAACAAACGGATATTCGAGCTTCCGGGCAAGACGTTTGCCGAAAGAGCTTTTACCGCAGCCCATAAACCCGATCAGATATATCCTCATATGCCAGTTTCAGGCAAATATACATGAATTTTTTTCATGCGAAAATACACACAGACGAGATGTGCAGATGTGCAGATGTGCAGATGGCTGATGGGTGGAGGTGGCCGATCTTTGATGGTGATAAATTAGTCTTCAAAAAACTATGTCATCGTATGATTTCCGGTGTGCCTTTGCAGGGAGTAGTCTGATTTTCTCAAAATCAAAGTTTTTTCCATAGTTTTGTGTGGCCAATGAGAAAATGAATGGTTGATACTATGTTCCTGAAATCAACCAATGAGTTTACTGCAAAAAGTACCGTTTTCCGGTGATGACATCGTGCCTTTCATACAGAAAGAGATAATA
>JAVIYP010000078.1:0-11052 GCA_031323845.1 Bacteroidales bacterium | reverse complement strand
TTGCGTGTCTTATATTTTGCGTTCTTTGCGAGAAACAGAATCACAACATGCTGAATAATTATTAACATATGAACCGGGCACTTGCCAGCCCGGCGAAGCCAAACATCCATGTTGGAAATACCGACCATTCGGGAACAGATTTTTCAACACACAGGAAGATGATCATATAAGCTGGAAGTTCGAAGGAAGAAAAAAAAGCTCAAAGCTCGAAGCTGGAAGCTGGAAGCTCGAAGGAAGAAATAGATATAAGCGGCTAATATTCAAAGGGTTATTTCGATCGCAGCCAGAAATCTACGAGAAAGTCAGAAGCTCCTGGCACCTTTTCTTGCTAAAGGCCAAAAGCGGAAAAAATGAAAAGTGAAAAATCAACGATTAAACGAATCAACAATTAAACAATAACCTTACATCTGCACATCTGCACATCTGCACATTTTCACATCTGCACATTTTCACATCTGCACATCTGAATTCCGACATCCAATCAGTATCTTAGACATAAACACAAAACACAGATAATCAAAAAGTAACAAAAATATAAACAGATGAAAACAAGCCGTATTTTAATGATTTTGATTGGTCTGCTGCTGCTCTCTGCATGCTCCAGTGTTCCCATCACCGGGAGGAAGCAAATACGCTTTCTGCCGGAAGGCTTATTGGGAGAAATGGCTGCTGCAAACTACCAGGCGTTCATGAAAGAGCACACTGTGGTTCCGGCTGCTGACCCCCGGGCGCAACTGGTAAAGCGCGCCGGTGAACGCATCAGCAGAGCGGTGACAGATTACCTCCGGGATACGGGTCAGGCATCCCGCGTTCAGGAGTTTACATGGGATTTTAACCTCATTGAGAGCGATGTGGTGAATGCCTGGGCCATGCCGGGTGGGAAAATAGCCGTCTATACGGGCATTCTTGACTTGACAAAAGATGAAAACGGTCTGGCCGTGGTGTTGTCGCACGAGATTGCCCATGTGGTTGCCCGCCATGGCAACGAACGTCTGAGTCAGCAATTGCTGCTGACCATGGGCGCCGTTAGTTTGGATGTTGCGATGAGGGAAAAGCCTGAACAGACAAAGGACCTGTTTATGCTTGCCTATGGTGCCGGAGGCACCCTCGGCGCTTTGGCATACAGCCGCCGGCACGAATATGAGGCCGACGCCCTGGGCATGGTGTTTATGGCCATGGCGGGCTATGATCCGGCCCACACCCTGGCGTTCTGGGAGCGCATGATCGCCTTTTCCGGAGACCGGCAGATGCCGGAGTTCCTGAGCACTCATCCGGCCAACCAATCACGGGTCAGGGCAGCCAGAAAGTTCCTGCCTGAGGCCATGAACTATTACAGACCCGGTGAAAGGCACTAAATCAAGATTCATTTGCGGTGAAAAAGACCCGGACGCCGCGCACCCTGTTAACACGCCGAAGTTGATTTTTAACGGCTCAGAATAACGTTTAAAAAGCCTTGCCATGAAAGAAAAAACAGCACATGGACTTCCTGACGAGTTGAAACGAATAAAAAAGGAAAACAACGCGATACAGTCGTCCTTAAAAAAAGAGATTGCCGAATTAAAAAAGGAGAACAGCATGCTCCATGAATGCACGGCGAACTACCGGGCGGTTTTTAATTCAATTGGCGATGGCGTGGTTACCACAGACGGGCAGGGAAACATAAAGGATTTAAATCCGGCTGCCGAAAATATGTGTGGTTGGGCAAGAAGTGAAGTCCTGGGCAAATCACTTGCCGATGTTTTTCATATGGTGGATGCCTCCACCGGAAATACGATTATAAGTCCGGTTCAAAAAGTAATGGAAAGCGGCAGGGTTGAGATGATAGCCGACGAAACCCTTCTGATCAGCAGGAAAGGGAAGAAATCCCGGATAATGGATTGTGCTGCACCTGTAAAGAACGAACAGGGAGAAACTACGGGGGTGGTTCTGGTTTTTTCGGATGCAACGGAAAAGTACGCGACCGAAGTGGAACTAAAAGAAAGCAAAGATCGCTTTTGGGCATTTCTCAATGCCATTGAAGATATGATCTTCCTGAAAGATGATCAGCGCAGGTACCTGTTTGCCAACGATGCAACGGCAAAATTCTTCGGAACCACACAGGAAGCCATGATCGGCAAAACGGACAAGGAACTGGCCGAAAAACGCAAGATAGCACCTTGTGAGTCCTCCGACAAAAGAGCGCTTGAAGCAACCTCGTCATTTATTGTTGATGAACTTTTGGGGAACCGCTATTGCGAAACAAAGAAATTCCCGGTGATGCTCAACGATAATCGGAAAGGGATTGGTGGAATCATTCGCGACATCTCAAAAAGGAAACAACTTGAGACCGAATTGCGCGAGCGTGAGGAAAAGTATCGGCGACTTTTTGAAACCATGTCGCAAGGCGTGATTTATCAGTCGGCTGGCGGGGAAATTTTTTCAGCCAACCCTTCCGCGGAGCACATTTTAGGATTATCCTTTGACCAGATGAAAGGCAGGTCCTCTGAAGACCCACGCTGGGATATGATTACGGAAGAAGGCGAAAAAGTGCCGGGGGATCAGCACCCTGCCATGACAGCCATGAGGACAGGCAAGATAACAGGACCTGTGGTCAGAGGTGTCTTCGTGCCAGAAAGAAATGAATATGTCTGGCTTTCCATTACAGCCACTCCCCTTTTTCATCCGGGCGAAGACAAAGCATTTCAGGTCTATTCGATTTTTGACGACATTACCGTGTTCAAAAAACACCAGGACAAGATAAAAGAGCAGCAGCAGCTCATAAATACGATCATTGAGCGCCTGCCCATTGGAATTGCCCTCAACTCGGTAAAACCACAGGTGCGTTTTGAGGTCATCAATGATAATTTTGCGCGGTTTTATGGTGTAAGCAAAGAGGCATTGCTTCAGCCCGATATGTTTTGGGATGCTGTTTATGAGGACGAAACATTCCGGGAAGAGATCCGAAGCAGGGTGTTGTCCGACATGGAAAGCGGCGACCCGGAAAAGATGAAATGGCACGACATCCCCATCACAAAAGAAGGGCACATTGTAAACTATGTGTCTGCACAGAATATTCCGCTGAAAGACAGCGATTTGGTTATTTCCACGGTTTGGGATGTAACAGACCAGAAACTGGCAAAACAGGCGCTTAAGGACAGTGAAACGAAATACCGCACCCTCTTTGAAACTGCCAATGATGCGATCATAATTATGGATGCGGAAACTATTATTGAATGCAACAAAAGAACGGAAGAACTGTATGGGCGCACCAAAGAACAAATTATTGGAAGGAGACCCTGGGAGCTGTCGCCGGAATTTCAACCCGACGGAAGTGATTCTGAAAAAACTGCCCTTGATAAAATCCGGACGGTTTTGCAGGGAGAAAAGCAGTTTTTTGAATGGAGGCATGTTCGCGGCAACGGTTCCTTGTTTGATGTGGAAGTCAGCCTGAACGACTACAGCATCAACGACAAGCCCTATATTCAGGCCATAATCCGTGACATTACCGCCCGTAAAAAAGCTGAAGCTGAAATCCTCAGGGCAAAAAAAAGAGCTGAAGAAAACGAGGCAAGGTTTAAAACGTTGTTTGATAAATCGCCGCTGTCCATCTATATTCATGACAAAGACACCGGGGACATTGTTGATGCAAACGAACAGGCATACAGCAGTTACGGCTTTGCAAATGTGGAGGAGTTGCGCCGGCACGACATCTGGTTGCAACCGCCCTATTCAGTAAAAGAAGCGAAACAATGGATCAACAAGACAGTGCAGGAAGGCGCGCAGCAGTTTGAATGGAAAAACAAGCATATTTCCGGTGAAATCTTTTGGGAGCTTGTTACTTTGCGGCCGATAAAGATAAATGGTGTTGAAAGAATTCTTGCTGCAGCCATTGACATTACCGATAAGAAGCATAAGGAAATCAAAGAAGAGGTGTTGTACAATATTGCCAACGCCACGTTTCTTACCAACGATATAAAGGAACTGACTTTAATCATCAAAAAGCAGCTTTCTAAACTGATTGACACTACCAATTTTTACATAGCCCTGTATGATAAAAACAGTGGTTGTTTGTCGGCGCCGTATGAGTCAGACGAAAAAGACCAGATTGAAACCTGGCCGGCCAAAGGATCTATGACAGGCCTGGTTGTAATGAAAAAGAAAACCTTCCTGGTTAAAAAACCTGAAATACTGAAACTTATATCAAAAGGGGTCATTGACCAAATCGGCAATATGTGCGAAGTATGGTTGGGCGTGCCTTTGCTCATCGGTGAGGATGTGATTGGCGCAGTGGTGGTACAGGATTATCACAATCCTGATGAATATGATCGCGGTAGCCGGGAGATCCTTGAGTTCATTTCGTATCAGATCAGCCTGGCCTTGCAAAGACAAAACACCATCAATGACCTGGTCAAGGCCAAGGAAAAAGCCCAGGAAAGCGACAGGCTCAAATCAGCCTTCCTGGCGAATATGAGCCATGAGATACGCACCCCGATGAACGGGATTCTCGGCTTTGCCGAGCTGTTAAAAGACTCCCGGCTTTCGGAAGAGCAGGAAAGAAAGTACATCGAAATGATTGAGCAGAGCGGTGTCAGAATGCTCAACATTATCAACAATCTCGTTGATATTTCAAAAATTGAATCGGGCGTTGTGGAGGTGATTCAGTCGAAAGTCAATGTCAATGAGCAGCTCGACTATATATATAATTTCTTTAAACCACAGACGGAAGAAAAAGGGATGAAGCTGGTGCTTTCTTCATCGTTGCCTCCGGCGCAGTCAATCATAATTACTGACCGCGAAAAACTCATTGCCATACTGACCAACCTGGTTAAAAACGCTGTCAAATATTCCCGGGAGGGAATTATTGATTTCGGATGCAGGAAAAGCGGCCGAATACTTGAATTCTTTGTAAGCGATACGGGCAGGGGCATTCCGGAGGACAGGCAGCATGCGATTTTTGACCGCTTTGTGCAGGCCGACATCGAAGACAGGGATGCATTGCAGGGAGCAGGCCTGGGTTTGGCGATATCCAAGGCGTATGTTGAAATATTGGGCGGTGGGATCAGGGTCGAAAGCCAGCCGGGCCAGGGCTCAACGTTTTACTTTACGCTACCGTATAAAACAAAATAATCACCGGAACAACTGACCGGAAGGCCAACCGGTAATAAAGCTATGCGGCAAAACAAACATCCGGATTTACACTGTAGGCGTGTACGCCTTTCAGAACCTGATATCCGCATTGCGTCACACAAAAACACACATCACATCATAATAAGCATACACCAGCAATTAATTTGATATTTTTGGAATGTTTCACACAAGCCTGCTCATTAATCAACACCTTCGCCATGAAAAACATTGTTCTTGCCGGTATGATCGTTCTGGCATTTTCCTGCTCCCGTCCCGACCCTATGCAGGTCCTGATGAATGCCCAATGGGTTGACCTCACCCACAGCTTTGAGGAGCACACCCTCTATTGGCCAACGAACAAGCCCTTCACCAAAGACACTGTTTTTTACGGGCTTACAGACAAAGGCTACTTCTATGCTTCCTTTTTTTATTCTGCCGAAGAGCACGGAGGCACCCACTTTGACGCGCCGTTGCATTTCGGACATCCCGGCAGTCGCACCGTAGAGCAGATTCCCCTGAAAGAGCTCATGGGCCCCGGCGTTGTTGTTGACGTGTCAGAAAAGGCCCTGGAAGACCGGGATTACTTGGTATCAGTGTCGGATTTACTTACCTGGGAGAACAAGCACGGACGCATTCCCTGCGGGGCCATCGTGTTGCTGCGAACCGGTTACGGGCAGTTCTGGCCCGACCCGCTTGCCTACACCGGCACCGACCTCCAGGGTGAAGAAGCCGTGGCGCATCTGCGTTTCCCGGGCCTGCATCCCGACGCGGCGCAATGGCTCGTCGCTAACCGGAGCATCAACGCCGTGGGTATTGACACACCCAGCATCGACCGGGGGCAATCCGTGTACTTTAAAACGCACCGCATTCTTTGTGATGCCGAAATCACCATTTATGAGAATGTGGCGCAGCTCGAACAACTGCCCGGGTCAGGTAGTTTTATCGTCGCCCTTCCGATGAAGATCAAAGGAGGCAGCGGCGCCCCCCTGCGCATCATCGCCATGCTGCCGTAAATAAACGCATCCTTTTTAGTTTTTATCGTTTTTTATTATATTTATTGGCCGAAAAACATCAAGTTGCTGACACAATCCTGGTTTCGTAAGCAACTTACAATACGGTTACCGCAGCACCATCATTAGCAACCAAAACATAACTTTTCACACCATGAATCCTGCAAAACTTATCCTGCCCCTTATCATGGGCGTGTGCCTGGGTATGATGCCCGCCCGTGCCCAACAGGGCATTGTAGCCGCGGGGGGCGAATCGTCGTCCGTAACGGGCGAACGCATGAGCCACTCGGCGGGCCTCACCGATTACATATTCGCGGCGGGCCCGTCGGCCAGCATGCAATTCGGCGTACAACACTTCGTTGGCACGCCGTTTTTTGTGCCCGGTGACGCCAACTGCGACGGGGCGGTGGATGTGCTTGATGTGATTGCCATTGCCGAATATTACATTGACCACGATCCGCAGCCCTTTTGTTTTGAGAATGCAGATGTGAATGCAGACGGGATCATCAACATTCTTGACCTTGTAGGGACGGTGAACCTATTTCTTTACGGTAAGAAGTATGTGTATGAAGGCATTGTATCTGCGGAGGCCCGTTTGATCTTGTCGTCGCAGGGCATAGAGCTTTGGAGCGACGGCACGCTGACGGGGTTGCAGCTTGAGCTTGTTGGCAGCGGTTCGGAGCATTTAGACCCGGAGCTGTTGCTTTCGGGTCACAGTTTGTTTACCGGCGGGAGCGAAGGAAGTTTTCGCGCCCTGGTGTTCAGTCCTGAGAATGCGGTTTTTCCGCCGGGCATGATTGAGCTTTTGCGGTTTCACTCTCCCGGCGCCTTACCTTACTGGGGCGAGGTTGTTGCTGCGAATGTGAATGCGGAGCAGGTTGCGGTGGTTACGATACGGGATGATGCCACGGGCATTGATGTGCCTGAGGGCGGCTTCTCCTATTCGGTATATCCGAATCCTGTGGGCTCCAGGCTTTATGTGAGGCTTGCCGGGTTCCGGGAGGGCAAAGTAAGGGTTGCGTTGCTGAGCATGCACGGACAGCTGATAAGCGAACAAACCCCGGCCGATTCTCACACACAGCAGCTGCAGTTCGATATGTCGGGACTGCCGCCGGGCGTTTACACCGTTAGGCTAACCCGCGCGGGCGAGCATTATTATGAAAAGATCGTACGGCGGTAAGCCTTCTGTTAACCTTATAAAAACAGAAGTACCAGGAAACATAAAAATACCATTACATGAAGCGCTCATGTCGAAGATTTTGACACACCGGGGGGTGATTATAAAAGCTCGAAGTTTATTTCGAACGCAGGGAGAAACCTGCTCGAAGCTCGAAGGAAGAAAGAGAGGTCAGCTGTTAGCTCTTGGCAGTTGGCAGGTTTTCTTGCTACAAGCTAAAAGCTAAAGGCAGATTAAGTGAAACATGAAAAGTGAAAAGTGAAAAATCAACGAATCAACAATTAAACGATTAAACGAATCAACCATTAAACAATTAAACAATAACCTTACATCTGCACATCTTCACATCTGCACATTTGCACATCTGATCAGCATCTTAGACATAAACACAAAACACATTTAATCAAACAGTAACGAAAATATAAACAGATGAAAAAGCTCTTACTCATTTTAGCGGTCATTATGATGACTACAGGCATCGCGGCACAGGTTCCTCAGGGCATCACGCACCAGGCGGTTATGCGCGACAGTCAGAACCAGCCGATTGCAGAGACTGCCATTGGCGTGCGCATCAGCATCTTGCAGGGCAGTGCCGACGGCGTTGCGGTTTATGTTGAAACGCACACACCGGTCAGTAATGCCAACGGCTTGATCACCTATGTGATTGGCCAGGGGTCTGTTGTCAGCGGTATGTTTTCAGGGATTGACTGGTCTGACGGTCCTTACTTTCTGAAGACGGAGGCAGACCCGGAGGGCGGCACCAATTATTCGATCACGGGAGTTACGCAGTTTTTGAGCGTGCCTTTTGCTTTGCATGCTCAAACTGCTGAAACACTCAGCGACGAGATGGTGGAAACAGACCCTGTTTTTATGGACTCTCCTGCTGCTGAAATAACTGAGGCAAATCTTTTGGATTGGGATGAAGCACATTCCTGGGGGGATCATTCTCTGGCAGATTATCTGACGGAAGAGTCTGACCCTCTGTTCCTGGAGAGCCCTGCTTCGGGCATCCTTGCGGACGACATTGAGAACTGGGATGCTGCATTTGACTGGGGTGATCATGGAGAGGAAGGTTATCTGAAGAGCGAGACCGACCCGCTGTTCACCGCATGGGACAAATCCGAGGGCATAACCATTACAGAGAGCCAGATAACGGATTTTGGCGATTATGTTGAAACTGAGACCGACCCATTATTTACAGCCTGGGACAGGTCGGAGGGTATTGTGGTTACCGAAAATCAGATCAGCGATCTTCAGGAGTATTTGCTGGAGGAGACCGATCCGTTGTTTGCGGCCTCTCCTGCTTCGGGCATCTTATCAGGCGACATTGAGAACTGGGATGCTGCATTTGATTGGGGTGATCATGGTGAAGAAGGTTATCTGAAGAGCGAGACCGACCCGCTGTTCACGGCCTGGGACAAATCTGAGGGCATAACCATTTCCGAGAGCCAGATCATAGATCTTCAGGCATACCTTTTAGAGGAGACAGATCCGTTGTTTGCGGCCTCTCCTGCTTCGGGCATCTTATCAGGCGACATTGAAAACTGGGATGCTGCATTTGATTGGGGTGATCATGGAGAGGAGGGTTACCTTAAGACGGAAACCGACCCCTTATTCACAGCCTGGGACAGGTCGGAGGGCATTACCATTACCGAGAGCCAGATAATTGACCTTCAGGAGTATTTGCTGGAGGAGACAGATCCGTTGTTTACGGCCTCTCCTGCTTCAGGCATCTTATCAGGCGACATTGAGAACTGGGATACTGCATTTGATTGGGGTGATCATGGTGAGGAGGGTTATTTGAAGAGCGAGACTGACCCATATTTTACAGCAAACTTCGATTTAAGCGGGGCCGCTGAAGGCGACCTCTTACGTTACAACGGATCAACATGGGTAAAATTTACACCTGATTACATGCCAACAATCACCGGATATTCAGATGAGTTTTCGTCTGGCGCCGGACAAACGGTTTTTGAGCTGTCGCACATACCGCACGTCAGCAGCAACGTAAAGCTGTTTATAAACGGTGTCAGGATCAGCAATGCAGCGTATTCGCTTAATGGTTCAACGGTTACTTATCATCCGGAAAACAATGGTTCTTATGATTTGACAGTCGGTGACAGGATTCAATTTGATTATTTCTATTAATAATCATATTATGAAAAAGATACTAGTATTCATAGCAAGTGTTTTGGTTGCGACTGCCACTTTAGCTCAGGGAGTGACCAAACATGGTGAAAGCACCACAACAGGCCATGAGTTTGTTGATGAGCATGGAAATTTGGTTGGTGAACCGGCCCTTGACAAACATGGGAGAATTCTATCAGCTGGTTTACCTAACGGCAATGGAACCCAAAACAATCCTTACCAGGTAGCCAACCTTGCTAATCTTACCTGGATAACCGAGCAAAGTGAGGCTGGAAATACCTTTGCCGGCCAATATTTCATACAAACCGCTGATATTGATGCTTCACCCACACAAACATGGTTTAACGGATATGGCTGGACTCCAATTGGAACAATGGATGTGCCGTTTTCTGGCATATACAATGGGAATTCCTATTCTATTAGTTCATTATTTATCAATCGGCCGGACCAAAACAACATAGGCCTTTTTGGGGTTGTTTCAGATGGAGTTTTAACAAACATCTCATTAATATATGCAGAAATCACCGGCTACAACTCAGTTGGCAGCCTTGCAGGAAGAATTACGGATCTTACCGATGTTTCTTATTCCAATTCTCTGAATCATCAAGTGATTCTTCACCATCAGATTGGTGGCGGACTTGTAGGACGCGCAATCAGTTCAACATTGTACCGCTGCAATACTTCGGGAGAGTTACAGAAAGTAAACACTAGTGATTGGAACCACATTGGTGGTTTGGTTGGCCTGATAAGCAGCTCATCGCTTGTTGATGAATGTTTTAGTCACGCCAACGTGAATAGCCTTATGCATAATGTATACGGAGGCCTTGTAGGGCGGGCAGAAACTAGCTCCGAAATACTTAACTCTTATGCCAGAGGCTCGGTTATAGGTACCTGGGCTATTGCGGGTGGCTTAACCGGTGATCTAAGTGCTGCGGGTATAATTAACTCATACTCAACTGGTGAAGTTTATGGCGATCATTTAATTGGTGGTTTGGTTGGAAGGCTGCTGAATAATGGAACATGTAGTAATTGTTTTTGGGATATAACAACCTCAAATCAGAACTCAAGTGCTTGTGGCATCGGACGAACAACCGCTCAAATGAAATCACAGGATACATTTACAAACGCCGGATGGGATTTTGAGAATGTATGGGGATTAGACCCTTATATTAATGATGGTTATCCTTTTCTGCGATGGGAATACGAACATCTCTATATGCTTTCTCTTGATGTCAGCCCTGAAAACACAGGCTCGGTTACAGGCGCAGGTGAATACCTGGAAGGCGCTGAAGCAAGCATCACTGCCACGGCCAACCCGGGCTGGGAGTTTGTAAACTGGACCGGCGACATAACTTATGTTGCTGACCCCAATGCAGCCGGCACTACCGTTACCATGCCCGCACAAAACGTTTCGCTTACGGCCAATTTCCTGGAGGAGGTAGAACCGGTATTTTTCAACCTTAGCCTTGGAGTGCATCCTGAAAACACAGGCTCGGTTACAGGCGCAGGCGCATACCAGGAAGGCGCTGAGGCAAGCATTACTGCCACGGCTAACCCGGGCTGGGAGTTTGTAAACTGGACCGGCGACATAACTTATGTTGCTGACCCCAA